>CAKZOB010000041.1 GCA_937135955.1 uncultured Anaerolineales bacterium | reverse complement strand
CAGGGGAGTATAAGCGAAGACCGGCGATGACTGCCGCATCATCCTCCCCACCGCGCCCTCTGAGCCAACTCCTTCGGGCAGGGCAGGTGCTCGTGGGTGGGCAGTGCGCCGACTTGCGCCTGGGCGGCGGCGCGGGCGTCCGGCTCCAGCGCTTGCCAGTTGCGGGCGGGCTGCACCTCGAAAATGTAGGGGGCGGTCTGTTCCAGAAGGCCGCCAAGGCGGCTCAAACGCTCGCAAGCGGTCGCGGTATTCCTCGACGACTGTCGGCAGGACCGTTGGAACGTACGAGCTTGAGAGACCGTTTCAGCGTGACATATGAGTGAGTAGACTGGAGTATGAGCGAGGGAAGACCCTACCCCAGCGATTTGAACGACCAGGAACGGGCGCTTACGGTCTTATGAAATTCCTTTCCATCCGGCCCCTGAACGCCTTATCAGCCACACGACAGCAACCCCTGTGCGTGTCAGCCTTGCAAACCGAGGGGTTTTGGTCACGGACAAGTCGTATATTGAGGTCTTCGTCCGCTGCGCTCCCTGCCAATCAGCCCGAAGCGAGCGACGACCCTGGTGACAGGCGGGTGTTTCCTGCCGTCTAACGGGAGAGCTTTTGCCGGAGTTTTTCGTTGGCCTGTCTCAACTGAGACAGTTCGACTTCATATGCTTTAAGCTTCATTTCCAGGAGCTGCACCGCCTGCATGAAGTGAAAAGCACGATATTTCATGACGGCCAGTTGTGCGCCCATGCTGATGTACTCGCGCTGGAATTTCTGGAGTCGGGCTTCCTCGGCGGCACCGGAGCGCTCCCCAGGACTCAGCGCCGCCTCTGTCTGCAAATAGGTTCTGCCCGCTGCCAGGATGTAGCGCAGCCCTTCGTCGTGCTCCCATTCGTTTTCGGCGATGACCTGCTGAAGCGCTTCCCACTCGTTGCTGGTGATTTCCAGCGTCAGAGTATGGCGTTGGGTGTTGGGGAAGAAATCGCGGCGGAAGTCTTCAATCATGGCTGTTGCGCCTTTCTGGCAGCGTACCCCCGAAGAACGCCAGCGCCTGCAACCAGGCAGTGCTTTCGGCTACGGTTTTTTGCTCGTGCCGGTAATCCCAGGCATTCTTGCGTTCGAATTCGCTCAGATCGCGCTGCAGCACTTCTAGGCGGTGCAGGGCAGCTTCTACCAGGAAGCGTGCGCCTGCTTCAACAGGGAGGGAAGCCAGCGCCAGCCCTTGCCGCAGATGAGGCAGACACAAACCGTCTGATGCCAGATACAGCGCCCGCAAGTCGCTCTCCGGCCTGGATAGGTGCTGCAACAACCATCCCAAGTGCCTGCGTTCCGATCGCTCGCCTATCTGACAGATACGGCAAGGCTCTTGAGGGCGCAACTCCGCCGCCGAAAGCCGTCGCCTGGCCCAGGGCCAGAGCAGAGTCAACCAGCGCCGCCACAGGGGGCGACGTGTCCACTTCATCCGCAGCGCATAGGCGACCAGCCGGCTGTGTACCTTGCCTGCCAGGTGCTCGTACATGATAGCATTGCCCAGCGGGCAGCCGAACTGCTCGTTTTCTACCAGGCCCACCTGCCAGGTATGGCGCTCGCAGTAGCCCAGCGCAGCGATGAAATGATCGCGCGTCTGCGGATCGTTGACGGATTCCCAGAGCAACATCCGGATATAGCGCTGCTCACTTTCAGCACGCAAACGGCAGATGGGACAGCCCGACTGTTTCAGGGCAGCCTTCAATCCAGCGCTAACCAGGTCACCTTTCATAGAGGATCACCCCTAACCGACCCGCCGACCTGAAGACGGCGCTTCTGACGTACCCCCGTATCTGCTCAATCCTCAGCTCCCTCGGCCCATGTTGCGGGCGACGGGGGCGCTCGTGCGAGTCAAAGCAAGTCTCCAATCTGCCCGGCTTGCAAAGGGAAAAAGACGCGGGGGGTGAGAGGAAAACACTGCGCAGCAGTAACAACTACTGGCCCCCATGTCGAAAACCTCTCCTGAGCGCGCCCAACCAACGTTTCCAATGTTTGCGTTCCTCAGGCGGAGTCGCGTCGGAGAGGGCTGACCTGGTCGCTTCCAGTTCCTGCTTCAGCCGTGCGAGCTCCGCTCTGAGTGCGTCGTTTTCCCGCCTCAGCGGCCACACCATGTTCCGAAAAGCCAGATACTCGCGTTCCAGGGGGGCGTAGCGCAGTTCCAGTGTGCGATGGTCGCGCATGAGGTCGAAGGCGAAGTTCTTGATCGAAGCATAACGCGCTTCGATGACCATCTGTCGGTCGAGCAGCTTCTGGATTTCTTCCGCGGAAAATTCTCCCGTGCCCTGGGTCACCGCCAGGGCGCGTTCGGCTTTCAGAAAAGCCATACCAGTCGTCAGCAGGACGATCAACCCTTCGTTGAGCTTCCAATCGTTCTCCTCGATCACCTGCTGGAGTTCATCCCAGGTCTCGCGCATCAGGGTGACCTGAATCCTCACCTGTTCCGCATCCGCGAAAAAACGTTGCTCGAACTCCTCACTGAAGGAATGGAATTCCGGGTCTTCGCCATGCGGGAGCGGTCCCGTAGGAGTTACCGCGCTGTTCATCTCGATCTCTCTTATCCTCTCCGATGGCGTGCATTCCTGGCTCAGAGGGTCTCATGTGAGTGTCCATCGCCTGGTTCGGGATGGTGCGACTGCGACACATAGGTGATCTCGCGCAGCAACCTGATGAGATCGTCGAGCACAGGGTCAAGTTCGGAGGCCAGTTCCGGCTTGACTTCCCCATAGCGTCTTAGCCGTGCCGCATGGGCATCGTAGAGATCGCTGCGCAACAAAGCCAGAGGACCGCGCAGAGTGGCCGTGTTGTCGTAAATTTCCGGCGGAAGTTCGAAGCGGCGCGCCAGCCAGGCGATGCGCTGAATGGCGGCCTCGGCCAGTTCCTTGACCTGGGGGCGTTTATCTTCGGGCAGGGTGATCTTGGAGCGGAATAGAATGGCTCGTTCTTCTGTTTCCAGGTCGTCCAAGATGCTGCGCAGCGTCTTTTCTACCTGGCGCAGGGTGATGGTCAGCGCCAGACGCTGATGGGGGTTGAGTAGATCGTGGGTCAAGTTCAGATACTCCTTGCTTATCGGTCAGCCCTGCGTGTTGCTGTCGCTGCGCTTGCCAACGCTCGACTTCAGCGCCTTTGCCCACCAGACAAAAAAGCCTCTACCAGCGCACAAAGTGTGCAGGTAGAGGCTATCAGTCCCTGAAGGAGGACATTTTGGTCGGTCTTTACCGACGCCAGCGAGCCTCATCGCGGTTGATTGATCTTATTTTCGCACTTTTGGCCCAGAGCGTCAAACCAATGGAAGTGGATAAAGTTCAGGAGATGGGCAGGATAAGGGTAACCTGTACCACCAGGCTTCCTGGCGCGCAGCAAGCAGCGCCCCTACAGAACCGAATTTACAGATAGATACTAAACTGAAATACACCGGCTTTTTAGCCCCCCTGTAGCCCTCGCCTCGCCCGGAAGCTGCCCCAAACTTAAGCCCAATCTTAAATTGCTTGACATCGAACATGGGTTCGTCTTATACTTAGGGATAACAACCGAACTGTTGTGCGAATTTGTGGAGCAAGCCCATGATGAATCGTCATCCCCTGTCCGTCCGTCAGAAGCGCATCTTGCAGTTCATCGAGGACTTTGTGCAGCAACACGGCTATCCGCCCACCATCCGCGAGATCGGCGAAGCTGTGGGTATTGCTTCCACCTCGGTGGTCAACTACAACCTCAACAAGCTGGTGGATCGGGGCTATATCGAGCGCACGCCCAAAGTGTCGCGCGGGCTATGGCTGGCCAGCCAGGAAACGCCCGCCAAGGAATACCCGGTGAGCATCGCCGACCCGACCAGCATGATCCAGGTGCCGCTGGTTGGCACGATTGTCGCCAGCGAACCGGTGCCGCTGCCCGGTGAGGACTTCGGCTACTACTACGACACCGACGACCTGATCGAAGTGCCGCAGGCCATGATCGGCCCGACGCCTCGTGAAGAGCTGTTCGCATTGCGCGTCAGCGGGGATTCGATGATTGACGCGATGGTGGCCGATGGCGACATCGTCATCCTGCGGCGACAGAATATCGCCCACAATGGAGATATGGTCGCCGTGTGGCTGACTGAGCGCGGCGAAACCACGCTCAAGAAGTACTATCAAGAGGGCAAGAAAGTGCGCCTGCAACCGGCCAATCCGCTGATGGAGCCGATCTATGTGGACGCCGACAAGGTCAGCGTCCAGGGGCGCGTGCTGGCGATTCTGCGTGCGCTGCACTAAGGCCAGGCCAACCGCGGGAAAGACGCTGTACTATCGCCATCGTCGAGCGGGCTGTGCTACATTCTGAACGATCATCGTTCGAAGTAGCACCCAGGGAGGATACATACCATGCCCGCCGTCGGCGAAAAAGCGCCCGACTTTGCCCTGAAAAATCAGGATGGACAGATCGTCCGGCTGAGCGATTTTCGCGGCAAGAAAGTCGTTCTGTTCGCTTTCCCCAAAGCCAACACCCCCGGCTGCACCACTCAGGCTTGCGGCTTCCGCGACGCTTTTCCGCGCATCGAGATCGCCAACGCCGTCGTGCTTGGCATCAGCCCCGACACGCCCGACGATCTGCGCGCCTGGAAAGATCAGGAGCACCTGCCCTACGATCTGCTCTCCGATCCCGATCACGCCGTGCTCGAAGCGTGGGGCGCATGGGGCGAAAAGTCCTTGTACGGCAAGAAGTACATGGGCGTGATCCGCTCGCACTGGATCATTGATGAGGACGGCACGGTCGTTGACGCGCAGATCAAAGTCAGCCCGACGGACAGCGTTGAGCGGGCCGCGAAATTCCTGGGCGGCTGAGTCGCGTCGCATGTTCTAGGCCGTCACGGCGTAGACAATCAGCACGACCAGCCCCAGCGCATAGGCCGCTGACCATAGTGCCCAGCGCCCCACTGGATTCCTGTCCACCACGCTGAATCCACTTTCCGCGTTTGGGTCGCGCTGAATGTGATAGGCCGGGCCGATGAACCAGGCCAGCACCACACCGCCTACCAGCCCGCCAATGTGACCGGCATTGTCAATGCGGAAATTGGTCGCGCCAGTGGAGGCAAAGAAGCCCAGCCCCAGGTTGATCAGCATCAGGATGATGAGCTGGGTCAGGTGCTGGCGTCCTGCCACGCCGTGCAACGCGCGGTGTTGATAGAAGTAGACCATCTCCGCGCCGAAGATGGCGAAAATCGCTCCGGACGCGCCCACCGAAGGAGCATCCGTGAAGATGAAACTGGCCAGCGAGCCAGACAGGCCGCCCAGCACATAGATGATGGCAAAACGAACTGTGCCGAACAGCGCTTCGACATCGCGCCCCAGCACGAACAGCGCATAGCCGTTGAAGATCAGATGCGTCAGGTTGAGGTGCAGGAACATCGAGCTGAACAGGCGGTAGTACTCACCCTCGCGGATCAGGTCGTTGACCTTGGCCCACTCGCTCAAAAAGAGCACCTGTTCGCGGGCGGGCAGGCTGAAGTAATACAGTGCGATGAGCACAATCAGGCCCAGCAGCCCGTAGGTCAGGCGTGGCTCGGCGACAGGCAGCCGCACGGCAACGCGCTGTACACTGGGCGGGCGCGGGGAGGGTTCCGGCGCTTCGGAGTTGGGAGGGGGCGATTGATAGAAAAAGCGCATGATTCGGTCCTGGTCTGGGATTGTTCAGCCTTTCACCCAGATTGTACCGCAAACCACGATCAGTCGGCGGGTGATAGGCATAAGAAATAGGTGAGAATACGGCTGGGGGAAGACCCAAGGAACTTCTCCTCGACGCGGGCCGCTCTGCTACCTGAGGCCTCTGGTCTGTAGTACACTTCAGGAGTAACTAGCATTAAATTGTTCAGGATGTGCCAATGACGCCTGAGGAATTGCGGGCACTGATTGCGCAGGGTGAGTCGCTCACCACTGAATTCAAGAGTGATCGTGGCCCGTTGTCGGACACCGATTTGCTGGAGACCGTTGTGTGTCTGGCTAACGCTCAAGGGGGCAGACTTCTTATTGGTGTAGAAGACGACGGCACAGTATCTGGTCTGCACTCCAAACACCAGAATTGGTCTGGCCTGGCGACTTTCATCGCCAGCCGTACCGTACCGCCCTTAAACGTACAGGTGACAGGGGTCGAGCTGGCAACAGGGCTGGTGGTGGTGATTGAAATACCCTCTGCCCAACAACCTGTGGCTACTAGCGATGGCAGAATGCTTGTCCGCTATAGAGATGTTCACACAAGCCCAGGTTGTCGTCCTCTTTATCCTCACGAACTGACCGGTTGGTACGCTGATCGCGGTCAGCGCGATTATACCGCCCAGCCGATGATGGCCTGTTCTTGGGATGACCTGGACCCACTGGAGATTGAACGACTACGCCGCATGGTAGGGATATATCGCGGGGATCAGACTCTGTTGCGCCTGGACGATAAACAACTTGCCCATGCTCTGAACTTGGTGAAACCTACGGACAGACATCTTGTACCCACTGTGGCAGGGTTGCTGTTGGTCGGACGCGAAGAGGTGTTACGCGAGACTCTGCCAGCCCATGAAGTAGCCTTCCAAGTGTTGGAAGGGCGAGAAGTGCGAGTTAATGAGTTCTACCGTTGGCCTCTACTACACATCTTCGAGCGAGTCGTAGACTCCTTTGAGATCCGCAATGAAGAACTAGAGTTGAATATAGGGCTTTTCCGGGTAGGTGTACCATCCTATGACCCGCGTGCGTTTCGAGAAGCAGTGAACAACGCTCTCACTCATCGTGACTATACTCGTCTGGGTGCGGTACATATCCAGATGCGCAGTGACCATATCCAGGTAAGCAACCCCGGTGGCTTTGTCCAGGGAGTAACAATAGACAACATCCTGGTGGCCGGACCGCGCCCCAGGAACCCGCTACTAGCCGACATTTTCAAGCGGATCGGCTTGGTCGAACGGACAGGCCGTGGGGTGAGCATCATCTACGAGGGATTACTGCGCACGGGCCGAATGCCACCTGACTATTCTCGCACAACCGAGGCCCATGTAACCTTGATCCTTCCTGGCGGGCCAGGAGACCTGGATTTCGTCTCTCTGATTGTTCGCGAAGAAAACAGGCGACAGGAACCTTTCAGCGTCGAGGAATTACTCATCCTCAGTCTGTTGTGGCGCGAGCGGGAAGTAGATATCTCGGACGTTGTCCGCCTGATCCAGCAAGATGAGATCGCGGCCCGTCGAGTGTTGGAGCGCCTGGTAGAAAGTGGTCTGGCCGAAGCTCACGGTCACACACGCTCCCGACGCTATCATCTGAGCGCCCTAGTGTACCGCGAGATGGGAGAACCCGCTGCCTATGTGCACCGCCGCGGCTTCGATCGCCTGCAAATGGAGCAGATGATTCTGGAGTACGTGCGTGCCCACAAGCGCATTACCCGGCGAGAAGTGATGGGACTATGCCGGGTAAGCGGGAATCAGGCCAACTACCTTCTGAGGCTACTCACTGAAGCTGGTCAGATCGTACAAGTTGGAAAAGGACGAAACACATACTACATCTCTCCGAAGGCAGAGCAAAAGTAGGAAAGAATTTGGAAAAAATTTGGATTCCAAATTTCTCCGCGTTTCCGGGTACAGGATCAAGCACTACATAAGAAAGCTTGGGGACTTGACCTTGACTCTGCGCAGCCGCGTGATAATCTGGCAGTAGATTACACACGAGAGGGTGGGAGTTATGCCATCGTATGACTTTCGCTGCAACGATTGTGGGCGCAAAGTGACGCTCTTTTATAAAACCTATGCTGAATACGATCAGGCGACGCACACCTGTCCCCGCTGCCACAGCACGAACCTGACGCGCCTGATCTCGCGCGTGGCCATCCGGCGCTCGTCGCTGGGGCGGTTGCTATCCGACGATTCGGCAGACGACAGCTTCCTCGACGACCTGGACGAAAACGACCCGCGCACCATGGGTCGTCTCCTGCGCGAGATGAGCGAAGAAATGGGTGAGGACATGGGGCCGGAGTTCGAGGAGGTAGTACAACGCCTGGAACGCGGCGAAGACCCGGAAGAAATCGAGGCCAGCCTGCCCGACCTGGGCGACGAGACTGCACCGGCTGACCCTATTGCCTCTAATGACAACGACATAATATGAGAGTATGTATCAGGCCGAAGAATGAGCGATTGTTGGCATGACAGGGGCGACAGAGAAGCGCAGGTAACTGGCAAGCCTGGGATCGCGTGAGGGCGCTGCAGCAGGCGGCGCGTCTGGGGGAGTGAGGTGCAACAATATGCCGAACTATACGAACGGATCGAGCGCAGTCTGACAGCGCTGAAGCATCTGCAACAGGGAGATTTGCAGGGCGCTCAAATAGCTCTGCAAGACGCCTCCGAAGAGGACCCGCTGAACGAGGCCCTGCACGCCTTGCTCCAGACCCTCCTTCGCCGTGCCCGCGAGGCCGAGCGCTTCGATCGTCTGCTGCACCATATCAATGCGGGTCTGCTGCTTGATGATATCCTCAACAGCGTCTATGCCGACTTTCGCGATCTGATCCCCTACGACCGGCTAGGCATGGCGCTGATCGAAGAAGACGGGCAGACGGTGTGTGCCCGCTGGGGCCGCCTGGATGGGGGTACCATGTACCTGCGTCGGGGTTATACTGCGCCCCTAGCCGGTAGCACTTTGCAGACAATCCTGGAGACTGGACAGCCGCGCATCCTCAACGACCTGCAACAATATCTGGCGCACAAACCTTCTTCCGAGTCCACCCGGCTGATCGTGGCGGAAGGGATGCGCTCTTCCCTGACCTTCCCTCTCCAGGCCGAAGGTAAGCCGCTGGGCTTTCTGTTCTTCTCCAGCACCGCGCCCAATGCCTACCGCGAGGCGCATATCCAGACATTCCTGCGCATCGCCGAACACGTGGCGATCGCCGTGCAACGCGGTCGGCTGGTCAGCGAGTTGACCGCCCAAAAGCGAACCGTCGAGCGCCAGAACCGCGCCCTTGACCGCCTCAATCAGCAGAAAAATGCTTTTCTGGGGATCGCGGCGCATGATCTGCGCGGTCCGCTCAGCCTGGTGGAAATGTCCTCGACCATTTTGCTCGACGACTACATCGAGGTCTCTGCCGAAGATCAGACGATACTGTTGCAGGATATGCGCAATCAGGCGCGGCATATGATGGCACTGATTGACGATCTGCTGGATGTGGCAGTGATCGAGCAGGGGCAATTGCGCCTACGCCCGGAAACGCTCGATCTGTGCCAGGTGCTGGCAGAAAGCGCCGAGCAGCATCAACGCCTGGCCCAGCCAAAAGGTGTGCGCGTGGCGCTCAACCCGCCGCCCGTAGCGGGGATCGTACACGCCGATCCGCAGCGCTTGCGTCAGGTGCTCGACAATCTGATCTCTAATGCAGTGCGGCACTCCCCGTCGGGCGGTTCTGTTCAGCTCACTGCCGAGCGGCACGAGTCGGGCTGGCGAGTGACCGTCAGGGACGATGGGCCAGGCATCCCCTGGGACGACCAACCCAAGCTGTTCCAGCCCTTCGCGCAGCTTTTGACACGCTCTCCCCGTCACGAGCGCAGCACAGGTCTGGGCCTGGCCATCGCCCGACAGATCGTGCAGGCCCATGGCGGGCAGATCGGCGTTGAGTCGGTGCCAGGCCAGGGGGCGACCTTCTGGTTCACCTTGCCCGCCTGAACGGCCCTCAGCGTACGCGCAACACCGCCGCGCCGGTGATCGCGCCCCCTTTGAGTCTTGCCAGCACCTCATTGGCTGCGTCCAGGTCGAAACTCTGGGTAGTGATCTGCAGCGGAATTTCTGCCGCCACCGGCAGGAATTCCTCGGCGTCGCGGCGGGTGGCATTGGCGACGGTGCGCAGGGTACGTTCGTGCCACAACAGTGCGTAGGGCATTTCGGGGACGGGGCTGGTGTGTATGGCGTTGATGCATAGCGTCCCGCCTCGCCGCAGGTGACCCAGCGCAACCGGTACCAGCCAGCCCGCCGGAGCAAAGCTGATCGCCCGGTCGAGAGGAGCGGGCGGCGTGTCGGTCGCGGCACCGGCCCAGACTGCGCCCAGGTCACGGGCGTGCGCCCGATGCTCCTCGCTGCGCGAGAAGACATACACTTCGCACCCCCAGTGACAGGCAACCTGCAACATCAGATGCCCGCTCGCCCCAAAGCCAAAGATGCCTAGTCGCTCACCTGGTTGCAGATCGGCCCGGCGCAGCGCGCGGTAGCCGACGATGCCCGCGCACAGCAGCGGCGCGGCTTCTTCGTCGCTGAAGCGGTCGGGGATGGGTACGGCGAAGTCCTGCGGCACGGTCAGGTACTCGGCGTAGCCGCCATCGGCGGTGTAGCCGGTGAAACGCGCTGTCTCGCACAGATTCTCTTGGCCGCGCCGGCAATAGTCGCACGCCCCGCAGGTCTGATGCAGCCAGGGGATGCCCACGCGCTCGCCGACGCGGAAGCGCGTCACCCCCGCGCCGATAGCAGCGACGCGCCCCACTACCTCATGGCCGGGCACGACTGGCAGTTTGGGCTGTGGCAGCTCGCCCTCGGCCAGGTGCAGATCGGTGTGACACACGCCGCACGCGGTCACTGCCACCAGCAGGTTGCCCGGCGCGGGGTCGGGTGTGGGGATTTCGCGCAGGGTCAACGGAGCCGTTTCAATGGGAGCCGGACGTTCCAGCACACAAGCTTTCATCTGTGTCTCTCCGGTCAGGTGCCTTCGGGTTTGGGAACAGAATTCACCGTAGAGAGCGCAGAAGCCTCAGAAGAAGGCGCAGAGTCCTTAGACTTACAACCATCCGTAAATTCCTGGCGCGCAGCAAGCAGCGCCCCTACAGAACCGAATTTACGGATAGACCCTTCTACACCCCCAGCGCCTCAGCGATTCAAGGCCACTTCCCCAAAACGCGAATGCACTCACGGCTTGCGCGGCGGCAGCGGCTCGACGATGACCGCTTCCGGGTCGCCGGGGTCGCGGGCGGGGATGAAGGTATCGTCTATGTAGCGCTCCATCCACGACAATTGATAGTAGGCCGGGCGGCCTTTCCAGCCGTTGTCGTAGCCGGCGACGTTCACCGCCCACCAGTATTCCTCGTCGTCGGGCGTCCAGCTAATATCGGCGATGTAGATGGTGACCATCAGCCCTACCCAGGGTCGCCAGTGTTGGGCTGCGTAGCGGTACGCACCCACCAGGTAGGCCGCCTGTGTCTCCTCGTCCACAGCATGCCAGTGATAGGGCGAATCCGGGCGCGGGTCGGTCGTCCAGCCGACTTCGAGCAGCGCGACCTGTTTGTGTGCGTCGCCCGCCGCCACCATGATGCCGCGCATATCCTCCACATGGCGGAAGACCATCCAGCGGTGCCCCAGTTCGCGCTCGGCTTCGTCGGGCGACATCTCCGGCGGATACTTGTAGCCGGGCGCGTTGAGGCCCAACACGTCGAACCAGGGCGACGCCCCCGCCACGTACATCATGCGCAAGTAGTCGGTGTCGGGGATGGCTTCGGGCAGCCAGGTGCCCGTAGGAGCCAGGCCCGCCGAGATGATGATCGCGTCCGGATCGGCGGCGCGGATGGCCTCCGCACAGACGCGCAGCAGCGTCACATAACCCGCCGCGTTGGGCGGATGGCCGAGCCACTCGCGCTGCAGATTCGGCTCATTCCACACCTGGTAGGCGGCGATGCGCCCCCGGTAACGCGCGGCGAGCGCCCCGCAGAACTCTTCCCAGGCGGCCAGATCAACGGGGGGCTGATCGGGCGCGGAGGGGGTGATCACCGCCCAGTCCGGCGGGCCGTCCAGCCGCGCCACGATCTCCAACCCGCGGTAATTCACTTCGTCCACCACGCCATCGGCCTTGTCCCAGTGCCATTCTCCGCGGATCGGCTCGATGTTGTTCCACGAGAAGCGCTGCTTGACGTGCGTGAACTTCATCAGCCGGATGTTATCCAGGTCGAGCGTGCGCATGGTCTCGTTCCACCACAGGAAGGCGTGAATGCCATAGGTCAGCGAGGGGAACGCCCGCTCGGTGACAGCCTCCGGAGCCAGGTCGGTGGGGATGGGCGGTGTGGCGGTAGGAGTGGGCGGGGACGTGCTTTCTCCGCGCATCAACCAGGCCAGGCCGCCCGTGCCGAGGGCGATCAGCGCGACCAGCGTCGCCACCAGCAAGCGCCGCTGTTCACTGGAGGACATGAACGATCGATCTGTCACAGGGAATACATCTCTTTTCGTCTATGCCGGGTGCGAGCAAACGGGCCGATGGGCATCACCCGCCCTGGTCGCCTGTTGCTCAGCACCATACGCCAAACACCAGACATCCGAAGTTGTCGAAAACTTCGGATGTCTTTTCTGAGCACTCCTCGCAAAGCGTATGAGAAAACAGTCGCTCAGCGCTCGCGGAAGTTATAGCTGGCGATGACCTCATAGGCCGGGGCTTGCCGCCACTCCGGACGGATCAGCGAGTAGGGCACGTTGTCGTTAGTGGCGTCCCAACCGGCCTGCGGGCCATAGTTCAGGTTCCATATCCACGCCAGCCATACGAAGCCCCAGCTTTCCATGGCTTCGATCGCCTCGCCCAGGAATTGCGCCTGTTCGGCCAGGGTGTTGTCGTTGGCGAACTCGAAGCCGCGCGGATAGCCGTTGAGGTCTTCGGTCGTCGGCCAGCCAAACTCGGTGATGCACAGCTTCTTGTTGCTGCCCGCCTGTTGAATGCGCTGCGCGTAGCCGTTGAGCGTGCTGTAGAACGACCAGGAATGATGGGGGTTGTCGAACGGGCCGCGGAAGGTGGCCCGCGGGTCGTTGGGCACCTGATTCCAGGGCACGTTGGGGCCGATGTTGTAACCGTTGTGATGCGCGCCGACGCAATCGGCTGTTTCCAACATCCCCGCCTGGATCAGCATGTCCATGTAGACGAAATCGTCGTAGGCGCGCACGCCGTCGTTCCAGCCGGTCGGCGAGAGCGCGCCGCTGATGACGATGATCCCCGGATCAACCGCTTTGATGGCATTGTAGGCGGTGCGCAGCAGCTTGACGTAGTTCTGCGCATTCAGCCCGTAGATTGACGCCCACTCGCGGTCAATGTTCATCTCATTCCACACTTCGATGGCGTGCACCATGCCAGGGTAGCGGTAGAGCAGCGTGGTGATGAAGTTGGCGTAGGTCTGCGGGTCGGCGGGCGGGCCGACTTCGTCCAGGCGCTGATTGCCCGGCTCGCGCGCCCAGTCCGGCGCGGTGACGATGCTCAGCATGACCTTGATGCCGTACTCTTTGGCCAGGGGCAGCGAAATGTCCAGTTCGCCCCAGTTGTACACGCCCGGCTGTGGCTCGACATCTTCCCAGCGCACCTGCTGCTTGATCCAGCCCAGTTTGAGCTTGTCGCGCACTTCGCCCATCCACAACTTGTGGATTTCAGGGTCTGAGTTAGGTTGTACCTGGATACCAAGCTGAAAGCCGGTCGCTTCGATCGGGCGCGGGGTAGGTGTGGGCACCGGCGTGGCGAACTGAGCGGGAGCAGACTCCCGTCCTGGCACGGGGGCTGCCGCAATCGCTGGCTGACCGGTCGCAGCGCCACCCTGTCCCTCGCCGACAGCGGCAGAGGGAGCAGTCTCCCCGGACACCTCAGGGGCCGCCTGAAGAGGAGCGGTCTCTTCCTCCGCGGCAGGGCTTTCGGCGCGCGGGGGCGCAGCCAAAGCGACCTCGGCCACTTCGGGGGCCGGTGCGGCGGCGAGTTCTTCGACATCGGCGTTGGGCAGCGCCGCTACGCCAATCTCTTCGTCCTCACCCACCAACCCTGTAGCATAATAGATGCCGGCGAAGGTCAATGCGCCCATCACCAGCGTGATGCCCAACCAGACCAGCACGAAACCGCGTATCTGGCGTTGCCGGGCCAAGGCAGCCGAAGTGTGCGTCATAAGCCATTCCTCCTGTTTGGTCCTCGTTTCGATTGTAGCGCAAAAGCGCGCGCCTTAGGAAACGCTCACCCTACGCTATTGCCACGCGCTGCCGTGCCATCACAGGGCAATCGCATCAAAGCCAGCCAGCAGAACCATGGGCAGAAGTAAGCTCAGGTGTGATCTTCTGGTTGACCTCACCCCCGCTCGGCGCTGGCGCGCCTCGCCGAGCGTAGCGAGGCTGGGGGTGAGGTAAAGCGGCAAGCGGTTTGATGCAATCTCCCTGCGTGCCATCATTCCGGCGCTTTGGCCGCGTACCGGTATAATCTATGGTGGCGCGCAGAAAACCTGCGCCTGGCAAAAGAGAAACTCCGTTGCGCTTTGAACGTATTTGCCAGCAGGACAATAACTCACGCCTCACAGGTGGCGAAGGGAGAAACAGGTATGATCATTCTGATCTTGAATGTGTTGTCCATCGCCGGGCTGGCCATCGCCGGCTTCGGCGTGTTCATGATCGCGCAGGCCGTTTCGCGGGGCGATAACGCGCGGCTGGGCGTGATGCTGACGGCCATCGGCGTAGTGATCGCCGTGATATTCTTCGTGCTGGGGTCGGGTGTGATCGAGATTCAGCCGCAGGAAGTAGGCGTGGTCTTCAATGTGCTCAGCGGCGAACTGTCCGACGCGCCACTCGATCCGGGCCTGCACATTATCATCCCCGGCATCCAGGAGGTGACTATCTACTCGACCGCCCAGCAGGAATACACCGTATCGGGCGTGCCCACCGAAGGGGCGGTGCGCGGTGACGACGCCGTGGTTGCGCTGACCAAGGACGGCCAGGAGGTGAGCCTGGACGTGACGATGATCTTCAGCATTGACCCGGCCAAGGCCAACATCGTGCATCGCCGCTGGCAGGATCGCTACGTCAACGGTCTGATCCGTCCCACCCTGCGCAGCGAGACGCGCGCCGCCCTGACCAAATTCCGCGTCGAGGAGATTTATAGCGGCGACCGCACCCTGCTGGTGAACGAGATCGAGAACAGCATCCGTAGCCTGATCGAGCCGGAAGGCTTTCAGTTGACCAATATCCTCGTGCGCAACATCCGCTTCTCGTCGGAATATGTGGCGTCCATCGAGCGCAAACAGGTCGCCCAGCAAGAGGCGCTGGAAGCGGAGTTCCGCGTCGAGCAGAAGCGCCAGGAAGCCGAGCAGGCGCGTGAACTGGCACGCGGCCAGGCGGACGCCGCCCGCATTCGCGCCGAGGGCGAGGCCGA
Source organism: uncultured Anaerolineales bacterium (assembly GCA_937135955.1). Taxonomy (GTDB): domain Bacteria; phylum Chloroflexota; class Anaerolineae; order Aggregatilineales; family Aggregatilineaceae; genus UBA2029. The sequence continues at coordinate 129,337 of CAKZOB010000041.1, read as the reverse complement.
AGCTCTGCGCCTGATCAACGAGCAACTGGCCCAGAACCCCCTGCTGTTGCAGTGGCGCTACATCGAGCAACTGGGCGACGACGTGCGCATTATCATCATCCCCTCCAACAGCCCCTTCCTGTTCGATCTGGAGGCGCTGGCTGCCGCCGGTGGTATTGCGCCGATCCCAACCCCAACGCCGGAGCAGTGATCAGCCGGACGGGAGCATTGGCAGAACAAAGCGGGCGCGAGGAGATTTCCCCGCGCCCGATCTATGTCCAGAGGAGCGCGCTTCAGGGCGTGCCTAGCCGCACTTGTCCAGGTCGCGCCATTTGGCGACGATGTCGCTGTCTACGATCAGTTCCGTCGCGCCTTCGGGGACGGTGACGGTCAGCTTGCGGTTGGCGATCTCCTCGCATTCCGGCCCCTTCTCAACCGCGTTCCACGTCCCGCGCACGTACTTGTACTCGATGGCGGCGCTCTCCGGCAGTTCCAGCGTGATCGTCCAGTGCTGGTCGTCGAGCTGCGTCATCACCAGGCCCGCCGGGTCCCAGCGCGGCAGGTCGGGCGTCCCGAAGTCGCCAGCGATGTACACATCCCCTTTGCCCTCTTTGGTGTAGTCGGGCACGGTGACGATGAACGTCACAGGGATACCCCGTCGCTGTACCTTCGCCTCGCCCGCGCTGACCGGCTCCGATTCGTTGAGCGCGGTGTCAATAGCGGTCACGGCGTAGGCGTAGGTGTTGCCAGCGCTCACAGCGCGGTCGTAGTAGCGGTTGTCCGCGCCAGCGAGCACATCGCCCAGCGCCACTGTCTCGCCGCCGAAGGTGCGGTAGATGCGGTAGGCAGTCACGTCGTCCGCCGGCGAGTCTTCCCAGGTGACGATCACCCCCGCCAGCGACGCCTGCAGAATCTCGGCGGAGGCAGGCGGCGCGGGCGCTTCTGTGTCCTCAGGCGCGAGTACCGTCAGCGGGGGGTACGTCCCGTCAGGCAACCTGACCATCGTCCATGTTTCGCCCGCGTCGCTGCTGAAGCGGGCCAGTTGCGCGAAGTCACCCGCCGCGCCGACGGGCAGCATGGCCTCGTAGACATCCGCGCCGTCCTGTTCGCCCGCATAGCGCATGGGCAACCAGGCGGGCGCGGCGACCTGCCCCGCCCGGACGGGCAACAGCGCTGCCTCGGCCAGCACGCCCGCCGCTGGGCCGTCAGCTTCTGTCTCGCCGGGGATGCGCACGAGCGCGCGGACAGTGGCCGTCGCGCCGTAGGACAGGGTCATTTCGGCGGACATGGCCTCGGTGACGAAAGCCGTCTCGGCGATAGGCGCGCTGGGCACGGCGGGGACGCTGGCGCTCTGCTCGCCGATCAGCCCCTCCGGACTGACTGCCGCGACTGTGTAGAAATAGCGGTAGCCGTTGGTGACGGTCGTGTCGCTGAAGCGCTCCTCCGTCACGACTTCGCTGACCGGCTCGAAGCCGCCCTTTGCCACCGGGCCGCGGTAGACGATATAGCCCGCCGCGCCGGGGACGGCGTCCCAGCTTATGGTCACGCTGCCGTTTGCACCCTGCGCGGTCACTTGCGCAGGCGGGCGGGGCGCTTTGAAAGCGGCGTGCCGCCTGCCCGTCCAGATGTTGCCCGCCGTGCCGCTGACTGTCACCGTCACCTGACCGTCCTGCACGATCGCTGGCGCGAGCTCCGTCTGAGTGCGCAGGCGTAGTTCGCCCTGGATGGCCCCGCCGACGCGGATGGGCACGCTCCGCCGCGTCTCGGAGACGGCGAAGGCGGGCGCGAGGGTGAACCCTTCCGGCAACAGGCCGCTCACGTCGAGCGTCACCGTCTGCGCGGACGCGCCCTTGTTGGCGACGACCAGCGCCGCGTTGCCCGCCGCCCGATCCAGCCGCAGGAAGGCATAGACGCCGGTTGCGTCGTCGGTCAGCAGCGTGATCAACTCGCCTTCGCGCAGGGCCGGGTTGGCGTGCCGCAACGCCGCCAGCGTCTGATAGGTGGCGAGCATGTCTTCATCGGGTGGGCCGTAGGCGTCGCCCGGCATATCTGGCCAGGGGTAGGGCGCGCGGTTATAGGGATCGTCCTGTAGCGTGCTGCTGTCGCTGACGCTGGGCGCGTTCAGCGCAATCTCGTCGCCGTAGTAGATGGTCGGCGCACCGGGCAGGGCGAATTGCAGCAGAGCAGCCAGCTTCTGGCGCTGCGTGTCGCCCGCCACGAACAGCAGGCGCGAGGTGTCGTGACTGCCCAGCAGGTTCAGCATGGCATGATTGGCCATGGGCGGATAGTCAGAAGCCAGGTCCTGGATGATCCCATCAAGCTGAGAGGGCGTCAGCGCGTGCATCAGGCGGTCGCCGTTGGAGTCGTTATCGGTGAAGTCGGTATCGCGCACAAAGCCCAGCAGGCCGCGCCGCAACTGATAGTTCATGACGGCGTCCCACTCCTTGCCCAGCAGCCAGCGGGTGGCGTTGCCCCACTCCTCGCCGATGATCACCGCCTCCGGGTTGACGTTGCGCACGGCCTTGCGGAACGCCTCCCAGTAGTCGTTGGCCGGGCCGCCGGGGTCAATGTCGCCGCCCACGTCCAGCCGCCAGCCGCCGATCCCCTCGCGCCCCCACGTGTTGACCACGCTGTTGCGCCCCAGATAGAAGTACAGACGCGGGCCGTTGGCGTCGTTGTTGATCTTGGGGATGGAGTCGAAGCCCGCCCAGGAGATGTAGTACGTCGCGCCCTGCGGGTTGTCCACGCACGGCGAGGGTTGCTCGCCCTTGGGCGGCACGAAGAAGAACCAGGTGCGGTAGGGCGAGGCCAGGCTTTCGCACGCGCCGATCTCCTCATAGCGCCCATAGCGATCGAAGAAGGGGCTATCAGACGACATGTGATTGAACACGCCATCGAGGATGAGCACCATGCCGCGTTTCTTCGCCTCGGCGACCAGGGTGCGGAAGGTCTCCAGGTCGCCCAGCAGCGGGTCTATGGCCTTGAAGTCGGCGGTATCGTAGCGGTGATTGGAACGGGCGGCGAAGATGGGGTTGAGGTAGATCGCCGTCACGCCCAGGTCTTGCAGATAGTCCAGCTTCTCGATGATGCCGGCCAGGTCGCCGCCGAAGAAGTCCACATTCCAGCGCCCCTGAAATTCACCCGGCTGACGCGGGTCAATGGGCGGCTCGTTCCACGTCTCGTGAAAGATCGAGCGCAGGCCGTCGTAAAACTCCAGCGCGTCGTCGGCAGGGTCGTTGGAGGGATCGCCGTTGCGGAAGCGGTCGGGGAAAATCTGGTAGACGACCGCATTGCGCATCCATTCCGGCGTGTAGAAGGCCGGATCGTAGACGGTGAGCTGATAGCTGAGGTCGGGGCTTTCTTCATAGACTGCGCCCGGCCCGCCCTCGTTGGCCGGGAAGTAGACACCATCGGGGCGGTTGTCGTCCTCGTAATAGAGCGTCTCAGCGCCTTTGTGGATCACGAAGCGGTACCAGTAGATGGTTGGTGTATCGCCCACGTTGAGCGGCACTTCCCACAGGTCATAGCCATCGGGCGTGCTGGCGACAACACTCATGGGCAACAGCGTCTGCGTTTGGGCGCGGTCGTCCCACAGGCGCACAGTGACCGCGTCCGCGTCGCGCGCAGCAGTGCGCAGGCGCAGGAACACCGTGCTGCCGATGGGCACTGGGCCGGTCGGGAAGCGGTAGAGGTCGTCGCGACTGTCGTGCAGCAGGGCGGCGCGGTTGAGGCCGCTGTCTTGCGCGTGTAGCGGGCCAACGGGCAGCAGCGCGATCAGCAGCACGATCAGCCCAATCCGGCGAAGCAGAGAAAGCCAATAGTTGCGCATGACCTGACTCCCTAAAACTCTTGTGACGTTCGGAAAGGCGGTAGCCGTTTTCTGGTGTGACTGCTGGTAGTATACCAGCGGATGCACAAGTTAGCTGTGTCCTCGCCCAGTCGGGGCAGCGGTGAGCTGCCCGCACGGAAATCGCCGCTTTGCGGAGGGCTGGGCTTGGAGTACACTGATGTACACACTGCCCCGCCAGGCAGCGCGGGCAGCGCATCGCAGAACCAGAGTGATCGAGAGTATGGAGATGCCATGAGCGAGCAAGTGGCACAGGCCAAAGCGACCAGAGTCCTGGTGACCGGAGCCGGTGGCTTCATCGGCCATCACCTGGTGACCTTCCTCAAGCAGCGTAGCTATTGGGTGCGCGGCGTAGATATCAAGTACCCGGAGTTTGCCCCCACCGACGCCGACGAGTTCGAGTTGCTCGACCTGCGGCGCTGGGACAACTGCTTGCAGGCCACCCGCGGCATTGACGAGGTCTACGCGCTGGCGGCGGATATGGGCGGGATGGGCTTCATCTCGTCCAACCATGCGCAGATTCTGCGCAACAACGCGCTGATCAACCTGCATACCATCGAGGCGGCGCGCATCAATGGGGTATCGCGTTACTTCTTCACCTCCTCAGCCTGTGTATACCCCGAATACCGGCAGATGGATGCCAACGTCGCGCCGCTGAAAGAAGAGGATGTCTATCCGGCGCAACCGCAAGACGCCTACGGCTGGGAGAAGTTGATCGGCGAGCACCTCTGCCGTCACTACCGCGAGGAATTCGGCCTGGAGACGCGCATCGTGCGCTTCCACAACATCTTTGGGCCGTTGGGCACGTGGGAAGGCGGGCGCGAGAAAGCCCCTGCCGCGCTCTGCCGCAAGATTGCCTACGCCAAGCTGACTGGCAACCCGGAGATCGAAATCTGGGGCGATGGCGAGCAGACCCGTTCGTTCTGCTACATTGACGACTGCCTGACCGGCATCTACAAGCTGATGCGCTCAGACTATCACGAGCCGCTCAACCTGGGGCAGGACCGCATGGTGACGATCAATCAGCTTGCCGACATCATTGCCGAGATCGCGGGGGTCGAGATTGTCAAGAAGCATGTGCCTGGCCCGCAGGGGGTGCGCGGGCGCAACTCCGACAACACCCGTCTGCGTCAGGTGCTGGGCTGGGAGCCGGAAATTTCGCTGGAAGAGGGGTTGGCCCGGACGTATGCCTGGATCGAAGAGCAGGTACGGGCCAGGCTGGAAGGTCACGCCATACCCCAGGCGGCACAACCCAAAGCGCTCACCTGAGTTGCGCATTGCCAGAAGAGAGGACTAGCAACGCCCTGGCTTGGTCGGCCCAGGCCAGGGCGTTTTTTCGTGCTGCGAACGGGACGCTGCTCACCGGGCAGCAGCCCGCTGCGCCGCGATGAAGTCGCGGTAGAACAGGGCGCTACGCTTGAGCGTGCGCGCCTGCGTCTGGTAATTGACGTGCACCAGGCCGAAGCGTTTGCGATATCCTTCGGCCCACTCGAAGTTGTCGATCAGGCTCCAGGCAAAGTACCCGCGCAGCGGCACGCCCTCGGCCAGCGCGGCGGCGCAGGCGTCCAGGTGCAACTGATAGTAGTGGACGCGCTGCGGGTCTTCGACGATGCCCTCGGCGACATCGGGGTCGTCGTAAGCCGCGCCGTTCTCGGTGATGTAGATCGCGCGCGGCCCGTACTCGCGCCACACGCGCACCAGCAGGGCGCGCAGCCCTTGCGGATACACTTCCCAGCCCATCGCTGTATAAGGCAATCCCGCCGGGCGCACTTCCTGGGCGAAGAAAGGCGCTGTCTCAGCCGCTGCAACCAGGATGCGGGTGTAGTAGTTGATGCCCAGAAAGTCCAGCGGCACGGCGGCAGCGCGGATCGCTGCCGGGTCAATACGCGCCAGAGCTGGTTCGACCAGGTTTACCATATCCTGCGGATAGCTCCCCTTGAATACGGCGTCCAGGAACCAGCGGTTCACATAGCCGTCGTGTCGGCGGGCGGCTTGACGGTCGGCTTCGGAGTCGCTGGCTGGCTCGACGTGACACAGGTACAGCGTGATGCCGACCTGCGCCCCCGGCGCGGCCTGGCGGATGCGGGGCACCGCCGCCCCGTGCGATAGCAACAGGTGATGCGCCACGGTGTAAGCGGCGGCCAGGTCGCGCTTGCCTGGCGCGTGAATCCCCAGGTAGTTGCCCAGAAACGACACCACCCACGGCTCGTTATGGGTGATCCAGTGTTTGACGCGGTCGCCCAGGCGCTCAGCCATCAGCGCGGCGTAGTCGGCGAACCAGGCTACGCTGTCGGGATTCTCCCAGCCGCCCCTGTCCTGCAATGCCTGGGGCAAATCCCAGTGATAGAGCGTGACGAAAGGCTGAATGTTATGCGCTAGCAGTTCGTCTACCAGCCGGTCGTAGAAGTCCAGGCCGGCGGGGTTGAGGGGGCCGGTGCCCGCCGGAAGCACGCGCGGCCAGGAGATCGAAAAACGATAGGCGGTCAGGCCCAGGTCGGCCATCAGTGCCACATCCTGACGATAGCGATGATAGTGATCGCAGGCCACATCGCCCGTCGAGCCGTCGGCGATGGTGCCCGGCGTGTGCGAAAAACGGTGCCAGATACACGCGCCACGCCCGTCTTCGAGCGCGGCCCCTTCGATCTGATAGCTGGCGGTGGCAACCCCCCAGGCAAAGTCGCGCGGAAACACCATGGCAAAGGTCTCCTCTACTCTCAGTCCTGGCGTCTGGCAGCAATAGTGCGCTCTAACTGGTTTCCTGGAAATATGACGCGCAGAGCGATCATAGACGCACCTCAGCAGTAGCGCCACAACGTACCTCTTTTTGGGGTATACTTGGCCCCATAACGTCTGCAACCCTGAGGGACTGGCAGGAACACCATGGCGCAAAACTTTGTGGATCGCTTGCGGGCGGCGCAGGAAGCGCGGGATACATGGCTCTGTGTGGGGCTGGATCCCACGCCGTCGCTCATGCCAGCGGGCGTTGATCTGCTGGAGTTCGGGCGGACGATCATTGACGCTACGCGGGAGTACGTCTGCGCTTACAAGCCCAACCTGATGTTCTACCTGGCCTACGGGGCGGACGGAATACAGGCCTTGCAGGAGACCATCACTTACGTGCCGGACGACACGCCGGTCATCCTGGATGCCAAGTTCGGGGACATCAGCTACACGGCAGAGCACTATGCTCGCTCGGCTTACGACGTGCTGGGCGCGGACGCGGTGACCGTCAGCCCCTACGCGGGCATGGATGCGGTCACGCCCCTGCTCAGCTACACCGACAAGATGGCCTTTGTGCTGGTGCGCTCGTCGAACCGCAGCGGGAACGATTTTCAGTTGTGGCCGAGCGAGCGCGCGCCGCTGTACCGCTTCGTGACGGCGCAGATCAACACCCTGGCCCGCGACAATCCGGATCAACTGGGGATGATCGTCAGCGCGACACAGCCGCACGATCTGGTGCTGTTGCGAAGCTGGGCACCATCCATCCCCTTCCTGATCCCTGGGCTGGGGGTGCAGGAAGGCGATCTCGATACTGCCGTACAACACGGGACGACGCGCACAGGTGTGGGGCCGATTATCAGCGTCACGCGGGCCATCATCTACGCCAGCCGGGGGGACGATTTCGCCGAGGCGGCGAGCCGGGCTGCGCGCGAGTGGGTCGAGCGCATCCGTCAGCTCCGGGCAGTATATCAGCCGCTGCGGTAAAGCGGCGCGATCGGGAGGCATTGACATCCACCGCCCGCTCCCGTATAGTTAGAGGCATGGACGAGAGCGTGACAGTCAACGAAACCCGGAGCATCGTGATGCGCATGCGCAGCCTGCCGTGGTCAGGGTTTTCCCGGCGACGGCGTGGGGCGCGTGCCTAGCGCTCTCGCCCACAGACCACGGCAGGCCAACCGTCGAAGACCCTTCGGCGGTTTTTGTTTTTGGAGGAGCGCGGAGTAGCGACCAAGGAGCGCCTTTGCTGCAAACTCGTCACCCAAAATTCCAGACTCATCGCCCCGCCGTTGTTCGCCATTGGGCGGCCTGTTACAATGTTCGCCGGTCAGCAGACCGCACACAGGAAAAGGGGAGACCATGCCAGAGTACATCCATGTTTCCGTAGCCTGGCCCTACGCCAACGGCGACCTGCACGCCGGTCACCTGGCCGGGGCCTATCTGCCCGCCGACATCTTCGCCCGCTTTCACCGGCTGAAGGGAAATTATGTGCTGATGGTCAGCGGATCGGACGCGCACGGCACGCCGATCACGGTCGAGGCCGACCGGCTGGGCCTGTCGCCCCGCGAGGTCTTCGAGCACTACCATCACCGCTTCCTGATCACGCAGCAGCGTATTGGCATCAGCTACGACCTGTTCACGCACACCGACACCGAAAACCATCACCGCGTCGCCCAGGATATCTTCCGGACGCTGCTGGAACGCGGTTACCTCTACACCGAGACTCAGCGCCTGCTCTACAGCGAGACGGAAAAGCGCTTCCTGCCCGACCGCTACGTGGAGGGCACCTGCCCGATCTGCGGCTACACCAGCGCGCGCGGCGATCAGTGCGACAACTGCGGCAGTCTGCTCGACGCGCTCGACCTGATCAATCCGCGCAGCAAGACCGATGGCAGCATCCCCGTCGTCCGCGAGACGGAGCACTACTTCCTCAACCTGCCCGCCTTCATAGACCGGCTGCGCGCCTATCTTTCGGACCCGCGCAAGGCTGAGCAATGGCGTCCGAATGTGTTGCGCGTCTCGCTGAACAAGATCGAGGAATTGAAGGGCCGCCCCATCACGCGCGACATCGCCTGGGGCATCCCCGTCCCGCTGCCAGGCTGGGAAGACAAGCGCATGTACGTCTGGTTCGAGGCGGTGATGGGCTACCTGACCGCCAGCATCGAATGGGCGCACAACACCGGTCAGCCGGACGCCTGGAAGCACTGGTGGTACAATCCGGAAGCCAAAATCTACAACTTCATCGGCAAAGATAACATCGAGTTCCACACCATCATCTGGCCAGCGGAGTTGATGGGCATTGATGGGCTGTATGCCTCCGACGGCGATGGCCCCATCTCGCTGCCCTACGACGTGCCCGCCAACGAGTTCATGAACATTGAAGGGCAGCAGTTCTCCAAGAGCCGCAACTGGGCGATCTGGGTGCCGGACATTCTCGACCGCTACGATCCCGACCCCATTCGCTACTATATCGCCATGACCTTCCCCGAAACGCGCGACTCTGACTGGAGCTGGGACGGCTTTGTCACGCGCAACAATACCGAGCTGCTGGCCGCCTGGGGCAACCTGGTCAACCGCGTGCTTAAGTTCGCGCACAGGCACTTCGGCGGCGCAGTGCCCGACCCCGGCGAACTGCGGGACATAGACCGCGAGATTCTCAGCAAGGTCGAGGGCGGCTTCGAGACGGTCGGGCAATTGCTGGCGGCGGTGCGCCTGCGCGATGCCCTCAGCGAGACGATGGCCCTGGCCCGCGAGGTCAACGGGTATCTGGATCGCGCACCCTGGTTCAAGGTCATCGAGCAGGATCGCGCGGCAGCCGCGACGACCATCTACACGGCGCTGCGCTGCATTGACAATCTCAAGACGCTGTTCGCGCCGTTCCTGCCCTTCACCTCGCAGCGGGTGCATGAGTACCTGGGTTACGAGGGAACACTCTTCGGCGAACAGCGCATCGAAACGTTCCAGGAGAGCGAGCGAGCACACGAGGCCCTGACCTATCACACCGACGGGCGCGTGGTGGGGCGCTGGGAGCCGAGCCGTCTGCCGGTGGGGCAGGCCCTGCGCGACCCGCAGCCGCTCTTCCGCAAACTGGAGCTGTCCCTGGTGGACGAGGAACGCGCCCGCCTGGGTCAGCCGCGCGAAGTGGAGAGCCTGCCCAGGCGAAACGCATAGGAGAGCGTTTGAAAAGCCCCCCTCAACCCCCGGCCCCTTCTCCCGCAGCGCGGGCGAAGGGGAGTGCCTGGGCGAGACCCTCGCCCCGCGACGCAGTCGCGAGGGAGAGCGGACTTAGGGGTGAGGGGAGACTTGTGGGTATGCATAGCTTTTGAGGCGGAGCGAGAAAGCGAAGGCTGTACGGCTATAAGATGAGGTTCCCTATCAAGTTCGAGCTTCAGGCCCAGCACTACCTGTCATGAAAGCCCAATCGCTTCCCTCCAGACCTCACAGACCGCGCCTGCTGAGTGCAATAGTGCGCCTGTCGCGCTGGCAGGAACACGTCCCTTTCACCCTGGCGGCGACCTGGCTGGGCGTCAACATGGCTGTGCATCATGCACACGCCGCGCTAGATGGGGATGTGCTCACGGTGACGGTAGCCAACATCCTGGCGGTGACCTTCGCCTTCATGGTTAATGACGTGGCCGACGCGCCCGACGATGCCCGCGATCCGGCGCGCGGGGCGAGCAATGTAGTCAGTTGCGGCGAACTGTCGGCGCGGGCGGCCTGGTTCCTTGCGGCGCTGGTAGGGGCGCTGGCGCTGGTGTTCTACGCCATGTTGCCCCTCCCCGCTCTGTTAACCGGCACGGCGACGCTGGCCCTGGGCTGGCTCTATTCCTGGCGGGCAGTGCGCCTGAAAGCGCTGCCTGTCCTCGATGTGATCGCGCACGCGCTCATGCTCAGCGCCTTGCTGGTGCTGACGGGCTATCTGGCCTTCGACGCGGCACCGGGCCGCGTTTGGGCGGTGATCGTCATGGCCGGGCTGATTTCCGCGTATGGGCAGCTTTACAATCAGGTGCGCGATGCCGATCAGGATCGCGCCGCCGGACTGCGCAACACAACCTGGGTGCTGGGAATCCGCGGAGCACGCGCATTGATGTTCACCTGCCTGGGCGCAGCGGGGCTGCTGCTGGCGCTGACAGTGATCGCCGGCCTGTGGCCGCTGTGGCTCGGACCGCTGGCTGGCCTGTCTTTGCTACCGGTGCTGCTGTGGCCACGCCCAACCGATATGCGCGGCACGGCAGCCCTCGATCTCAGCGGGCGCTTACAACTGGGGACGATGCTGGCGGCTGCGGCGCTGATGGCCGTCTGGCTGGCAGTCAACGCCCTGGGCTGAGGCTGCTCGCCGTCATTGGTGGCCGCCCGATTTTGGCAACACCCTGTCTCCCGACTTCGCTGTCGGTTCCCCAATAGACTGACTACCTCTGCCCAAACCCTTTTCTGACCCTGCCGTAGAATCTCCGACCGGCATTGAGAGGGACCAAACAGAAGCGCCAAAGGTGTATGCCAGGGCGTCAGCGACTTTGCCCGGTGCGGAGGCGTTTACCTCACCCCCGCTCGGCGCTGACGCGAGGCAGGGGGTGAGGTAAACCATAGCGCAGCACCCCGCCTGACACAGGTTGCATGCATCCAGCGCCAATCGGATGCTTTACAAAATTCATGCCTATGGTGTAGAACAGAGACAGGGATAGAACCGGCTACATGGCTTGGTATCAACACGCAGGACACGGTCATGACAATGTTGCTCGATCCTAATGCGCCGCGGGTGCTGCTGGCCGACCGCGATCCCGCCGAGATGGATCGTCTGGCCGATATTCTACATAGCGCGGGCTATGTGGTCACCAAGGCCTACAATGCCGGTGATGCGCTTTACGCCCTGCGCTACCAGACTTTCGACCTGGTGGTGGTGGATGCGCCGCTGGCCGAGCGCGACGAATACAGCCTGGCCGTACACATGACGCGGTCAGCGTCGCTGCCCTGGGTGGCACTGGTAGAAGAGAATCACCGCGCGCCACAGCGCCTGCTCGATTACGGCGCAGCGGCGATCGTACAGCGTCCCTTCACGGCGGGCGTGTTGTTGCGCCATGCAGATAACGCCCTGCGCGGACAGCGCATGTCTCTGGCGGGCAGACCGGAGATGCCCGCCGACGACACCGTGCGCGCCGCTCACGACGAACTCAATCGGTTGCTGGCCCAACGCCTGACCGAACAGCAGACCCTCTCGCGGCTGGCCCGTTCTCTGAGCGCCGTGCTCGACCTGGACACGCTGCTGACTCAGGTTGTGGACGCTGCGGTCAGCCTGAGCTATGCCGAAGAGGGGCTGTTGTTGCTGCCCGACGAAGAGGGCAAGGCCCTGCTCATCCGCGCTGCCAAGGGCTTGGATACCGAAACTGCGCGTAATTTCCGCATCAAGACCCAGGACTCGCTGGCGGGACAGGTCTATCGTTCCGGGCGTCCGGTGCTGGTGGGCGACCAGGGGCCGCAGAAGATCAAGACGGAGTACCTGGTCAAGTCGCTGCTCTATGTGCCGCTGTCCATCAAAGGGCAGATCATCGGCGTGCTCGGTGTCAACAACAAGTTCGCCGACCGCACCTTCACCGAACATGACCTGGAATTGCTGCAAGACCTGGCCGCCCATGCCGCGGTAGCCATCGAGAACGCGCGTCTGTATGAGGAGAGCGTGCAGCGCACGCATGAACTGAGCATCCTGGTCGAGGCGGGCGAGGCGGCCAACTCCACGCTGGCCATTGACCGGGTGCTGGCGATCATTGCCCGCCAGTTGATCGCCGCGCTGGGCACCGGACAGTGCTACATCGGCGAGTGGGCTGCCGGCGACGGGATGTTACGCTGGCGGGCCATTCACTACCGGGCGCTCTGGCGCAGCGCGAATGGGCCGGAGCCGGGCGATGGCTTTCGCCCTGCGCTGGCGCGCGCGCTGGCTACGCGCCGCCCCGCGCTTGGCCCGCTGCTCGCTCACCGCGACGCGCAGCCTGTCTCCGCTCTGCTCCCACAACGCTACACAGCGCGAGGGGCGATCGTGGTGCCCTTGCTGACTCACGATCAACCCCTGGGCGCGATCTTGCTGACACGACTGCAGCAGCCTTTCAGCGACGAACACCTGCGCTCGGCGCAGCAGGAACTGCAGCATCACACGCACGACTTGCTGAGCGCCTTCGCCGACACAGACGCCCGCCGTCATCAGAGCAGCCTGTTCGCCGCGGCAGAGCGTATGATCGCCAGCGCAGGGGCGGACTGGCTGGAGATCGCCCTGTGGAATCCGACGCACGCCCAGATGACCATTGCCCTATCGTGCGGTGGGGGCATCTGGCTGGAGGAGCCAAAGCCTCAACTCGACCTGGCAGCTTTCCCGTCGCTGGCGCGTGTGTTGACCAGTCAGCAGCCGGTTAGCGGCGCGCCAGAGGATGATCTGAAGCGGCTCATCGAGCTGGTGCACGGGCACAGCATGTTGGCCCTGCCGCTCATCATCCGCGGCAACTCTGCCGGGCTGGTGCTGCTGGTAGATACGCTCACCCGCCGCGATTTTGGCCGCCGCGAAGTCGAACTGGCGCAGGCATTGGTGTTGCAGGCGGCCAACGCCCTGGAGAACGCCCGCCTGTACCGTGACCTGGAGCTGAGCCTGGAAGAACTGCATCGCACCCAGAGTCGCCTGGTACAGACGGCGCGCCTGTCGGCTATGGGCGAACTGGCGGCAGCGGTCGCGCATCAGATCAACAACCCGCTCACTACCATTCTGGTAGATACAGAATTGTTGCTGGCCGATCTGCCGCCCGATCACCCCAACCGCGAAGGGCTGGAAGCGGTCCAACGCGCGGGCAAGCGCGCCCTGGAAGTGGTACGCCGCCTGCTGACCATGGCCCGTCAGCAGACCGGCGAAGAGGCCCCTGAGCCGCAGGAAGTCAACGCCACCATTCGCAACACGCTGACCCTGGTCGAATCGCATATCCGGCAGGGGCGTATCGCGTTGACCGTTGATCTGGCCGACGGCCTGCCGCCGGTGTCGGCGGTGCCCGGCCAACTGGAAGACGTGTGGCTGAATCTGTTGCTCAACGCGCGTGACGCGGTCGTCAACCGCCCCGACCCGCGGATTGGCATCAGCACGCGCTATCTTCACGCCGAAGGTGGCGTGGAGGTGACCGTTTGGGACAATGGCATTGGCATTCCGGCTGAATTGCAGCAGCAGATTTTCGATCCCTTCTTCACTACCAAGCCCGTGGGCGAAGGCACGGGCCTGGGATTGCACATCTGTAAGCAGGTTGTTAGAAAGTGTGGTGGTAGCATCAAGATGCAGAGTGCCTATAATGAGGGTACGCGCTTCATCATTTTCTTGCCGGTGTGGCGGGGAGAGGGGGACATATGAGCAAGCCGTATATCCTGGCCGTAGACGACGATCCCGAGGTGCTCGGCACGCTGTACCGGGCGTTGACGCGCGAAGGTTACGAAGTGGGGCGGGCAAGCTCCGGCGCTGAGGCGCTGCACCTGCTGGCCGCACGCCGCCCCGACCTGATCATCCTCGATATCATCATGCCCGGCCTGGACGGCCTGACGGTCTGTCGGCGTATTCGCGCCAACAACCAGTACGACGATCTGGCCATCCTCTTCCTGACCGCGCGCGGTCAGACGGACGACATTGTCGCTGGCCTGGACGCTGGCGGCGATGACTATGTGGTCAAGCCCTTCGAAATTGCCGAACTGACCGCCCGTGTGCGCGCCCTGATCCGGCGCGGGCAGCGCAGCGCCGTGCTGGAAAGCCCGCTGCTGACCGTAGGGCAATTACAACTGGACTCCAGCACGCACCGCGTCACGGTGGGCAACGGCACTCCGATCCAGCTCACGGCGACCGAGCATCGCCTGCTACGCTACATGATGGAGCACGCCAATCAGGCGCTTTCGCCCCAGCACCTGCTGGAAGCCGTGTGGGACTATCCGCCAGACACTGGCGATCCCGACCTGGTGCGCGCCCATGTGCGCAATCTGCGCGCCAAGCTGGAACGGGCCGGTGACGAAAGCTACATCCGCACTATTCACGGTGTCGGCTATATGATCGTCGGCTGAGCCGGGGCCTCCACAAGAGCTTTTCTCTCCTGCGCTGTCACCTTCATCTGGGACATAGGGCGCAATCTACAGACGAAAAATGCTCGTCCGCGCGGCATCAGCCCCCCTGTCGCAGGATTTTTCACAGATCTTTCATGCACGCGCCATTCACAAGTGCCCCATGTCACTTATACTTAGGCCAGACGACAGACGCAAAACTGGAAGCTGTTCATGTTCGCACGAAGTGCAGGGCGTTGCACTATTCTGACCGTCAACGGTGATTCAGCGACGCGCCACGTCATTGGACGCGCGCTGGCACCGGAAGGTCATGCTGTGCTGGAAGCCCCTGATGCACGGACAGCGGTCGAGCTGGCACGGGTGCATCGCCCAGACATGATCATCCTCGACACTTCGCTGCCCGACATGAACGGACTGGAGCTATGCGCCTATCTACGCACGCTGCCCTACGTCACGCACACGCCGATCCTGTTCGTCAGCGAGCGGGTGAGCGCACACGCGGTCGCGCAGGCGCTGGACTGCGGCGGCGATGATTACCTGTGCCGTCCTTTTGCCTCGCGGGAACTGCGCGCGCGGGTGCGCGCCCTGTTGCGGCGGGCGGCACGGCGCCCGCAGGCCACCCGCCCCATACTACGGCTCGACCCGCAAACGCGCGTGGTGACCATCAACGAGCGACGGGCGACCCTCACCGTTACTGAATACGATCTGCTCGATTACCTCTGCCGCCATGCCGACCGCTATCATACCGCCCATAGTTTGCTAGAAGCGCTGTGGGGCTATGCTCCCGGCAGCGGCGATACGGCCCTGGTGCGCAATCACATCCGCAACCTGCGTCGTAAAATCGAGGCCGACCCCAATCATCCCAATATCATCGTATCATTGCACGGGCGCGGCTATACGCTCAATGCGCTGATCGAACACGATACCCAGACGCCAACGCCCGTTCAGCGCTGACAAATCCTTATAAACTCCTCACAATAGTCTGACAGGGCCGGTAAGCCATCTATGGTATGATTGCCAATAGGGGCAATCTGCAGGCCGGCAGCGCGCGCCGGCGTGTCGAGGTGACACCATGCGGGACCGATTACGCAACCTACTGGCGCTTCTGGACGGTAGAGGTACGCGCGGGCAGAGTCTGGTCGAATTGACGCTCACTCTGCCTATCCTGCTGATCATGCTGATGGGCCTGACCGAAGTCGGCTGGTACGCCAACAACTACCTGACGCTGCTCGACGTGGTACGCGAGGCCGGGCGTTTCGGGGCCACGCTCGATCCTCTCTCGTGGGCAGACGGCGAAGAACTGAAGTATCACCGCATGGATTGCGAGGAACTGGAAACCAACTTCGACAAACGTCCCTTCGAGGAACAGCTTACCTGGCCCGGCCCCGATCTGACAGCCTGGGGCTACAGCGTCGGCGACGAGCGGCCCATCGGCTTCTACGACGGCGTGGCCTGCTCGGTGATCGGCAACATGCAGCCGCTGGAATTCAACGACCTGACCGACGACATTGTGGTTTCGGTGTTTCAGTACGTGGTGCTCAATCGCAGCACTCCCTTCGCCGAAGTGCGCGTGGTCGGTCGCCTGCCCGCCAAAGCCAACGAATGCGAAAACGACGACCGGTTCGATCCCTTCGACTGGAATCACGACGGCAGCGGCACTGGCCTGGACGAAGATTCCGCCCGCTTCGATTCGACGTGGGACAACGTGCGGGGATACGTCTTCCGTGGCAATCATCGCATGAATTTCGGTGCGCCCATGGATTGTCTGGGGTCGGCTTTTTCGACCCAGCAGGTCGAAGAACAGTTGAACCTGGCCACCGATTTCGATCGCGCCAAGATCGCGCATGTGCCCAACTATGGGCTGGTGCTGGTGGAAGTGTTCTGGCGGCACCGTCAGTTGCTGGCATTGCCCTGGTTCAACCTGGGACCGCTTGAGGAAGGCCAGATGATTCACGTCTGGGCTTTCTTCCCTGTTTCGGCAGCCGAACCCGATCTGGATTATTAGCGACCAGTGATGGGATGCCTATGAAACGCCTGCCTGTCTTCCCTCATCTGCTGCGGCGCAGCCAACGTGGCCAGTCCATCCTGCTGCTGGCTTTCGCGTTCATTGCTCTCATCGCCTTCGTCGGCCTGGTGACAGATATCGCGCTGCTGTTCGTGCGCTATGCGGCCCTGCGCCGCGCTGTAGACGCTGCCGCCATTGCTGCCGCCAGTCAGGTGCGCGAAGGATCGGACTTCGCCACCATCTCCGTCATCGCCGAGCAGTACATCGAGCTGCATAATATTGACCCGCGCAGCGTGCTGGTCGAAAGCTGCGAGACCGACATTCACAAATGGCGGCTGGGGCTTGGCCCCTGGGAAGGCGAACCGCACCCCGAAGCAGCTTACTCACCGGTCAGCCGCTATATGCCCGAAACCGAACTGTGTAACTGGGACAACCCGCGCAAGCTGATCCGTGTGAGTGCGCAGATCGAGTCGCCGACGACTTTCCTGGCGCTGCTCGGCATTAACTCGATCACGCTGGAGGCGACGTCAGTCGGCGAGACGGCGGTGCTCGATGTGGCGCTGGTGATTGACACGTCCGAGTCCATGTCGCAGGAGACCAACAGCACGCACTATACCGCCGTCGGTCTGAGTTATGGCGGTGGCGGATCGCGCACCATTCGCCCCGAATGCTACACCACTGCCGCAGACCTGGCCGCTGGCATCCGTCCCTATGCCAGAGAACGTTGGGCGGGGTGCTGCAACGATCCCGGCACCGGCTCGGTGAGCGATGGCACCGTGCGCAGGTCCACAGGGGGATACCTGCCCAACGGCTACATCTGGCACGACGCCAACTTCAACAATATGTGGGACCCCGGCGAGGATGGCCTGGCCAGCAGCGTAGCCCAGAGCAGTAGCCTGACCGATCCGCTGGGCTTCAACTTCACTACCCTGATCTGTCAACCGTTCAAACAGGTGAAAGACGCCGCGCGCATGTTCATCAAGCGCCTGGACTTCGTGCGCGGCGACCGTGTGGTGCTGGTGACCTTCGACCGCGAGGGCGTGGCCTACGATCCGGACGGGACTGGCACCAATTTCCGCCCCATGCTGCGCAGCGAACAGACCGCCATTGACACGCTCAACCAGAAGGTGGGCGTGTGGGTCAACCCGAACCGCCAGCGCCTGCACAATATCTGCCAGGAATATGTAGACGCGCAGCTTGAGTGGAATCAGTGGATAGCGGAAGGGGCCGACCCTGACGAAGAGCCACAACGTCGCCCCTTTTCCTATGAGGCTATCGCCCCTTGTGGCAACACCAATATCGGCGGGGGTATCCTGGCTGGCAGCAATGCGCTGACCGATCCGATAGATGTGCGCCGCGATGCCGTGTGGGTGATGGTGGTGCTCAGCGATGGGGCGGCCAACGTGACCAACCGCATCCCCGACGTTACCAGTGTCCGCGACTACGGCTTCTATGGTTTCTGCCCCTGGTGGACGTTCTGCAATCTGAACCCGGATAGAGGTTATGTCTGGCCGGAATGCAGGGAGAACAACCCTGCTCAGGTTGAGCGAGCATTGCCCTATTGCAACGACAATGACCCCCGGTCGCGCCATTTCTGCATGGACTGGGAGACCAACGAACCGGAAACTGGTAATCCGGAATGTGGTGCGGCCGGCCACTACGACGCCGACGATTATGCCCGCGACATGGCCGACTTCGCCGGTCTGATCGAAATCCAGCCCAATATCCCTGGCAACTTCATCGCCATGTTCTCGATTGGCTTCGGGCAGGAAGTGATTGACGAACCGACAGCCGCGCCTCTGTTGCGCTACATCGCCGACGCGGGTGACAACGGCTTCATTGACAACAACCTGGAGCACGACCTGCGCGAGGATCGCAATCCCGTCCCCACCTACCCGATCGGCGGGCCATATCCCGATTATTACGGCGAACCCGATGTCTGTGAGAATACACCGACTCGTGTCCTGCACCCTACACAGCAATGTGGACAGTACTATTTTGCCGCTGGTCTGGCTGAGCTGAACGACGTGTTTGAAGAGATCGCCAGCCGCATGTTCACGCGCCTGTCGCGCTAAGCCATGCGGAGCGATCAAAGGGGAGTGCCCATGAGTCCAGCACCTGCATCACCCCAACCTACAGGCAGTCGGCGCGGGCAAACGTTGGTGGAATTCGCGCTGACCCTGCCTATACTGTTGATGCTGATGTTCGGCGTCATCGAGTTTGCGCGCATCTTCCAGGCGTGGATCACCCTGCAGAACGCAGCGCGGGCCGCGGCGCGTTATGCGGTCACCGGGCAGTGGGACGAAGACATCCTGGCCCAGGCTATGGGCTACACCATCCCCGCCGGTCTGACCGAGGAACAGCGCCGTCAGGTGGTATTGGACACGCTGATGCCCTGTACGGAAGGCGAAGACGTCGCTTTCCGGCGACACTGGGGCCACGACTGCGAGCCTGGTGCCATCGAAGATCAGTGGTTGCGCCAGGATGTGGCGCGTATTCCCTCCATTGTGGATCGGGCGCGGATCGGCGCGGCGGGTCTGGCCCTCAAGCCCGGCGATCACTATGTCGGCCTGAAATATCCGGACGAATACGATCTGCACACGGGCACCATCACCGACAGCGAGCCGGGCTGGTTCCACGTGTGGATTTGCAGTTCGCGCCCTGGCGTGAACTATGACATACCGGCCCGCTACAAGCCCAGCGAAAACCGCAGCGACCGTCTGTGCCAGGTGCAGGAGCCAGGCATGGAGGGCGTCAACCAGTACGATCCGGGCGGCCCTGGCGACGCCGTGGAGATCGTCGTCTTCTTCAATCACCCGTTGATCACGCCTCTGGGGCTGGCCGACTACATTCAGTTGCAGGCGCGGCGTGTGATGATCAACGAGTCGTTCCGTTCGACGCGCGTGATCAACATCCCGCCTGCGCTGGCGCTGCCTACCTTCACGCCGTCTAATACGCCGCTGCCCAGCAATACACCCTTGCCCAGCAATACGCCGTCCATTACCCCTACGCCCAGTCACACGCCTACCGACACCCCTGTGCCTTCGGCTACGGCGACGCCCTCTCCGCAGTGCAACTTGATCTGGTTGGACCAGGTGCGTCTGGTGGACAATCTGCTGGAAATCCGCATCAGAAACGCCAACGAGTACGGGCCGGTGTTCGTCTCGCGAGTGGAATTGCGATGGTCTAAACCGCCAGCCTATCCGGGTATGTATGTCAACACCATGCGCGTGGGGACGCGCACGGCCTTCTGGCAGGGGCCAGACTTCACGCCGCCCACAGTCATAGACAACACCGATCCTGGCTGGGATGACGACGCGCCGACCTACGAGAACCGCCGCTTCGGTGCCAATACGACCACAGCCCTGCGCGTCGAATTCCTCAATGGCCCGCTGCGCCTCAGCGATCACTTCGTGCCCGGTGCGTTCAACGGCACGCGCATCTACCTGGGCACCACCTGGGGCGGGATAGGCTACAACCCAGCTACCGATTGCCTGATTGAACTGACCGGTCTGCCCACGCCCACGCCCACCAATACCTTCACTGCCACCCCGCCTGGCTGGCAGCTGACCAACACGCCTACCCGCACGCCGACGCCGGTTTGCACCAATTATGAGGTGCGGTTCGCGGGCTTCGATACTAATGCGGTGGTGCGCTACACCATCCGCAACACGGACATTGCGGTAGCCTATATCACTGGCTTCAGCATCAACTGGAACACCTACAACCGCACCTTGCCACCGATCTACCTGGACTTCGTGGCGGTAGGCGGAGCGAACGCCTTCGATCCGTCCGCGGTCAAGTTATGGGATTCGGCGGCGCAGTCTACCACACCGCCTACGGTGGGCGTTTCGGGCGGCTCAGGCTGGCTGGTGGATGCAGTGCTCTACCCCGGACAGCAGGTAGATGTGTGGCTCGATTTCGACGGGGTCGCCGAGCGGCTCGATCAGGTCGGCTACAACAGCTACGACTTCAACGCCACGACTTTCACCATCAACTTCGTCTGCTATGGGCAATACACGGTGTCCACGCCAGCGCCGACTAACACACCGACCAACACGCGCACACCGACGATCACGCTGACGCCGTCCATCACGCTGACGCCGAGCAGTACCAATACCCGCACGCCTACCCCAACCAGGACTAACACACCCACGCCCGGCCCGGCGACAGCCACGTTTACGCCATCCAATACGCCGACGAACACGCCGACGGCCCACAGAACGCCGACTCCTACCCCCACGATTGATCTGGGTGGCGGGGAGTGAGCAGCGCCGCACAGCAAGAAGACGGCCCCAGGGGTTCTCCCTGAGGCCGTCTTTTTTTCCCTGTAAACAGCTTCAGCGGGACGTGACGCGCATCTCCGCCAGACGTTGCTCCGCCAGCCGCAGCCGGGTGCTTATCCTGTGGTGTGCCTCGTTCATGGACTCTTCGATATAGGGGAACGCCAGCCAGACGTTCATCAACCCGAAGAGCGCGCCAGTCAGCAGGCGGTAGGCGGGCAGCGTCTCGCGCACCGGCCAGAACTCAAATGGCGGATAGCTGAAAAGCTGACTGAAGCCGTCCAACCCCAACGGCCCCAGCCCCAGAAAGACATAAAGGAGAATAGGAGCGGGGCGCAGCCAGCGTCGCACCCGGCTGAAGAGCAGTCCTGCCAGCAACATCGTCCCGTAGATGGCCATGTCGCGCTCGCAGAGGGCGGTCTTGTAGCCCATCTGCTCGTTGCCGCGAAACGAGCGCGCCTTCAGTTGCAGGTCTGCCGACCAGGTATAGAGGTCTACGCCAGCAAAGTGCGGGTCTTGTGCCGCGTAATATTCGAACGGGCGCAGACTCGACCCCGCCACCGCGCGCGGATACACCACTTGATCGCCGAAGAGGAACCACGACCGGAAGGCAAACTGATGACACAGCGGCGCGTAGATGGTGTATACCACCTCGGCGGCGCTGTCCCAGCCCGCCTGCATGAACACAGGCGCAGTCAGTGACAGGCCCGTGTAGACAAACAGGAACAGCAACGCCAGCAGCAGCCAATGCCGCGCCAGCCACAACACCCAACGGTTGGTGCGAATGGCCCGCCGCAGGGCGCGCTCATCCGCTGTAGAAAGCGACGCCATCAGCTACTCTCCCTGTCCTATCCGGTCTGCAAAGACTCCAGCGCGGCCAGCAGTTGCGGCCCGCGCAGCGATCCCTGGAAGCGGGCGGCGATCACGCCGTTCGCATCGAGCAGGAGGCTGGTCGGGTACCCCTGAATGCCATACAGGTCGAAGTTAACGCGCCCATCGGGGTCGAGCGCCACCGGGAAAGTGAGGCCCACTTCCCTGACATACGACGCGACTGTCTCGCGCGATTCCATGTTGTTGACGGCCAGCACCACAAAGCGCTCTGGGCCGCCCTGCAGGTCGAAGACGGCCTGGAAGTCGGGCAGTTCTTCGCGACAGGGGCCGCACCACGTCGCCCAGAAATTCAGCAGCACGGGCCGTCCGCGAAAGTCGGATAGCGCCACCGTGCGCCCGTCCAGCAGTTCGACGGTGAAATCGGGCGCGCGCTGTCCCACGCTCAGGCCCACTGGCACATCGTCCGCCGCCGCAGTGGAGGGCGCGGTCGCCCCCTGGGCCGCGCCCAGGTCTTGATCGTCAGAGGCTGCGCTGACTCGCGGCGCGGCCACGTAGAAACCTTCTTTGATGCCGTCGCCGATGCAGGCGGGCACGTTGCGCCAGAGCACGCGCCCTTCCAGCGCGCCTACCACGCAGTTTTCCATATTGAGCTGGAAGTCGCCCAGGTCGCCCTGAGTGCCCAGGGTAGACAGTTGCTGTAACTGCCCGCTGAACACCAGCACGCCGATCAGGATCAGGAAAACGCCGCTGAAGGTTTCGATGGCGCGCATGTGCCGTTGCAGACGGCGGAAGACTCCCTGCGCTCGATCCAGCGCCAGGGCTGTCAGCAGGAAGGGAATGCCCAGCCCCAGGGCGTAGGCCGTCAACAATACCCCCGCCTCGGAGATCGAGTTGCCGGTCGAGGCGAGCGTGAGCACTGCGCCGTAGATGGGGCCGATGCAAGGCGTCCATCCTGCCGAAAAAACCACGCCCATGAAGAGCGATCCCAGGTACCCGTAGCGACTGTCGGGGCGTGTCTGGCGGCGCGTGTCCACATAAAGGGCCGTGTGCAGGCGGGCGATGATGCGCCCCCAGAATTGCCCGGCGGTGTCGGCCTTGAGCGCGTCGCGGAAGACCTGCCCCAGCAGCAGGATCACCACCAGCGTCAGGAACCAGGATTCGACGAACAACCAGTAGATGGCTCCGATCAGGGCAATGCCCACCAGTGTGGAAATCAGGTTGCCATAGGGCGAGCGATCCAGTCTGGCCGCCTGTGTGCCGAGCCAGACGAACACGCGATTGAGCACACCCATGATATGCAGCCCGAACAAGATCACCGCCGTGCCGCCGATGCGGGCGATGCCGTCGCGCACCTGCCCTTCGGTGACGCCAATCTCGGTCAGCGAGGACACCGCGGCAGTCGTCAGCAGGCCGAAGATCACGAAGAACAGGGTGAAGCCCAGCACAAAGAAAATGCCATGCGTCAGCGTGCCGAAGCGTTGCCGGAAGTCGCGAGCAATGGCGTGCGGTGTGCTGACCTGCTGCGTGAGTTGTCCCCCCATATAGCCGACATAAGCGGGTACCAGCGGCAGCACACACGGCGAAATGAACGACAGCAACCCAGCCAGAAATGCCAACCCAATCGTTACGTCACCGCTCACCGTTGTTCTCCATCCAGTACTTCCTGGGTGATCAGAATCTCTCAGTCCTATCCATCAGATGCCAACTCTGCGATGGGGGTTTCAGATGTTCGCCAGGTTGAGGAGATACGCTGGGGATCAGCGGGCGATCCGTCCGCGCAGCGCGAAGCCGCGGACGACGATGCCCAGGCCAGTGCTGACCAGTACCAACCCCAGCAACGTTTCGCGCAGCACAGCGACGCCCTGGGTATCGAGCAGGGCGCTCAGCCCCACACCGGCCAGAGCCGCCCCGCCGAGGAAGGAAGCCACCCGCCGCCGGATCAACGCCAGCAGCATCCATAGACCCGCCAGGGCCAGGGACAGAATCGGCCACCAGGTGACATCTTCTTCGCTCAGGCGACCCTGTCGCAGCAGCGTGCCGATCGCTCCACCAGCGATCAGGGCGAGGGCCAGGATCAACCAGCCCCAGCGCACCTGGAGGCCGGGCAGCAGACGCGGTGTGCGCAGGCGTCTGCGCCGCGCTGCGCCTCTGACGGCGTCGGCTGCGGGGAGGAGTGGCTCGGCACGGTAGGAGTAGGCGCGCAGGGCGTAGGCATCCTCGTCGGGCACGGGCACGAACGGCTCAAGTCCCGCGCGGTCCAGGTGATCCTCTTCGCCCTCGGCAGCGGCCTCGACGGTCGGAGTAACTTCAGCGGGCTGAGCAGGGTGTGAGCGGCGGCCCATCCGAAGTAAACGAGGCATGGTTTTCCCTCCGTTGATGGCGCTCTGCCACGCTGCGAGCAAGCGCCTATCATGGCTGGCAGTGCTACTGCAACTTTACCCCAAGCTTTCTGGCGGGACAACCTGCCGTCTAAGGAAGGGGTGTGCAAGGGTTGTCAGCGGCTTTGCCCCGCCTGATGACCCTCAACCCCC
Source organism: uncultured Anaerolineales bacterium (assembly GCA_937135955.1). Lineage (GTDB taxonomy): Bacteria > Chloroflexota > Anaerolineae > Aggregatilineales > Aggregatilineaceae > UBA2029. Next base: position 105,082 of record CAKZOB010000041.1, on the reverse strand, counting down.
GGCCCCTTCGCCCGTAGCGCGGGCGAAGGGGAGCGCCTGAGCGAGAGACAGCAAGTCCCCTCGCCCCGCGACGCCGTCGCGAGGGAGAGGGGATGTAGGGGTGAGGGGCAGCAGACTGCAGCAAATCGCCCGCCACAGTTTGCACGCACCCCACCCGCTGAGGCTTGCTGTTCGCCGCTGCCCCCTCTACACTTGAGGCCAGGCAGATGAAAAACTCACCGCGGAGAACGAGAAAGCACAGAGGACTGAGACGAACTTCTCTCCGTGCTCCTTCAGAGTGCAGGGGAACTCTGCGAATAGCTTTGTTTACCTCACTCCCGGCCTCACCCCACTCGGCTTGCTCCCCACGCCTGGATAGGGGACAGCGAGGCGCGCCAGTGCCAGACAGGGGTGAGGTAAAACCGGGCAGAGGCAATGCGTCTGCTAATTCTTTGCCTCAGTTCATTTCTGTGTTCTCCGCGCTCTCTGTGATAAGCTCTTCTTGCCTTCGGAGGAAACCGGACGCCGATGAATGCTCCCGCCGATCCCCATATCCCCGTGCTGCTGGAGGCCGTGCTGGCGACGCTGCGCGTGACCGAGTGCCCGGCGGGATATTTCGTGGACGGGACGGTGGGCGCGGGCGGTCACGCGGCGGCCATCCTCAGCGCCGCGCCGCAGGCTCGCCTGCGGGGGCTGGATCGCGATCCGGCAGCGCTGGCGCTGGCCAGGGCACGGCTGGCCCCTTTTGGAGAGCGCGTCACGCTGCATCACGCCAGCTACGAGCACATGGCCGCGCTGGTATCCGCCTGGTTGCCTGACGCCGTCCCCGGCCTGGACGGTATCCTGCTCGACCTGGGCATGTCATCCATGCAGGTAGACGATCCGGCACGGGGCTTCGCTTTTCTGCTCGACGGACCGCTGGACATGCGTTTCGATCCCACCTCAGGGGATCTCACCGCTGCCGAAATCGTCAACACCTGGGACGCCGAGGCGTTGGCTGATGTGCTCTACCGCTACGGTGAGGAACGCTACGCCCGTCATATCGCCCGCGCCATCGTCGCTGCGCGCCCGCTGACCAGCACACGACAACTGGCCGACGTAGTCGCGCGTGCTTACCGCGGCCCGCGCGAGAAAATTCACCCGGCCACGCGCACATTCCAGGCGCTGCGCATCGCCGTCAACGACGAACTGGGCGCAATCGAGCGGACGCTACCCGTCGCCATCGGCCTGTTACGACCGGGCGGGCGGCTGGCCGTGATTAGCTTTCACAGCCTGGAAGACCGCCTCGTCAAGCAGACTTTCAAGACTGAGGCGACGGATTGCCTGTGCCCGCCCCGTCAACCCGTGTGCACCTGCGGGCATGTGGCCCGCGTGCGCCTGGTCACGCGCAAGCCCATCCGTCCCGACGATGCGGAAATCGCCGCCAATCCGCGCAGTCGCAGCGCCCGCCTGCGCGTGGTGGAGCGGCTATCTTCCGCAGGCCGGACAGGCAAGTAACGCCCATTCGGAGAAATGGAGCGCCAGGATTAGGAGCAACTGTATGCCCTTTCAAACAACCGTTGGCGGTAGGCAGTGGATGACCACCACTCTTTTGCTCGCTGCGGTCTTGCTGCTGGCGAGCGTGGCGCTGCACACCGCCCATTTTCACGATCGTAACTTCCGCGAGGACGAAATCTACACGGTGCACGCCGCGCAGATCATGAACCTGTCCGAAGTGGTGCAGTGGCTGGGGCTGGGCGGCGTGCACCCGCCGGGCTGGCGACTGGCAGCGGTCGCCTGGGTACAGGCGCTGGGCGAAGCGGGCGAGACCGAACCGGTCGTGCGCTATTTCTCGACTCTGATCACGCTGATCGCACTGGCGCTGGTCTGGCGGCTGGGGGCTGACCTGTTCGGGCGGGCGGGCGGCGCTTACGCTGTCTTCGTGCTGGGCACGCTGCCCTTCGCGCAGTTCTATATGCACGAGTTCCGACCCTATGGGGCGCTGACGCTGGTGACCGCAGGCTGCACGCTGGCCCTGCTGCGCTGGGTGCGGCGACCCACTTTTGCCCGCGCCCTGCTCTTCGTGGCTTTCGGCGTGGCCGCGCTGCAGACTCATTACTACGGCGGCTTTCTGCTGGCCGGGCTGGCGATAGCTTTTGTAGGACTGGTGCGCTGGCAGCGCGACCTGTACCTGCGCGCGTTCGGCCTGTTCGCCGCGGTTGGCCTGTCGCTGACGGCGTGGCTGTTGCCCCTGCTCCACCGTTTCGTCGCCGGGCCAGGCGGCAAGAGCTACGCGCTTCCGTCCGACCGGCGCTTCTTCCAACAACTCTATCGCGAAATGATGCCCGTCCCTGCCGCCATCGGCGATCTGTTGTTGCTCGTCGGCACAGTGACCCTGCTCAGCGCCGCGGTGGGGTGGCTGTGGCGCACCTACGCTTCACCTGGCCGCCGCTCAGTTCAACGGCACAGCTCTGAGCGTCCCATCTACGCAGCGGAGCGCTACCGCTTCGGCGCGGCGGGGCAGGTGCTGATCGTGCTGCTCGCGCCCGCCGCCATGCTGGCCCTGGCGTTCCTGGCCAACCGCTTTGTAACGGGCAATGCCACTTCCAAGAATCTGATCATCCTGACCCCCTTCCTGGCCCTGGTCGCGGCGCTGGGGCTGCTGCGGTTGCCCTGGCAGGCGCGGCTGGCAGCGATCCTGTTGCTCGGCTATCCGGCCCTCACCGAATTCCGCACCTACCGCACCAACGCGCCCTACCGCGAACTGGTGACGTTCATGTCGCCGGACTATCAGCCAGGCGACAAGGTAATCGCCCATGTGCAGGACTACGCGGCCAGCACGCAGGTGCTCTACTATTACCTGCGCGACCGTCTGCCTGGCTCGCTCGACAAAGCGAACATGTTCCACATTGGCGGCAGCAATCACTACTTTCCCTACGATCCGATCGCTCAGCAGGTCTTCAGCGCCGATGACGAGGCGCTGACTCGCTTTGCGCAGTTCCTCGACGGGGCGGAGCGCGTCTGGCTGATCACTTACAACCGGACGGCGTTGCTCGATCCGTTCCTGGCAGTGTTGCACCGTCAGTATGGAGATACGCAACGGGCGATGTTAGTAGATGACCGCAACGTCTATCAGATCGTCGCCTACCGGCGCGTGCCGCAGACCCTGACCCCGCAAGCCCGCTTCGGCGAGGCCATCAGTCTGCAGGGGTGGAACCTGCCGGGCGGTGTGAACGTGCGCGCCTGTCAGGACGTGTCCTTCGAAAGCTGGTGGTACGCTGCTGACGCGCCAGGCGTTGACCTGGGCATTGGCCTGGTGCTGGCCGACGCCAACGGGCAGGGAGTGGCCAGGGTAGATGCCGGGCCGAGTGGCGCGCGCACCATTGACTGGGCGACGGACACCTATCACCTCGACCGGCGGACGCTGACTATCCCCTGCGATCTACCGCCGGGCGACTATTCGCTGCTGATTGGCCTGCACAACATGACCAATGCCGAAGCGGTGCCGATCTACACCCCCGACGGCACACCGACCGGCTCGTCGCTGGTCTACCTGACGACGCTGCACGTGGACAGACCGTAGGGGTGCGTGACGCGCTCCAGAGACCATATGGAAAAGGGCCCGGGGGTGAGGCCCCGTACGGTCTCTTAGGCCGGTGCGGGTGCCCAGAAGATGCCCGCTTCGACCTGGGCGCGGCGGTCGGCGGCCAGGGTGAAGTTGGGGTTGTAGGAAACGGCCTTGTTGAACTCGTTGAGCGCCAGGTCGCGCTGCCCCAGGGCCGCCAGCGCCATGCCGCGCCAGTAGTAGAGTTCTTCCACGTAGACCGTGGTGGCTTCGGTATTGTTGGCGAGCGCGATCACATCCTGGAAGCGACCCACGTTCCAGTAGGCTTCGAAGGGGCTGAAGATATACCAGGTGACGCGGTAGGGCAGGCCCAGCGCGAAAGCCTGATCGAAGGCGGTCGCGGCGTCGAAATAGTTGCCCAGTTTTGCGTTCGACACGCCCATGTTCAGCCAGGCCCAGGGGTCGCCGGGATTGGCGGCTGCCTCCTGACGGGCGGTGCGCAAGGCAATGGTAGTTGCGTTCTCTGGGGAGACGTAATCACCCAATGCCGCCCGCAGGTCGGCCTCGCGTTCCAGCGTGAACAGCACGATGAAGGCGCGGTTGAAGTGCCGCCACCAGTAGTCGAAGTCGGCGTAGGAATGCGCGCGCCCGTAGCCGGCTGGCCCCAAGTAGCTATCGTAGACCCAGATCGTCTGCGAAGGATCGTCGTAAGCGACGACCGTTTCGTAATGCCCCATCCAGCCCAGGTCTTCCACGTCGAAGCCGCTCTCGACGATCACGGGGAACCCTGCCGCGATCAGGCGTTTGATCACGGCCAGGTCGCCGCCATAGCGCCAGATGGCGCGCACGCTGGGCAGGGTGGTCTGCACCTTATTGACGTAGTCGGTCATCTCCCAGGGAGAGACATTCTTGTCCTCGACATTGGGCTTGAGCCAGCGCCGGGCGATGTCCTGATCGAAACCCCAGCCGAAGTAGGATAGCGCCATCGTCAGGTTGGCCCCGCTGCAATTGTTCCACGTCTGATACTGATGGATCAGACCGTTGAGCCGTGCCGAGGGGGGCGGGTCACCCTGAGCGTGCGCCCCCGCCAGCGAACCGAGCGCCACGATCATCAGCGCCAGCCCCAGCACAGCGCCCCTGCTCCACACCTGGTGTCTGCGCTTCAATACCATCATGCTATGCCTGCCTGGTAGTGCAGTGTTTTCTATAACGTAACCCACAGCGTGGCCGTCGGCAAGAGGGCGCACGCCGATCGCAGGGCAAACAGTGGCGTCAGGCCCGCGCTAACCGAAGGCGACGACTTTGAGTGGCTCGATGCGGTAGATCACGCGCGTCTCTTTGCCCTTGGCCGCCGGGTTGAAGCTGTAGTAGTCCGGGTTGCCGGTGTACAGCTTCGACAGCGCGTTGATGTGTTCCACAGCCCCTTCTTCGGTGATCTCCATCACCTGACCGCGCACCTCGATCCAGCGGAACGGGTTTTTGGGATCAATCGCCAACAGTGTCACCCTGGGATTGCGGCTCATGTTGCGATCCTTCTGGCGACCGCGCGCCGTGTTGACCAGGATGTAGTCACCGTCGGTGTTGCACCAGACCGGCGTCGCCTGCGGCTGTCCGTTCGGCATGACAGTGATCAGGGCGACAACTACCGGCCCGTCCAGCAGATCGCGGTGTGTGTCAGGAATTGGTACAGCCATCAATCAGTTCTCCTCATATCAGTAATCTGACTGCGATCGTAGAGGCGCATAGCGGACACTGCGCACCGGAACAGATTCTAGGCACAGAGCGTCCCGACTGTCCAATGCAGCAGCGAAAGCGCGGTACAATGAAAGCACCATTGACTTATCAGAAAGGACGCGCCAGTGCCCGCTGATAGTTACCCCTGCCCACGTTGCGGTGCTCCGGTGAGTATGACCGCGACGGCCTGTTCGCAGTGCGGCCAGGTTTTATCCCCCCTGGCGCAAGACCCGGCCACGGTGATCGCCCCGCTGGATGACCAGGAACCGGTCGCCGAAGACGTGTCTGAGGCAGCGGAGCAGACGCCCCCCGACTCGGCCACTGCGATCTTCGCGCTGGAAGACGAAGTCCCTGCGGCTGAGGAGCTGATCTCTGCGCCCGCGGAAACGCCGCGCGATGCGCCCACGGCCATCATACCTCCGGAGGAAGCAGCAGGCGTTGCTGCCGCTGAGGAAGCCCCTGGTGCAGAAGTGCCCTCAGATAAAGAACTGGAGGGGCAGGTTGCTTCACCCCACTTTACCCCGCCTCCGCTCGACGCTGACGCACCATACAGCCCCTTCTCCGACGCGGAGAGAGGGCAGGCTGAGCCAAGCGAAGCTGTGGGTGAGGAAAACCGCCGGAATGCGCAGCGTTTCCCTGAGGTTACCGAGGAAGCCGGCGGGCCGGAAGCACCCGTAGCCGCCGTCGAGGAGCGGCCCCTCCCGCCGGAACTGGCCCCCCTCGAAGGGATCGCGCCGCCGGGTGCCAGGCCAGCCCCTCCCGCCGGACACACGCCGCCAGGAGGCATGACCACGCCTTTCCCGCCGGAGGAGATCGAGGCAGAAGCACGCCTGCCCTACGAGGATACCGATCGCAGGGAGACCCCGCCGGTCGCGGTCACACAGCCGCGCGTGCACGAGCCTGCCCCTGGCCCGCGGGAAAGCATCACGCCGCGTCATCTGCGCGTTGAGCCGCCACCACGGACGCCGCCCGTCACTCCCCCGCCGCCTGCTTTCATTGCGCCGCCTGCACCGGTCTACAGCCCACCGCCTGTCGCTGCGCCTCTGGCTCCGGGCTTGGCCTACCTGCAACAACGGGTTGGCGATTACCTGCGCGGCGGCTACCGGCTCCATCAGCGCACGGCGACCGCCGCTGTGCTATCGCGCGGCAAGGCGCTGGGCGCTGGCGGATGGCTGCTGGCCCTGTTGACCGGCATCGGCCTGGCCTGGTACCTGTTGCTGCTGCTATTCAGCGGTCTGCGCGCCGACCGCGTCTACATCACGCTGGAAAGCGACGGGCTGGTCTATGAGGATGGCCCTGGAGCGGCTCACGTCCGGCGCGGGCGCGCTCGCGCCGGACGGCGGTGGGCGCTGTTTGGAGCAGTGGTGTTCGCGCTGAGCCTGGTGCTGGCGCTGACGCTGGGCGCAATAGCCGCTGTCTACCTGCGCAGCGACACCAATCAGGCCGCCTTACGCGAAGCCTACCCGGCGATCACTCTTTTCGAAGAGCACTTCAGCGCCGTCGAGGCTCACCCGGACGACGTGGCTTTGGCCAGGGATGGTTTCGTCGCCTGGGTGATCCTGACGGGTGTGGCCGTGGTGAGCATGTGGGGTGGCGCGACGCTGTTCGTAGTGGGCACTATCCATCACGGCGCGTTCCGGGTCAGCGTGCTGCCCTTGCCCGGTTGGGGCTGAGGACAACGGGCGTGGCTGGCACGAATCGAAAACTCCGGACTTCTCAACGGCGCTCCAACGTTCACGCCTGCGCCGGAGACGGGCAGTAGCGCAGCAGCACCAGCAACGCACCTCCCAAGGCGACCAGGGCCACCACGAAGGCGGCTTCGTAGCCGAAGCTCTGCACCAAGCTGCCACCCAGCAGCGGCGCGATCAGCAGACCAACCGCCGAAAGCGTGTTGAACAGTCCCGCATAGACCGGGCGTTGCTCTGGCCTGGCATAGCTGATGACCCAGTTGAGGAAACTGATGCCCAGGCTACCCGCGGCCACACCGCCAGCCAGGAAAGCCACATACAGCGGCCCTGGCCCCAAGGCGCTGGCGAGCAAGGCCAGCAAAGGCTGCGCGCTGGCGAAGAGCAACGCCATGCGGGTGAAGCGCATAGTGCGGTCGTGCCCATAGCGCGAGAAGACCAACGCCCCGGCCACACTCCCCAGCGTCTGCATCAGCAGCAGGCGACTGACAGCTTCATCGCTCGACAGCCCCAATTTCTCTGTGGCTAGGCCGATGTAGAAGGGCGCGGCCATAGTCGCCAGCGTGGTGAGCAGGCGAGCGGCGACTACCGCGCGGAAAGGCAGGTCGCGACGCAGCACTGTCACCAGGCCGGGTAGATACTCGCGCAGGGGCGGGATCGTCTCCAGCGGTTTGGCAGAGGGCAGTTCGCGGATCGGCAGGATGGGCGGCAGTGTCAGCAGAAACAGCACCCCAGAGACCGCGAACAGCAGGGCATAGTTGTTGGGGAACTCTGGCCCCCCTTCACCGAGAATGTAACCGGCCAGCGGAGCCAGCCCCAGGATGGTGATGCCCACTGCCGCGTTGCCCAGCCCGAACAGCCGCGCGCGCCGCCGGTCGTCCAGGCTGCTGCCGACCAAGTCCATCCAGGGCACGCCCACCAGCCCATCGCCCAGCGCCGCCAGCCCATAGAAAATCAGAAATGCGGCCAGGATCGCGCCGGGCCGCTCCGGGCCGAGCAACACGATCACCCCGCTGAAGATGAGAATCAGGGTGCGCACAGGGATATTCGGCCCCACGAACCACCATTTCTTGTGGGCAACGCGCACCAGTCGCCGCGCTACTAACAACTGCGGCAGCAGCCAGCCGATCTCAAACAGCTGACTGGAGGTGGCGATGAGAATCTCCGAATCGGTGAGCTTGCGCACGAAATCGGGGATGACTGTCGTCGGGCCGATCAGGTTGAGCGCGATGGAGAAAATGGTGTAGTCGGTCAGAAAGAAGACGAAATTGCGGCGGTAGATACGCTCCCGTTCCTCCGCCGTCAGCGGTGCGCTAACCGGCTTGATCATGACTGGCTCGTCCTGGGGATGGCTGATAACACCCCCTCATTCTATGCGAAGGGCGCGGCACTGTCCAGCGGCGGGGCAAAAAATAAAGCCCCCTCACGGGACGAGGGGGCCTGAAGCTATACAGTTGTCAACAGTGAGTGCTATTCAGCGCTTTCGCCGTAGCCCGTCTTGATCGTGCCGTCGAGCAGACCCTTGGTGATCTCCTCCAGCTCGGCCTTGACCTCATCGGGCACGTAATCGGCCAGATCATGGAAATCGGCCAGGGCGGCTTCGCCGAAGAAGTTGCCCGGCTCCAGCGTGCCATCCACATAGGCCATGACGATGTCCGCCACGCCCTTGTCCAACAGCTTCATGGCGCTCGACACCAGGCAGGGATGCGCTTCGGGAACGGTGTTCCACTGATCCGTGTCCACACCGATGCAGAACGGCGGCGGGCCATCCGGGCCAACGGCATTGGCGACTTCGATCAGGCCACCGTTGCCCGTCTTGCCGCCCGCGGCGAAGATCACATCAGCGTTCTGATCGAGCGCCTGACGGGCCGTGGTCGCGCCCCATTCGGGGTCGGTGAAGGCCTGGTCAATCGCGCCGGGGTGATAGGTGGAGATGATCTTGATATCCGGGTTAACGTAGCGCGCACCCGCTTCGTAACCTTCCTTGAAGGCCACCACAGGCGGCACCTGGTCAGTGCCCAGCACAGCGGCGATGGTGCCGGTCTGGGTCAGCCGCGCGGCCAGCACACCCGCCAGGAAACCAGACTGATCTTCGTGGAACACCAGACCGACCACGTTGTCCACTGGCTCGGCCTGGAACTGATCCACGCCAATGAACAGCACATCCGGATAGAGTGCGGCGGCCTCCAGGGTGGCCGGACCCAGCGCGAACCCGACTGTGACGATGATGTCGTAGTCGGCTTCGGCGAATTCGGCGATGTTGTCAGCATAGTCTGCGGCATTCTGTGTTTCGATGTAGTTGACCGTCGCGCCGCAGGCTTCCGCCGCCAGCACGCCTTCCCACGAGCTTTGGTTGAAGCTCTTGTCGTCAATTTCTCCCACGTCCGTCACCAGGCCGATGCGCAGGTCGCTGAGATCGTACTCGTCGCAGGGGATGAGTTCTTTCACCGTGAACTCCTCGCCCTCCTGCGCGACGGCAACCTGAGCCGCCATCAGCACGAACACCATCACCAGCAGTGACGTCAGCAGTCGCTTCATAGCAGGTAATCTCCTTGTAACTCTCTAGGCGAAATACACGGTCCGCAGACCGCCTTTAGTATAGCGGATTTCGCGCAGTTTGCGAAAAGCGAGTAGTGATGGCAGGGCTGGCGATCGCGGCGATCCCGATGATCCTGGTCTTTATAGTGGCGCAGGGCCAACTGATTCGTGGCCTGACCGCAGGGAGTCTGAAAGGTTAAGAGGCCACTTGAGAAGTCCTGAGGGCGATACTCGGACTGCGCTCCCCAAATCAGGCAGCCGCCGGGTGGGGCCAAGCCCGTCGCTCCCGTACCGACTGCGCATCATTTCGGGATAGCGCACAACGTTTTTCGGCAGACTTTGGCGATGGGGAAGCCCGTGCCCGACCCGGAACGATCTCTCCGCCGCGTTAGCCTTTCACCGATCCCAGCGTCAGCCCGCGGATGAAATAGCGCTGGAAGAACACGAAGATAAACAGGGTCGGCAGGCTGGCGATCACGGACATGGCCCCCTGTACCCCCCAGGCGACCGAGTACTGTCCGCGCATGGTGATAATCCCCACCATGATCGTGCGCTTGGTATCGGACTGCGTAAAGACCAGCGGCCACAGGAAGTCATTCCATATCCAGGTGAACTGCAGGGTTGCCAAGACAGCCAACGCGGGCAGGCTGAGCGGCAACATGACTTTCAGCAAAATCTGCAACTCATTTGCCCCGTCAATGATCGCTGCTTCGCGCAAAGCGTTCGGGACAGTAGCGAAGAAGTTACGCATGAGCAAGGTGCAGATGGATAGGCCAAACGCGGAATGTACGATAATCATCGGGTATAGCGTGTCATATAGCTTGATCTCGTTGAACAGACGAAAGAGGGGGATCAGTACGATTTGCGGCGGGTAGAACATGCCCGCCACAATGAAGATGAACAATGCCTGGCTGCCCCGGAAGGGCAGTTTGCTCAGTACATAGCCCGTCAGGACACCAAACAGGATCGAGATGATTGTCGCCGGAACAGTGACTTTGAAGGAGTTGATCGTGTAGGTCTTGACATTGCCGTCGTACCAGGCTTCGCGGTAGTTGTCGAAGCGAATCTGCTGGGGGGCAGACCACAACCCGTGCCGGGCGATTTCACCATTGCTCTTGAAGGACGTGATGATCACTCCAAAGGCCGGGATCGAGTAAATGAGCACCAGCGCCGTCAACAAAGCGTACAGGGTCAGGCGCACCACGCGCTGTTGGAGCGGGACTACCTTCTGCTGAGTGGCTGCGTCCGAAGTCAGCCGATATGCGTCATTCATAGATCGTCTCCATGGCGCGCATCTGCCACACAAAGTAGAAAGCGACCACCACCAGCGCGATCAGGAACAGCACCACCGCCGACGCACTGCCATAGCCCATATAGTACTTCTGGAAACATTCGTTATACATGAACATCGCCAGCGTATCGGACGAGTGGAACGGCCCGCCTTTGGTCATCACGTACACCACATCGAAGCTCTTCAGCGAGTTGATCACCGCCAGCGCAATCACCACGATCGAAGCTGGTCGCAGCATGGGGATCACCACATAGCGCAGCGATTGCCGACGGTTGGCTCCGTCAATCTGCGCCGCCTCGGTCAGCTCGGTGGGCACGGCAGTCAGGCCAGCCAGGAAGATCACCATCGCTAGGCCAATTTGCTGCCACGACCAGGCCGCGATCACCGCAGGCAGCGCCGAGTCCGCCTTGGCCAGCCAGGCGCGCGCGTACTGACCCAGTCCCACCTCGCGCAGAACCACGTTGAGCAGGCCCCAGCGCGGTTGGTAAATCCATATCCATACCTGCCCGATCACCGCCAGCGAGAGGCTGATGGGAAAATAGAACAGTGACTTGTAGAGATTTGCCAGCCGCACGCCTTCGTGCAACATCAACGCCAGGAACAGCCCGCCGCCGGTGGGGATGATGATCGCGGCGATCATCCAGATCACCGTGTTTTCGATGGCGTTGCTGAACAAGGGATCGCGAAAGATTCTCTGGAAATTATCCAAACCGACAAAATTGTAGTTGGGACTGAAACCATTCCAATCGGTGAGGCTGTAATAGAATGAATAGAGCAAAGGCGCAACGACCACTACGGTATACACGCTCAGGGGAACTGCCAGAAAGCCGATGCGCCAGAGCCACAGCGATTTGCCCACAAGTCAATCCTTTCTATGTCCTCTGTGCGCGTGCCTGGCGTGCCGAGTCCTCCATCCGGCCAGGGATGAGGACTCGGCATCGCAACAGTCACATCCAGCGGGCTACTTGCCGAAGACTTCCTTAGCGACGTTCTCGGTATCCTGCAAGTAGGTCTCGTACCCGCTCGGATCGTCCATGAAGCGGGCGAACATATCCAGGCCGCCCTCGGCCATCGGAGGTGTGGTCGCCAGGTCGTAGTTGAACGCGAAGGTATCGGCGGCCTTCACGATGTCCAGGGCCTTGATCATCACCGGGCTGTAGATAGCGGTGTCCACGTTGATATTGGGAGCCAGCGCGCCTTGCCCCTTGGCCCAGATCGCCTGCGACTCGGTATCGGTGAGCAGGAAAGCCATCAGTTCCTTGGCCGCCTCAGCGTGCTTGGCCTTGGCCGTGAGCACCCAGCCATCAACCGGCCCAACCACTGCATCCGGCACGCCCTCATCAATGACGGGGAACGGGAAGACATCGTAGTCCTCGCCCGGCACCAGCCCGACAGTGCCATCCCAGTAGCCGGTGAGCCAGGTGCCCATGAGCGTCATGCCCGCCTCGCCCACCGCCACCAGATCGCCCGCATCAGTCCAGTCGTAGGCGTTGGCATCCGGATAGAAGTAGCCCTTGTCAACGAGTTCCTTCCACAGCTCCATCACGCGCACGACCTGAGGATCGGTATAGGAGGCTCGCCCGGCCATCAGGTCAGCGCGGTATTCTGGGCCCGCCGTGCGCAGCAGCAGATAGTCGAACCAGAACTGCGCCGGCCAGCGGTTCTTGGAACCGAGGGCGATTGGGGCTACGCCCGCTGCCTTGAGCTTTTCGCAGACTTCCAGGAACTGATCCCAGGTCTGCGGCAGTTCGGTGATACCAGCATCGGCGAACACCTGCTTATTATAGAACATGCCCGCATAGTGATAGCCGAAGGGCACCAGATAGTGCTGGCCGTTGTAGATGGTTGCACCGCTGACAATCGCGGGGGGCAAAACAGCGTCCAGGCCAGCGGACTCCCACAGATCATCAATCGGGGCCAGGCGTCCAGCATCTACCACGAATTGCACGCGCGCGCCCGCCCAGTAGGAGAAGATGTCCGGCGGTTCATCGCCCGCCAGCATGATCAAGATTTGCGTCTTGAATTCCTCATGACCGACGGGATTAGTCAGGACGATATAGTCTGGATGACTTGCTTTGAAATTGTTGAAAATCTGCGACAGGGCATCGAACCCCAGTTCGCCGCTGAAGTAGTGCAGCAGCGTGACCTGCTTGACGTCGCCTTGTCCGGCCACCGGCGCTACCACGCCCAGGGCGAGCACAAGGGTCGTCAACACGGACAAGAATAATCTGCGACGCATATCGGAAAACTCCTTTCTTACTCTTGAACGAGTTTTACTGAAGGGCGAATCCCCCATGGGACGGGCAATAAATGGTCTGTTGCTTATGATACAACTGCATTTTACTATTGTCAACAACCGCCATTCTGAGTTTGACAACCCCGCCAGGCAGTTGTACAATACACAACAAACTGACTCGCCATCGAAGGAGTGTAGGTTTTGGCTGAAATCCAATCGCTCGCCCGGGGCCTGAAAATCCTGGAATTGCTGGCGCAGGCTGAGAACGGCGTCAGCGTCACTGAACTGGCCGAAGAACTCGGCGTAGATAAGAGCAGCGCCTCGCGCCTGATCCAGACATTGGCTACCTATGGTTTTGCTGAGCAGGACCCCACTAGCCGCCGCTATCGGTTAGGACCACAGGTAGTACGCTTGAGCCGCAGTCTGCTCACGCGGATGCCTCTGCGCGACGAAGCCAAGCCCTTCCTGCGCCAGCTTGTAGAGCGCACCGGTGAATGCGCTCACCTGGCCATCCTGGCTCAGGGTCAGGCGCTCTATGTGGATCAGGTTGAGTCCCCCGCCTCGTTGCGTGTGACAACCGGTGTGGGCACCCTTGCTCCACTTCACTGCACAGCGCTGGGCAAGTGCCTGCTGGCTTTCGATAACGGCATTGCTCTGCCCAAAGAGCTACCTTCGTACACGCCGCGCACGATTACCGATCCAGAGGTGCTACGCCTGCACCTGGAACAGACTCGCCGCCAGGGCTACGCCATAGACGATGAGGAATACGACTTCGGCGTGCGCTGCGTGGCTGCCCCTGTCTTCGACTACCGCGGCAAGGTCATTGGGGCCATTGGCATCTCCGGCCCGGCGGGGCGCATGGGGCTGGATCGCCTACCGCACTACGCGCAGGTGGTGATGGACGCCGCGCGCGAACTTTCCAACCGCATGAGCTTTCGACGTAGCTGATCGCCATTCCCAGGGCCTTTCACAGTCCTGGTAGCAGCAGGTCTTATTTGCGCAACAATGTTGCGTATTATTCAACAAGGAGCAGCGCTTATGGATAGACTCAACGTAGGCTTCATTGGGACAGGGCGTATCTCCGATCTGCACGCCCTGGAATACCTGACCAACGAGCGAGCGCGCATCGTCGCTGTATGCGATATTGATCCCCAACTCGCCCAGGCGCGGGGGGCCAAGTGGGGCGTCCCGCCCGACCGCATCTTCACCGACTATCACGACCTGCTCGCCCTGCCCGACGTAGACCTGGTCGAAATCCTCCTGCCCCATCACCTCCATCGCCAGGCAACGCTGGACGCCGCCGCTGCTGGCAAGCATATTTCGTTGCAGAAGCCCATGGCTCTCACCGTCGCCGAAGCCGATGAGATGATCGCCGCTGCCGAACGGGCGGGCGTCATCTTCAAAGTGTTCGAGAACTTCATCTTCTATCCGCCTGTGCAACGCGCCAAAGCGCTGCTCGAGGCGGGTGAAATCGGCGATCTGCTGACCATCCGCATTAAGAGCAATTCCGGTACCAGCCCCACCATGTGGGACGTGCCTCATTCGGCCTGGGCCTGGCGCTACAACCCCGAACAATGCGGCGGTGGGCCGCTGTCCTTCGATGACGGGCACCACAAATTCTCGCTGGCCTGGTTCTTCATGGGCCTGGCCGAGGAAGTGCACGCCTGGATCGGCGCGACCGAGATCGCCCCCGGCTTTGTGCTGGATTCGCCGGGGATCATCTCCTGGAAGTTCAGCAACAACCGCTATGGATCGCTGGAAATCGTGCACTCGCCGGAACTGGTGCTGGACACCCAACACTACGCCCAGGACGACCGCATCGAGATCACCGGCACCAAAGGCGTGCTGTGGATCACGCGCGGTCACGGCAAGATGATGGACGTGCCGCCCGTCGTGTTGTATCGCGACCGCAAGGTGTACGCCCATTCTGACATGCCCGTCGGTTGGGAACACAGTTTCATCAACTCGACACGTCATTTCATTGACGCTTACTTCGCTGGCGACCCGCCGAGCCTGACGGCCTGGGAAGGGCGCGAAATTCTGCGTTTCGCGCTGGCTGCCCAGGAGTCGGTGCGGACCGGGCGTGCTGTCAGGTTGTAGCTGGGGCCGCGGCCAACTAACTGGAGAGGGGATCACCGTATGAGACTGACAGGTGCAGAGATCGTCACCGACATACTGGTACGCGAAGGCGTGCCCTATGTCATCGGCATTCCAGGGCATGGCAACCTGGCGCTGGTAGATGCTTTTCGGCGTCGCCAGGACGATATCAAAGTGATCATGCCGCGCCATGAACAGGCCGCCGTGCACATGGCCGACGGCTACTTCCGGGTCAAAGGCGAGCCGCTGGCCGTTTTCACCTCTATTGGCGCAGGAGCGGCCAATACGGCCATCGGCCTGGCAACCGCCTATGTGGACTCAATCCCGCTGCTGCTGCTGATCGGCGAAACCCACACCTACATGCGCGGCGTCGGTGTGCTGCAGGAGATCGAGCGCCAGCACTGGTCGGACATGCCGCATATGCTGTACCCCGCTGTCAAGCGAGCCTGGCATATTGACAGCCCTGTTCAGCTTCAGCGGGCCATGAGCCAGGTATTCAACGCGATGCGCACCGGTCGCCCTGGGCCGACGCTGGTCACCCTGCCTATGGACGTGCAGGCGGATATGGTAGACCTGCCCGACCCGCCACAGCCGCGCGCGCGCCGTCCCCACGACCGTCCCGCTGGCGACCCAACCGCTGTGCAGCAAGCCGCCAGGCTGCTGGTGAGCGCCAGCCGTCCGGTGATCGTCGCTGGAGGTGGCGTCATCCTGTCTGGGGCGTGGGATGAACTGCGTCAGCTTGCCGAGCATCTCGGCGCGTGCGTGGTGACGACCATGCAGGGCAAAAGTGCCTTCCCCGAAGATCACCCCTTGTATGCCTGGCACATGGGCTGCAACGGCACAACCTGCGGCAACTTCATGACCACTCATGCCGACGTGTTGCTGGCGGTAGGGGTACGTTTCGCTGACAAGGCTGCCTCGTCCTACAGACCGGGCGCATCCTTTAACATCCCCCCGACCCGGCTGATTCACGTTGACATTGACCCCTTTGAGATCGGCAAGAACTATCCGGTAGAAGTAGGCATTGTCGGCGACGCAAAAGCGATCCTGGCGGCGCTGCTCGACGCGGTACGCGCCCTTATTCCGCCGCGCGACTGGCGGAACGCCCCCTACACTCGCGAGATCGCCGAACAGGTCGCCAGTTGGCGGGCGCAGTGCCGCGCACTGCGCGAAGCCGACAGCACGCCGGTGACCATGGGCCGCGCTATCAGCGAGATTCGCAGGGTGTTGCCCGCAGAAGGGATCGTCTTCACCTCGTCGGGCAACATCCAGGCTCAGGTCTTCCAGGAAATGCCTTTCACCCGCCCCCGCACTTACCTTGCAGCGGGCGGTTTCAGCACGATGGGCTGGTCTTTTCCGGCGGCGATGGGGGCCAAACTGGCCGCACCAGACGCTCCTGTGGTAGCCCTGGTCGGCGATGGTGACTTCCTGATGACCTTCCAGGAACTGGCAACCGCCGTGCAGTACCAGATTCCAGTAGTGAGCGTCATCTTCAACAACCAGGGCTGGCAGGCCATCCGCGACCTGCAGATCATCGCCTACGGCGAAGAGGCCGTCTACGCGACCATGTTCGAAGACAGACATGAACCGTTGACGCCACACCTGGCCGACGCCGCCCGCGCTTTTGGGGCGCACGCTGTGCGCATCAGCCGCCCGGACGAGGTCGCGCCTGCGTTGGAACACGCTCTGTCCCTCGATGGCCCGGCGGTGATCGAGATCATGATTGATACCCGCCTCGGCACTTCGGGCGGGCTGGCTCCCGGCTGGTGGGATGTGCCTGTACCCGGCTACTACGAAAAGCGCCGCGCAGTCTACGAGCGCGAGCGCCGCGAAGAGCGCATTTAGGATGTGTCAGGCTCCCTGCCCCTCAGGCTCTTCGACCCGCTCGCCAGGCGAAGAGAACTCAGGGGCAAGGAGAAGACACTGCACTATGGTTCACGACAGCACCCAGTCTTTGGCAGGAGTTGTACCATGCATGATCACCCCGAATCTTTGATCCGCGAGTTGCAGAAACGAGCGCGCCAGATCCGCCTTGATGTGCTGGACATGGTCTACCGCCGCGGGGCAGGGCACCCCGGCGGATCGTTCTCTTGCGCAGACATGCTGGCCGCCCTGTACTTCCACCACCTCAAGATCGATCCAGCACGTCCCGACTGGCCAGAACGCGACCGCTTTCTGCTCAGCAAGGGGCACGCTGCAGCGGCTCTCTATTCAGCGCTGGCACAGCGCGGCTTCTTCCCGATAGAAGACCTGCAACACTGGGGGCACCTGGGCGCACACCTGCAAGGTCATCCAGACCGCCTCAAAACCCCTGGCGTCGAAATGTCATCGGGCTTCCTGGGGCACGGGCTGTCCATCGCGGTGGGTATGGCCCTGGCCCAGCGGCTGCATGGTCCGCGCTATCACATCTACGTCATGATGAGCGACGGCGACATGCAGTCGGGTGTGGCCTGGGAAGGCGCGCTGGCCGCCGCCAAGTTCAAGACCAGCGAAGTGACCGTGCTGATGGACTACAACGACGTACAGCTTGACGGTCCGACGCACGACATCATGCCGCTAGAACCGCTGGCGAACAAATGGCGCGCCTTTGGCTTCGCTGTCATTGAGATTAACGGGCATGACCTGCGCCAGATTCTGGAGGCGTTGGATACCGCCCTGGAGATTCACAGTCTGCCCACGGTGATCATTGCCCACACCACCAAGGGCAAAGGGGTGTCCTTCATGGAGAACAGCGCCAAGTGGCACGGGGCGGTGCCCAACGAGGCAGAATACGCGCGGGCCAGGGCCGAACTGAAAGGATACGTATTATGAGCGAGATTCCACAGCGTCAGGCCTACGGCATAGCTTTGGCCGACTATGGAGCCATCAATCCTCAGGTAGTTGTGCTCGATGCCGACGTATCATCCTCGACCCTGACCAAATACTTCGCCGAGCGTTTCCCAGGGCGCTTCTTCAATCTGGGCGTCACCGAAGCCTCGATGGTCAATGTGGGCGTGGGGCTGGCTCTGGGCGGAGCCATTCCCTTTGTCAACACCTTCGCCGCGCTGCTCACCCTGCGCGCCTGCGAGCAGATTCGCACCTGTGTGGCCTATGCCTGCACCAACGTCAAGCTCATCGGCGGCTACGCTGGTCTGTCCGACTACAAGGACGGCCCGACGCACTTCGCCACCAACGATGTAGCGCTGATGCGAGCCATGCCCAATATGGTGGTGTTGGCCCCCGCCGATAACACCGAGGCCGCCCTGCTGGTGCCGGTCATCGCTGAACACGAAGGGCCAGTCTATATGCGCATCAGCCGCGCCGCCGTGCCAGATGTGTTCGGCAACGGGCACACGGTGCGCATCGGCCAGGGCACATTAGTCCGCCCCGGCAATGACGTGACGATCATCGGGTCGGGCAGCATGGTCGGGCGTTGTGTGCAGGCTGCCGAGCTGCTGGCCAAAGAAGGCATCAGCGCGCGCGTGCTGTCCATGACCTCGATCAAGCCGCTCGATGTCGAGCTGGTCTGCCAGGCTGCTGAGGAGACTGGCGCGCTGGTCACCGCCGAGGATCATACCATCCTGGGCGGGCTGGGCAGCGCGGTTGCCGAGGCATTGGCAGAGAGATGCCCGACCCCGATCGAATTCGTCGGCCTCAAGGATACCTTCGCCGAGACCGGCCCCGACCCCGATACGTTGATGGACGCCTGGGGACTGGCTGTGAGCGATGTCGCTGCTGCCGTCCGGCGCGTTCTGCAGCGCAAGCGCTAGCGCTACGTGAGTGGACAAGGAGAAGACCATGCGGATTGCAGTCATCAACGAGACCAGCGCGGCAGACCGTAACGCCGATATCCTGGTAGCGCTCGACGGGCGTGGTCACACCCTCATCAATGCTGGCATGACCAGGAACGGGGCCAAACCAGAACTGACCTACATCCATACCGGCCTGCTGGCAGCTTTGCTGCTCAACGCCGGGCGCGTTGACTTCGTCGTGGGCGGCTGCGGCACAGGACAGGGCTTTCTCAATGCGGTGATGCAATATCCCGGCGTGTTCTGCGGGCATATCCTCAGCCCGCTCGATGCCTGGTTGTTCGCTCAGATCAACGCTGGCAACTGCATTTCGCTGATGCTCAACCAGGGCTATGGCTGGGCAGCGGATGTCAACCTGCGCCTTATCTTCGATAGCCTCTTCAGCGTCGAACCAGGTGGCGGGTATCCTCCACATCGCCAGGAGTCGCAGCGTCAGTCACGCCAGATTCTGGGCAACATTTCGACACTGACACACCGGACGATGGCCGAGATTGTGAGCGCTCTGCCCGACAATGTGCTCAAGCCGGTACTGGAATTTCCTGGCGTCAGGACGCTGCTCGATGTTGACACGCTTCAGGACGCAGCCCTGAAAGCGGCGCTTGTGGCACGGCTGGACTAGAAGAGGTAAAGGAATGGCACTACAAACACTGCAGAACTACATCAACGGTGCATGGCACGCCTCAGCGGCGACGCAATGGGCAGTGGTGCACAACCCGGCAACGGGCGAAGTGCTGGCTCAGGCACCGCTTTCGCCAACAGCGAAGTAGACGCCGCCGCCCGCAAGTTCCGCTATGAGGCCATGGCTGGCAACATCGGCATCAACATTGGCGTCGCCGCACCGATGGCTTTCTTCCCCTTCAGCGGCTGGAAGGCCAGCTTCTCCGGCACGCTGCACGGCCAGGGCTGCCATGCCGTCGAGTTCTTCACCCAGACCAAGGTCGTCATCGAACGCTGGCCCAAGGAGTGGTCGCGAGTTTTCTAGAGCATGAGGCGGGGCCGATGGTCTGACACACTGGCCCGCCCTGCATTCCCTCCCTCCTCCCTCCGCAGCCCGGCCTATAGCTGGGCTGCGGGCCTGGCTGCCGTGTGACTCTGCGTGCTGTCTCTTCAATAGTCCCAGCCCAGCACATGCCGGTTGCCGATGCGCACATTCCGCAGCCCGGCGTCCAGGGCAGCCTGACGCGCTTCTTCGGCATGACGAACCGAGGTCGGTGGCAGATCGGGCATCAGGAAGTTGGGGGCAAACCCCAAAAGCGCGTAGGGCGTGTCGGGATTCTGGCGGGCGATGAAACGGGCGATACGCCCGACTTCTTCGGCATCCACATAGCCTGGAACGAGCAGCGTGCTGGCTATCACCAGCGGCGGGTGGGGGCGCTCGGAAGAGCGTTGCAGGGCGCGGGTGAAGTTCTCCAGCGTACGCCGGTTGCTCATGCCCGTCAGAGCTATGTGCAACGTCTCGGTGTACGCCTTGAGATCGAACTTGATACAGCCGCCCGTTTCCAGCGAAAGCCGTACGGCTCTGTCCAGCAGCGCGGGATGGCTTGTCCCCGCCGTTTCCCAGCACACCACAACGCCCCGCTCGGCCAGCAGACGGGCCGACGCCAGCGCGTGCGGCATCTGCGCAGCCGGGTCGCCGCCGAAGTAGCACACGCAATACGTCCGGGGGTTGGCGCAATCGGCCAGTTGGCGGGCGCTGATGCCCTCGCTGCGGACGACATCTACCTCGCGGAAATGCCAGTTCTGGCAGAACAGACAGTTGAGCGTGCAGGAGTTGTAGAACACTGCCAGGTTATGCTTGCCGTGCTGCCCGCTGCCGCTGCACACCCAGTCGGCCACGCAGTTCGTCGGCAGGGGGTCGCGGTACCAGTGCAGACTACCCCGCTGCGGCGTTCCCGCCAGGTGACATAGCCTGCCCTGCTGTACCGTCCGCAGACCACAGAAACCCCGTTCTCCCTCGCCGACAGTGCACTCACACGCGCAGAGAGTACACCTGACTCCTCCCTCAGTGCAGGGTGGAGCTTCTGGCAGATCGAACAGGCGTCGAGATGCGGCATGAACGGCGCGCGCCTGCTCCAGACAGCGATCGCGGCGTGCGCAAGCCGGGCAGATGCCCAATACTTCGGACATCAGCGGCGAAGCGCAACCGCAAACCGCGCAAGAGGTATAGCGCTCCATTGCAGGAAGATCGTCTGTGACCGCCTCTCACCCTCATTCTACAGGAATTCGAGGGCTGGTTTTCACTGGTAGCTTGCCCATGGCAGAAACGCGCGAACCCATTCTGCGCATTGCCCGCGAGATTGGCATTTCTACCCAGCGCGTGCACCAGATCGCAGGCGGGCGAGTACCCCGTCGAGATCGCCAATGCGCATCTTGAGGGTGTTTGCCAAGAAGCCCGGTTGTACCGCAGATGCACCCAACCTGCACTAACGCGCCGAACCACAGGATTTGCGCACGATGAGCTGGCTATAGACCACACTCTTGAATACGGTCGGGTCCTCGCCCCTGATGATGCGATTGAGTTTTTGCATGGCCAGCATGCCGATTTCGTATTTCGGAATATGAACCGTCGTGAGCGGGGGGCGTGTAAACTGGCTTTCCTTGGTATTGTCAATACTCCCAATGGCGATATCCTCAGGGATGCGCAATCCCGCTTCCCGAATAGCGTCCATCGCGCCAATAGCGGTCTTATCACTGATGGCAATCACCGCCGTTGGGCGGCGGTCCAATGCCAGAATCTGCTTCATCTGCACATACCCCTTGAGCGGATGACCGGATAGGGGTTCTGGCATCCACTCCGGCGGGAAGAGCAAGTGTTCCTCGGCCATCGCGGCCATACACCCGCGCAGGCGATCCACCAGGCTGCTGTATTTGGACGGCCCCTTCAAGACGGCGATATCGCGGTGACCGAGGTTCAGCAGGTGTTTCGTGATCTGGTACCCTGCCATGAAGTTATCGCCCAGCACACAGGGAAGGTCATGGCCGGCGATATAACTCTCTATCAGTACTATGGGTATATTCCGCGCCTTCAGTTGTAGCACCGTCTGGGCGGGTAGGTCGCCGTCATTGGCAACAACCACCCCCTGAACGTCGTGGATCAGCCCATTAAGATCAAAGCCTCGCTTGTTCCGATCAAAAACTGAGAGGACCACGCGCATCCCTAAGCGTTCGGCTTCCGACTGAACCCCCCGAATTACATCGCCATAGAAGACATCGCTGATCGCCGGGATTGACGACTGTTCGATCAAGAGCGCCACCGCATCCGGCGAACTGCCAGCGGGCTTACGAGGCCTATAGTCCAGGTCATTGATGACTGACCAGACCTTCTCTGCGGTATGGGGAGAGATTCCCGGCTTGTTGTGAATGACCATCCAAACGGTGGTCACCGATACCCCAGCCGCTGAGGCAATGTCACGCATGGTTGCTTTTGATTTGTTCATTGTTTGTTTCCGTTGGCGCTTTTGTTTACTAAACAAAACAAAATTATACAGCGATTCGATAACCTGACAAATTGACAAATTTTGCGGAACATCTTAAAATGAAGCACAAACATGGCTATCTGAATGTATATAAGCCGGATACCATAGGTCAAGCATTTTCTAAACAAAGTTCGCATTTGTTTAGTGAATGCATGTCTTGAGCATTGCTGGAGGCCCCTTTGTCAACCCTTCTCTCTCTGTCTCTAATATCCCTAATATAATGGAGGAAAAAATGAAAAACCATACGTTATCGAGACGACAGTTTTTAAAGGCGTCTGCCGCATTCACTGCAGCAGCTGCCCTTCCCGAGCAGCTGGCGAAGCCAGCACCCCGCGTGGCCGGACGCCTTTGGCAGGAAATTGCGCCGGGCGTGCCCAGAGAAGAGTGCTTGATCCTGGAGAACCCGTCAGGGTCTGTGCTACCGGCAGGTGACTTCAACCGCTGGCGGGCAGGCTACGGCGCTTTCTGGGTATGCGGTCTCCAGCAACTGGCCCTGGATGCGCTGTGGTACATTGACCCGGACGCAGGGATCAACGGCGTATGGGACAACGCCCTGGCAGCCGAGCCGCCGATCTACAACGAAGACTTCACCCAGATGACCGTCAAGCTGCGCGAGGGCATCTACTGGAGCGACGGTGTCGAGTTTACAGCGGATGACCTGTACTATACCGTTGAACTCTTGAAGAACACCCCTGGAATGGGGAGTCAGGGCCTGTTCGAAAGCAACGTTGACCATATGGAACAGCCCGACAAATATACCGTCATCTTCTACCTGAAGAAACCGAACTCGCGCTTCCACGCTGTCTTCACCGTGCGCTGGGGCGCTGTCTACATGATGCCCAAGCACATCTTTGAAAAGGTAGAGGACCCGATCGCCTTCACGTTCAATCCTCCGGTCAGCCTGGGTGCCTACAAGCTCAGAGACTACGATCCAAACGGCAAGTGGGTTCTGTGGGAGCGCCGCGAGGACTGGCAGCGGACCTCGGTCGCCCGCCTGGGCGAGGTGTCTGTCAAGTACGTCATGTACATTGATCCAGGCCCAAGCGACAAG
This sequence comes from uncultured Anaerolineales bacterium, assembly GCA_937135955.1. Lineage (GTDB taxonomy): Bacteria > Chloroflexota > Anaerolineae > Aggregatilineales > Aggregatilineaceae > UBA2029. The sequence continues at coordinate 81,663 of CAKZOB010000041.1, read as the reverse complement.
CGCGTTCTTGCCCAGATGGCGCACGAACTGGATGTGATCCACGACATCACCCCCGAAGGCCGTATCACCCTGGCCAGGCAAAGTCCAAGCTCCGTCGGCTGGTTCCCTTCGTTCCCCTGGGCGCATCCGGATCCCACCCTGCCGGCTGTCATCTACAACAACGAAAAACCAGGGCTGGACAAGCGAGAAGTCCGCTGGGCATTGACCCTGGCGATCGATATCGTCCAAGTTGCCCTGGCTTCCTACAGAGGTGCGGCCACCATCTCCGCCATTCACGTCCCGCCGACCGGTATGTACCCCCAGTACTATCATGAGCCGCTGGAACCCTGGTTGAATGACTTCACCATTAAGGTTGGTGGGGAGGATTACAAGCCCTACGACCCAACCGCCGCCCAACGGATTGCCGATGAGGCCCGCAAGTCCCTCGGTGACCTGGTGCCGACCGATCCCGAAATCCTCAAGAAGTACATTGGGGCCGGTTGGTGGAAACACGATCTCGCCGCTGCTGAACAGCTCATGCTCGATGCTGGCATGCGCAAGAAGAACGGCAAGTGGGTCTTGCCCGATGGCTCGGACTTCAAGGTGCCGCTGCTGAGCATGAGCGAATCGAACCCGACGATGAACCGGGCGGCTGCCATGGTTGTCGAGAACTGGGCCGAGTTTGGCATCGACACCACCCTCGACGCGCAGGCCAACCCCTGGCCCATCATGGGGTCTGGCGAATACACTGCCAGCCTGGCCTGGACGATCGAGACCTGGGGTGGTCATCCCGACCTGTTCTTCTTCCTGCAATACTGGCACTCAAGAGTGTACAGGCCAAGCGGTGAAGTCTCTGTGGGCAGCAACAGCATGCGCTGGAAGCACCCCGAACTCGACCGGATCATTGAAGAAATCGAGAAGATCCACTTCGACGACCCGCGGGGTATCGAGCTAGGGCTGGAGTTCTGCAAGCTCGCCGTTCAGGAGATGCCCATTACCCCGCTCATGGCGTACAACGTCTTCACGACGATGGACACCACCTACTTCACGGGGTATCCGTCAATTGATGATCCTTATACGAATCCGGTGCCGAACTGGGGCAATACCAAGTACATGTTCGTCAAGATCAAGCCCAAGTCGTCATAGCTGCCCGCTGCGAGGATCGCGCCGATCATTGACTCGGTCCTAAGGCATTGAACGCAGCAAGTGGGGCAGGCCAGCAGTACTAACGAGTGACACCTCCACTGCGGTTGCCTACACCAGCGATCGCAGTGGAGGTTTTTTAGAAAGGATGTACTCTCTATGCGAAAATTCGTCCTCAGGTATTTGATTCCACGCATCATTCAGTACCTGACGCTGATCTTTGTCGGGATCACGCTTACTTATATCATTCCCAGGCTCGCCCCCACTAACCCGGTCGAGGCGCAGGTATCCATGATGATAGCCAGGGGAAGCTCCCTCGACCCCGACGCTATCGAAGCAATGCGCGCCGCACTGACAGAACTGTATGGGCTGTCAGGCAGTCCGGTCGAGCAGTATTTCGCGTTTTGGAGCCGTTTGTTCCGGGGCGATCTCGGCCCTTCGCTGGGAAATTTCCCGACCCCGGTGTCCGAAATGATTGGTCAGGCTTTGCCGTACACCCTCAGGCTGTTGATCCCCGCCTTGATTATCTCGTGGATATTCGGCAACTTTTTCGGCGCGCTGTCCAGCTATTATCCTGAGAACAAAGCGTTGAACGTGGTCGAGGTGCTGGGTCAGGTAGTCCGCTCGATTCCTTACTACATCGTGGCCATCGTGCTGCTCGTAGTGTTTTCGTATTTCATCCCGATCTTCCCATTCAGTGGAGCCTACCCGATCGGGACTCGTCCTGATTGGTCTTCCCTCGACTTTATCTTGACCTACCTCGAGCATTCTGTGCTCCCGGCAGCCACCCTGATACTGGTGGGGTTTGGGGGCTGGTTTGTCGGCATGAAATCGCTCACTTCCAACATTATCTCTGAAGACTATGTGGTGTATGCCGAAATCGTCGGGCTGAAGAAGAGAAATATCCTCGTCCAATACATTATGCGCACCGCCATGCTGCCGCAACTCACAGCACTGGCCATGTCGCTCGGAACGGTCTTCAGCGGCGCTCTCATCATGGAGGTCGTCTTCGGTTACCCCGGCGTCGGTAGTCTGGCCATAAGAGCCGTCTACAGTAACGACTACTCAATGATCATGGGCATCACCATTTACTCAATCATCGGGGTCGCTACTGCTGTTTTCCTCATTGATTTACTCTATCCACTCTTCGACCCGCGGGTGCGTTACCAATAAGAGAGGAACTATGCTCAGGGTTTTGCGCGATCTCCTCAGATATGATAGTCGCTTTCGGATCGCGACTATTCTCCTGGGAGGCGTGGCAGTGATGATTTTTCTGTCCTACGACTCCCCCTATGATCCAAGCAAGTCCTTTGTGGTGCCCTGGGACCTGCCTCCATCCTGGGAACACCCTTTCGGTACGACCTCTCGAGGACAGGACCTCTTCTGGTGGTTGACTTTTGCCGTGCGCAATTCGCTTTACGTAGGGGTAGTGACGGCGATCATCTCGCGGGTGATTTCTATCCTGGTGGGTTTGACTGCCGGGTACCGCGGGGGATGGATTGACAGGGTGCTGATGGCGATCAGCGACACCTTCGTGGTCTTGCCCCTGCTCCCCATCCTGATCTTGCTGAGTTTTCTGCTGCGCGAAAGCATGAACCTGCTAAACCTCGCGATTATCCTGGGGCTTTTCGGCTGGTCATTTGACGCCCGCCTGATTCGCTCGCAGGTGCTGAGTTTGCGGGAGCGCTCCTTCACCCGCACGGCGGTCTATTCCGGAACCAATAGCTTTTGGATCACGATCCACGAGCATCTTCCCTTTGTGTTGCCGATCGTATTCGCTACCACCCTCAACAATCTTCTGTGGTCAATGGGCATGGAAGTCACTCTGAGTGTCCTTGGGCTTTCGGACTTGTCCACTCCGACCCTGGGCACTGCCCTCTTTTGGGCTAATCAGCACGGGGCATTGGTGGCCGGCGTGTGGTGGTGGATCACCGCGCCAGCCCTGGTGACGGCTGTTCTGTTCCTCGGTCTGTACTTGCTTTTCACGAGCATCAACGAGTACATCGATCCGCGGACTCGCTTGCGCTTGATTGGAGGGTAATCCGTGACCTTGTTGAGTGTGCGAAACCTCCGCGCGTATTACCAAACTGAGGCGTATGGAATCTCCCGGACCGTACAGGCAGTTGACGGAATTTCTTTTGATCTGTTTCCGAATGAGATCTACGGTGTAGCGGGCGAGTCGAGCTGTGGCAAAACCACCCTGATCAAAGTGATCTCAGGGAATATCAAACACCCCTTAAAGGTTCTCGAAGGGAGTGTGATCTACAACTTTAATGGATATCAGGTTGATATGCTGCAGATTTCCGAGGATGAACTGCGCCGTAACGTCCGCTGGAAGCAGATCTCCTACGTGATGCAAGGCTCGATGAGTGTCCTCAACCCGGTACGTAAGGTGATCAAGACCTTCGAGGATATTGTTCGTACCCACGAGGGCATCACAGACAAAAAGAAATTCCTCGAACAAACGCGCGCCCATATCAACCGGCTCGGACTCCCGACCGACGTGCTCAACGCTTATCCGCACCAGCTTTCCGGCGGCATGCGTCAACGGGTTGCCATCGCGCTGGCAACTGTGTTCCAGCCGGCCTTGATCATTGCCGATGAGCCGACTACTGCCCTGGATGTCGTTGTGCAGCGCGGGGTTTTACACATGATCAAGGACATCCAGGCCATGAGCAAGAATACCGTCCTGCTGGTCACCCATGATATGGCAGTGCATGCTAACGTGACCGACCGGATGATGATCATGTACGCGGGCCGGATAGCCGAAGAGGCACCGACCGAGAGCATCTTCAACGCCCCGCTCCACCCATATACCCAACACTTAATCAACTCACTGCCCATGATCGGTGAAAAAACGACTAGAACGAGTCTGGGCGGTTCGCCGCCAAACCTTGCCAATCCTCCGGGAGGGTGTCGGTTTCATCCCCGCTGCCCACACGTGATGGACGAGTGCCGAACCGTGGTGCCAGATTTGGTCACGGTCAAAGAGCGTCATCGCGTGGCCTGCCACCTCTTCAAGGAGGACTCTGTATGAGCACAAGCGAAAAGTTGCTGGATGTACAGCACGTGACGGTCAAATTCCACATCGGTGGCCTGTTGGGAGGCACCTTTCTCACGGCGGTGAATGATGTTTCCTTCTCCCTGGAGAGCAACAAGCCGGAAATATTCACCCTGGCTGGTGAAAGCGGGAGTGGCAAAACCACGCTCTCTCGCGTGTTGCTTCGCGATCTTGAACCCACAGCGGGCAGAGTGCTGTTTGAAGGCCGTGATGTGTCAACTATTCGTAAGCGATCCGAGTTCATCGAGTTCATGAAGAAAGTCCAACCGGTCTTTCAAAACCCGTTTGAAACCTTCAGCCCATTGCGGCGGGTCGAGGCGTACCTGTTCGATACGGCCAATAACTTTAAGATGGCGTCAAACGATCGCGATGCAGCCCGGGTGGTGGATGATGCTCTGCGCAATGTGGGGTTATCGCTGGATGAAGTGAGGCAGCGTTATCCGCATGAACTTTCCGGAGGACAGATTCAACGAGTGTCGGTAGCACGGGCGCTGATCTCACAGCCCAGGCTGATTCTGGCGGACGAACCCGTCTCGATGGTTGATGCCTCTTTGCGCATGGAGATCGTGAACCTGTTTCGAAAACTGCGAGACGAGAAGGGGGTCAGCGTCCTTTACATCACCCATGATCTGGCAACCGCTTACTACATCAGCGATCGGATTGCCATCATGCTGCGCGGGTACATTGTTGAGATGGGCCCCGTTGAGGATGTCCTGGAACGGCCTGCACACCCGTATACACAGTTGTTGAAGGAATCGGTTCCTGAGCCTGCCCCCCAAAAACGCGAAACATGGGCAAGACACATTGAGCTTGGAGCAACCGAAGTCAAAGAGTATGGAAGAATCGGGTGCAAGTTTGCGGGCCGCTGCCCCAAAGTGATGGATATCTGCCGGGAGGCTGATCCGCCGAATGTACAGGTCGGCCAACAAATGGTGAAGTGCTATTTGTATTCGGAACGCGGTGAGAAAGCCGCGGCTGAAGCGCAACCCTGACCGCAAGCAGGTGATTATTCTGTACGGGTGACTATTCCTGCTCTTCATTTTGTCTCGTTCCTGTTGTTGCGGCAGCGGGTCACGAAGATATCGTCGCACCAAACACGTGGATACAGGTGGTCGTTTCAGGCTAGCGTGTGACATACTGGCAATTGATTAAAAGTGTCGCTGCGCTATTCTGCTGCCACCTATCGGTTTTCGCGGGAAATTCTTTCATAATGAGGGACTCCGAGATGGCACAAGCTACTGTGTACCTGGACACAAACCGGGTTATCAGCACCATTTCGCCGTTGCTCTTCAGCGGGTTTGCGGAACATATGGGGCGGTGCATTTATGAAGGCATCTACGATCCGGCGTCGCCCCATGCCGATGAATACGGATTGCGCCGGGATGTCCTGGCCGCACTGCGCGACCTCAACCTGCGTTCTATCCGCTATCCCGGCGGCAATTTTCTCAGCGGCTATCACTGGGAAGACGGCATCGGCCCCAAAGACCAGCGTCCGCGCCGCCGTAGCCTCGCCTGGAAGGCCATCGAAACCAACCAATTTGGCACAGACGAGTTTATGCACTTCTGCCGGGAACTGAACGCCGAGCCAATGTTGGGCGTCAACATGGGCACCGGCACCATCCAGGATGCTGCCAATCTTGTCGAATACTGCAACGCGCCGGTTGGTACAGCTTATAGCGATCTGCGCGCCCGCAATGGTCACCCCGAACCTTATGGGGTGAAATACTGGTGTCTCGGCAACGAGATGGACGGTCCCTGGCAGATCGGACACCTGGACGCCCCCGAATATGGCAAGAAAGCGTTAGAAGCCGCCAAAATGATGCGCTGGCACGACCCTTCAATCGAAACCGTGTTGTGCGGCTCATCTCACGCGCGGATGCCAACCTATCCTGACTGGGATCGCATAACGCTTGAGATCGCGTGGGAACATGTCAACTATCATTCGATGCACTACTATGCCACGAATTACGACGACGACACCGCCAGCTACCTGGCGCTCAGTGTAGACTTCGAGAATTGTGTTGATACACTGGCGGGTGTCTTGCGCTACGTTAAGGCCAAAACGCGCTCGAAACACAATGTGTATCTATCGTGGGATGAATGGAATGTCTGGTACAAAGATCGCAGCGGCGATGGGGGCTGGACGGAAGCGCCGCATCTGAGCGAGGAAATTTATAACCTGGAAGACGCGCTGGTTGTTGCGCAGTGGATGAACGTGTTCCTGCGCAAGTCTGAGGTGCTGAAGATCGCGTGCCTGGCGCAAATCGTCAACACAATTTCCCCGATCATCACCACGCGGGACAGCTTGCTCAAACAGACGACCTACTATCCGGTCATGCTGTTTAGCCGGATGGCGTCAGGCGTGGCGCTGGATGTCGCCGTCAAGGCCCCACTGGTCGAGACGCGCCAGTTCGGTGACGTGCCGGTTCTGGATGTGTCGTCATCATACAACGCGGAAACAGGAACCGGTGCCATCTTCATCGTCAATCGAAGCCAAACCGACAGCGTGACCGTTGATGTGCGCTGGCAAGCGCTGACGCCGACCCGGGTGACGGCGGCCTATCAAATTGCCGGAACCGACCCGAAAGCCGTCAATAGCTTCGAGAATCCAGATTGCATCGTGGCGCGCAGGATCAAGACACCTTCTATCAGCGACAGCACAATGCCCCTCAACCTGCCGCCGCTGTCATTTACGGCGATCGAGGTCGCCATGTGATGGTCATCCGTCCTCTTCTATGATTTGACGCCACCGATGCAGTTTCTCGAGGGCAGGTGAACCCATGCCTCGATTTCTGGCGTTCGACATAGGTACCTCCGCGGGCCGCGCGATCCTTGGTACTCTGCGCGAAGGAAAGCTGACGCTTGATCTTGTCCACCGCTTTCCTAACCGGGCAGTGCCAGTGAGAGGTACTCTCTATTGGGATATTTTATATCTGTGGCATGGGATACTGGAGGGACTCCAGAACTGGATACAAAGCGATCTCCCTCTGGATAGCATTGGGCTGGACACCTGGGCGGTGGACTTTGCCTTGCTCGATGAAGGGGGTAAGCTGCTGGACAATCCGGTCCATAACCGAGATACACGCACCGACGGTATGATGGAACGTGTATTTCAGATCGTGCCCCGTGAAGAGATCTACGCCCGGACCGGCATCCAGTTTATGCAGATCAACACGCTCTACCAGCTCTATGCGCTGGTTGTGGCAGACGCTCCGGCGCTCCGCCATGCCGCGACTTTCCTGACCATAGCCGATCTGCTGAACTACTGGTTGACTGGCCGTCAGGTGGTCGAGTTCACCAGTGCCACCTGCACACAGTTCTATGATCCCAACGCGGGCGACTGGACCTACGACTTGCTGAGGCGACTCGGGATTCCTACCCATATCCTGCCGCAAGTTGTCCCTCCAGGAACCATATTAGGGCCGCTCGACGCCCAGCCTGAGGATATGTCAGCGTTCCCCGCTGTGCCGGTTATCGCCGTAGCGACTCATGACACAGCTTCCGCTGTTGCTGCTGTTCCGGCTGAGACGGACCGCTTCGCTTATATCAGTTCTGGTACGTGGTCGCTGGTGGGAACCGAAGTTCAATCGCCCGTGATCACGCCGGAGAGTCTGAAATACAACTTCACGAATGAGGGGGGCATAGGTGGGACATTCCGCCTGCTCAAGAATGTGTTGGGGATGTGGCTGGTTCAGGCGTGCCAGGACAGGTGGGCCATCAGTGGTGAACGGTTTACCGATCGCGATCTGGTTGAGATAGCTGCCGCCGCGCCCCCCTTCGGGCCGTTGATCGATCCGCAGCCGAACAGTCCTTTTTTCCGCACGGTTGGTGACATGCCTGCCCGCATCCGGGAATTCTGTGCGCGGACTGGTCAAAACGTCCCCAACGATAAGGGGGCGATATTGCGCTGCATCTTTGAGAGTCTGGCTCTGAAATATCGGCAAGTGCTAGAGCAGCTAGAAGAAGTGCTGGGGCACAGCATTGAGGTTATTCACATTGTGGGGGGAGGCTCACTGAACGAACTGCTGTGTCAGATGACGGCAGATGCCACGAATCGCCCGGTCATCGCCGGGCCGGCAGAAGCCGCAACGTTGGGCAATCTGGCGGTTCAGGCCATCGCGACAGGGCACCTGAATTCGCGCGAAGAAGCACGGGCTTTGATCAGGCGTTCCTCCGCTTTGAAACGCTATGATCCCATCGCTGCGCAAGGCTGGGACTACGCCTATCAGCGCTTCAAAGACATCGTATCGTTACTCCCCGCTTAGACCTGCTGACCTTGCCCCGCTCTACTGTGTCCGAGAAACTGGGTCAAGGCCACCATAGGCAGAAGTAAGCACAGGTGTGATCTTCTGGTTGACCTCACCCCCACTCGGCGCTGGCGCGCCTCCAAGCCGAGCGTAGCGAGGCTGGGGGTGAGGTAAAGCGGCAAGCGCTTTTGATGCTATCAACCTGGGCTTGCACCCCCGTGTCGCCGATACCCCTGGCCCGCAAAGTCCGGTATACTCGGCAGTTATCTGACAACTTCAACGGGAGCAACGTCGTTCACATAGCAAGGAGAACTGCAAAGCATGTGCCCAGTCAAGCTGGCCCTGATCGGAGCGGGCGATCGGGGATTCGCGTATGGCAAGTATGCACTTGATCACCCGGATGAAGTATCTTTTGTGGCTGTCGCCGATCCGATTGCCGTGCGACGTGGGCAATTCGCCGCTCTGCACGATATTCCCTCGTCTCACCGCTTTGTCAGTTGGGAGGACTTGCTGGCACGCCCTCCTCTGGCCGACGCTGTGATCATCGCCACGCCCGATCACCTGCACGTCGCCCCCGCAGTTGCGGCTCTGCAAAGGGGCTATCATGTGCTGCTGGAAAAGCCCATGGCGACCAACCTGCCCGACTGCGTGACGCTCGTCCACGAATCGGAAAGCTGCGGGCACATGTTACAGGTTTGCCATGTGTTGCGCTACTCGGACTTCTTCAACCAGGTGTATCAGATCATTCAGGCAGGACGGCTGGGCGAGATTGTCACGCTGGAGCACCGCGAAAATGTGGTGTACTGGCACATGGCGCATAGCTTCGTACGCGGTAACTGGCGACGCGCCGACGAGTCCAGCCCGATGATCCTGGCCAAATGCTGCCACGATCTCGACCTGATGTACTGGATGATGGGCGAACCGTTCGTCCGCCTGAGTTCGGTCGGGTCACTGCTGCACTTCCGTCCCGAAGCCGCGCCGCGCCCCGACCTGCCGGAGCGCTGCACCGACGGCTGTCCTATCGAGGCGGAATGCCCGTTCTCCGCGCTGGCGATTTATCTGGAACGTCGCCCCTGGCGGTCGCTGGCGGTGGGCGTGACCGACGTCCCCTACTACGACTTTTCGGTCGAGCGGGACTGGCCCGCTTCGGTGCTGGCGCATGGCGACCTGCGCCCGCAAGTGCTGCGACGCGCCCTGGAAGAAGGCCCCTATGGGCGCTGCGTCTATCACTGCGACAACGACGTGGTGGATCATCAGGTCGTCACCATGCAATCGGCGTCGGGTCGCTCGGCCACGCTGATCATGCATGGGCACAGTCACCTGGAAGGGCGCACACTACGCATTGATGGCACGCGCGGCACGCTCGGAGCACGCTTCACGCACATGCTCAACACCATCGAGGTGCACGATCACCTGACCGGGCGCACTGAAGTCGTGCACCCCCTGGGCGCACACGTGGTACATGGCGGCGGCGACGCCGGGCTGATGGCTGCCTTCGTGCGCGCCGTACGCGAGGGGACACAGCTTCCGCTCACCGATGCTCGCTCGGCTCTGGAAAGCCATCTGCTGGCCTTCGCCGCCGAGCAGGCGCGCGTCGAGGGTATTGTGATCGATCTGCAGGCATATCGCGCGGCAGCGATGGCCCATGAGCGTTTCTGATCGTCGCCATCAGCAGCACAGGATGCACCCATGGCTGAAGCAAGACACGCGAGCAGCAGACCATTGCTGGAAGAACAGGTGGGGGCACGTCTGCGCGCGTTGGGGTTGACCCTGGCCGTGGCCGAATCGAGCACGGGCGGGCTGATCGCGGCCCGGTTGACCGACATCTCCGGCAGTTCGTCCTACCTGATTGGCGGCATCGTCGCCTATGCGGATGAGGTCAAAGAACAGTGGTTGGGCGTGGAAGCCGAGACGCTGCGCGCCTTCGGTGCAGTGAGCGAGCCGGTCGCCCGGCAGATGGCCGAAGGCGCGCGCCTGCGCCTGGGGACTGATCTGGCGCTGAGCGTGACGGGCATTGCTGGGCCAACGGGGGCAACTCCCACCAAACCGGTGGGGCTGCACTACGTCGCGCTGAGCGCCGCCAACGGCACATGGGTGCGTCGCTTCGTCTTCGGCAGTGACCGGCAGGGCAATCGCCAGGCCGCCGCCGATGAAGCATTCCGCCTGTTGCTGGATTACCTGAATGGGGCACTATGAGGGATTTTCGCGTCACCGAGGTCGAAGCGACATTCACCGCCGAGGGCTGGCCGTTGCCGCACAGCCTGCAATGGGACGGCGAAACGCTGCCTGTGGTGGAGAGGGGGCGGCGCTGGCACACCGAGGATGGGCTGCATATGCTGGTGCTGGTGGACGACGGGCGCGTCTTCGAGTTACACACCAACGGCGCGATATGGCGCGCTGCCCTGGTCTCATCCCCTCGGCGCTTCATCTGAACGCGCCCCTGACCTGAGAGCCGAAGGTACTCACTGGCTGCCAAGCAGGGCGGCTTCGGCAGCCTGCAGCACCTCATCTTCGGGCGAGAGCACGCTCTTCCAGGTGCGCGGGACGCGCACGTCTGGCACAATGCCCGTCCCCTCGATCAGGGTTTCTCCACTGACAGGGTCTATGGGCCGCCCGGTAGGAATTTGCAGGTTCAACCCGCCGGGCAGCAGATATTGCCCATCCCCCACCTCTCCCGCGAACCCGCCGGTTGGCGTCTCCCCGACGATCAGGGCGCGCCCCTCGCGGCGCAGCGCATAGACGAACATGTCGCCCGCGCTGCCGGTCATTTCGTTGACCAGCACGGCCAGCGGCCCGTCGTAGCGCGGCTCGCCCGGCAACGTCTCGACGAACCCCCTGTAGGCGAAATCGCCCGTGCCATCGGCGTAATAGAAATTGAACAGGCGCTCATAGCCCGGCACGAAATGACCGACCATGTCCATGGCCAGTTGCACCAGGCCGCCGCTGTTGTCGCGCACGTCCAGGATGATCCCTGGCACGCCAGCGTCCAGGAGAGTTTGCAGCGCGGCGGAGAAATAGTCGTCGGCCTGGCTGACCTCTTCGGCGAAACTGCGCACGCGCAGATAGCCCAAACCCGATGGCAGCACCCGCGCCTCGACCAGGTCACCGCTGAGACCGCCGCCGAAGGCTTCCAGCAGCGCGCCAACGTCTGCTGTGCGCGTTAGAGTGGCGCTGCGCTCGGCCCCGCCGGGCGATTGCCAGGTGAGCGTCACCTGCGAGCCAAGCGGCCCCTGCAACAGAGTGGCCGCCTGCAGGTAGCGCCTGCCGTGTGGTGTAGAAGCACTGGTGAGCAGCAGAGGGGTCTCGTCCAGGGCCTGCAGCGCGGGGATTCCGTCCACGGTTAGCAGGATGTCGCCTTCCTGCAAACCGGCCTGACTGGCCGCCGAACGCGGTGCAACCTCGACCACCACGACCTGTCCCTCGTCGGTCACGGTGAGGCGACGCACACCCACGCCGCCAAAGAGAAACGTCTGCATGATGGGCACGGACACATAGCCGATGTGTGTATCCGGTATGAATTCGCCCAGGCGGGTGATGGCCAGGTGGAATTCCAGGTCGTTGCTGGCTTGCTGAATGGCGGGCGTGATCTGCCGGTAGATTGTCTCCCAGTCCAGCTTCTTCTCCGCGGTAAAGGGGTACGTGACGGCGGTGCGCTGATAGAGCGTTTCCCAGGCGTCTACATAGCTCATCGCCGAGTAATCGTTGAGACCGCCGAAACTCTCCACGATCGGCAGGTCGGCGTGAGTCTCGCGCGAGATGGTGAACGGCTCGCTTTCCAGCGAAACGACACTCCAGCCGGCAGGCAGAGACATCAGCGGATCGTCGGCAGTGAAAGCCGCGCCGTCTGACCCAAAGCCGGCGGGGAATAGTTCGCCCTTGCCCTCCGACCAGACCAGGACGTACCCGCCGATAATGTCGAAGGTCAGCGGTTCCAGGCGGGCCGAGAGGGCGAGCGGCGTCTCGCCACGGTTCAGGTACTCGTCGCCGCGAAACTCGATGAACACAGTGGGCGCGAAGACCTGCACCGCAGCGGGCGAAGCAGAGTCCCCGTCGAAATCGAGGCGTTGCCCCGTGGGCACAGTGGGCAGAGCGATGGTGTACTGGCCGCGGGCAATATCGCCCTGCAACGTGCCCAAGACCTGCGTATCTTCGGTGGGTTGAAAATCGAAATCGCGCAGGACCTGCCCGGACAGATCGTAGAGCACAACGCCCACCTGTGCGCCGATAGTGGGGTAGATCGGATTGGTCGTGGCATAGGTGCCGGTGATCAGGCGCGGGCCGAGGGCGGTTTCCTGCGCGGCAGAGGGCATGGCCGCCGGTGCAAGCAGCAAGATTCCCATCACGATCCCGACAAGTGCCATGCGTCTCATAGAGCATCTCTCCTGCTATGCAGTCGTTCAGAATAGCTTATAACCCAAAGTTGGGCAGAAGGCCACAACTACAAGAGCGCGTGCCCAGGTTATCAGCGACCTCGCCTGACACGGGGGCGTTCACCTCATCCCCGTTTGGCACTGGCGCGCCTCGCTGCCCCTTTGTACGCATGGCTGACGGGACGAGCCAGGCGAAGCGACACTGGGAGTGAGGTAAAGCACCGTGTAGCAAACTGCCCGACACATTTTGCATGCACCCAACCATAACCGCAGACTGGCGCGGGCAGGGCCGCCGGTGTATAACACCCTTGTTGCCCATACCAGAGGTGGTCTCTTTACGTCCTATGAAAACGCCCCCTCACCTGTTACGCCTGTTGATCATCCTGAGCGTGGTCTACACCTCGATTTTCGGCGGGGTGGTGGAACAGGATGCCCTGATGCGCATCGTCCATCAGGTGAGTTTCACCGCCCTGCTGATCGCCTGGCTGCTGATTGTCTGGCGCGAGCGGCGGGCTTTCCCCGTCACTCCGCTCGACTGGCCATTGCTGGGGCTGGGGGCGGCTTGGACGCTGTCCGCTATCTTTTCGCGCCACCCGCGTATCAGTCTGGAATACGCTTGGCTGATCTGGGGAGTGATCCTGGCTTTCTACCTCATAGTTGATCTGATGCAGCGAGGCTCGCGCTGGCAATTGTGGATTTTCGAGGGGCTATTCCTGACAGGGGCGTTGTTCGTCGGCTTTGCTGCCGCCGAAATGGTGATGTGGTATTTCGGGATAGACATCTTACCGCAGTTCGCGCAGGGCTGGCCCCCTCTGTTCGGTTTCACTGTGCCGCCCATCATTCACGAAGTGTCGCTACCGCTGGGCTACAACAATCCGACTGGCGCGTATTGCCTGCTGATCATCCCCCTGGCACTGGCTGGCGCACAAACCGCGCCACGTCGTGATCTACGCTGGGGGCTGGGGGCGCTCGCCGTGGCGCTGATGGGGGTGGTGCTGGCGACTCGCTCGCGCGGCGCGATCATGGGATTGGCTGCGTTGCTGGGGCTGAGTCTGCTAGGGTGGCTGCTGCGCCCGTCGGTGCGTCAGCGGTTTCCGCGCCCCTTCCGGGCGTTGCTGGCCCCACGCCTGCTCATTGCCGGGGCCATCGCAGTAGCGGTAGTGGGCGCAGCCCTGGTGTTCGTGACGGTGATCCGCGCCCGTGACCCCAACAGCATCTCCCGCCTCGATCTGTGGGTGAGCGCGGTGCAGATCGTCGGCGACGACCCGCTCACCGGAGCCGGGCCACGGCTATTCAGTGGAGAGCGTCTGTGGCATCCTCACTGGAAATTCTCCCATTCCTACATGCCGCTCATTCACGCGCACAGCCTGTTGTTTCAGTGGTTGGCCGAGGGAGGGCTGGTGGTGCTGGTGCCCACCCTCTGGCTGCTGGATCAGCTACGGCGAACCTGGTGGCAAGCCTGGCAAACCGGCGATCGCATCCGCCGACGGCGACTGGAAGGCGCAGCCATAGCGTTGGCCGCGTATGCGACGCACAGCCTGGTAGATACCTTCTTGCAGGCGCAGATTGTCACGCCAGTGGTGATCATCGGCGCATATATCGTGGCTGGAGACAGACCGCGTCCGGAGCTACACCCCGCCAGGCAACAGCGACGGAGACGGTTAGTCGGGGCTGTGATTGCGCTGTTGGTCACGGTGCAGATCGTCTTCATTCCCCTGCACCGGGGACTCTGGCTGCACCGACAAGCTCTGGCCCGGCGGGCCGATGGTGATCTGACAGGAGCGTTGCAAGCCGAACGCGCTGCACAATCTGCCGACCCCTGGAATGATCTGTACCGCCTGCAAGAAGCGGTCATTCTGGGGGAGCTGGCCATGACCGTCCCACAGCCCTACCTTGATCAGGCCATCGCCGCCTTCGAAGACGCGCTGCAAGGCAGCACCACCTGGGATGTGGGCTGGCACAACTTGGCGGCGCTCTATGCGCAGGCGGGCCGTTTCGAGCAGGCCATTGCCGCCGAACAGAAGGCTATTGCCTGGAATCAGCTCAATGGGGGCTATTTCCTGAAACTCGGCCAGTACTACACTGCTGTCGGGCAACTGACCGAAGCACGGGCGGCCTACCTGGACGCACTGAAGACCTCGCCCTGGCTGGCCTCCTCGGCCTTCTGGACGGATCCGGCTTACCCAGAGCGGCGCGCCCTCCTGAGCGAAGCGGTGTCCAGCTTCCTGGTTTCCGATCCGGCTATAGCGCTGGACATTGCGGTCTATAGCGGGCAATATCAGGCTGCGCTCTTTGTGGCGCGTACGCAGCAGGCCGCCGAAGCGCCTGACTCCAGCGTCAAAGCCTGTCTGGCAGCGCTGTGGCCCTACGACTCCCACTCTTTGCCCTGCTGGGCCTGCTATGATCCGGCCTGGCGCGCCCCGAATGCGCTGGCTGCGGACTATATCGCCAAAGCCGAGTGGCTGCTGGGGCACGAGGGCAGCGCTGACGGTGAACTTTCGGCGGAAAAGGCAGCGCGGGCGGCTATCTTCCTCAGCGAGAACGAGGTCGGCTGGGGCTGGTACGTGCTGGCGCGGCTGGCCGAGCGTAGCGGCGCGGACGCGGACACAGTGAACGGCTATCTGAGCCGCTCCCTGCGCTATCCGCATGACTTCCGCTTTTCCTACGACACGACTGTCTTCACCCTGCACGCCGAACTGGATGTGTTGCCGCAGGCCCAAACTCCCCTTATGAGTCGTCAGGGATACGAGTCCTGGCTGCGCCTGGCTGCGCGGCACGAAGCGGCGGGCGACTGGCAGGAAGCCCGCGAGATTTACGAGCGTATCCTCGAACAAGACCCCTATGCCTGGGATGTTCAGGCGCACCTGGAACGGGCGCTGACGAGCGCCGACCCCTGAACAAAAGCTGCACAGTAGGTTGATCGTAAAACTGCTATACTAAGCGGCGAACGGTTTACGTGGACCGGAGTATGCAACCTCCGTAGGACGATGACGCGCCAGTTCAGCCTGCGCCTGGTATTGTTCCTGCTCTGTTCAGACCTGGCTCTGATGGTGGTGGCGTTGCTGCTGGCCACAGGTGCCCGCATGACGCTGCCCTTCGGCAAGGCCGCTCCTCCCTCGGTGTGGACTATTCCCTGGCCGGTGTACGTGCTCGGCCTGATCGTCTGGCTGGTGGTGTTCGTTGCGCTGGATGTATATCACCCGCGCCTGCTCACTCAGCCCGGCCTGGAATTGCTCAAAGCGCTCGGCGCGACCGTTTTCGCCTGGTTGATCCTGGCGGGGGTGCTCTATTTCAGCTTTCGCGATGTCTCGCGCCTGCAATACATTTACTTCCTGTTCTTCTGCCTAGCACTGATGATCGTGCACCGCCTGACTGTGTGGCAGATGTTGCGGCGGTGGGGCTATGCCAGCTGGCAACGCCAGGTGCTGATCGTCGGCACCGGCAGCATCGCCCGCGACATCGCCCGCGCCATTGACGAGCAGGAGTGGTCGGGGCTGGCGCTCGCCGGTTTTGTGGCCGATCACGCCAATAATTCCTCCGCCGCCGATCTGCCCATCCTGGGCACCCTGGCCGATGTGCCCGCTTTGGTAAAAGACCGCAACATCGCCGAGGTGGTGATCGCTCTGCCGCGCAACGGGGCCGACGGTCTGCTGCAATTCGTGCGGCAGTTGCAGTCGCTGCCGGTTAACATTCGCCTCATTCCAGACTACTTCGACATGGCCTTTCTGCGGCTGAGCATGGAGAACTTCGGGGGCATACCCCTGCTCAGCCTCAAAGAACCGGTGCTTGATCCGTTTCAGCGCGTAGTCAAGCGGGCATTCGACGTAGTGTTGACAACTCTGCTGCTGATCCCTGCGCTGCCGTTGATGGGGCTGATCGCGCTGGCGATCAAGCGCGACAGCCCGGGGCCAGTGCTATTCCGGCAGACGCGCGTAGGCGAGGGCGGGCGGCTGTTCACCATGCTCAAGTTCCGCACGATGGTTGTGGGGGCAGAAGCGTTGCAGGAAGCGGTGAATCAGCTTGACGAAGAGGGTCGCATCTTGCACAAACGCGCCGACGATCCGCGCGTCACGCGGGTGGGGCGCTGGCTGCGCCGTACCAGCCTGGACGAACTGCCGCAGTTGTTCAACATCCTGCGCGGCGAGATGTCGCTGGTGGGGCCGCGCCCGGAGATGCCCTGGCTGGTGGAGAAGTACGAAGCCTGGCAACGCAAGCGCTTCGAAGTGCCGCAGGGCCTCACTGGCTGGTGGCAGATCAACGGTCGTGCCGACCGGCCCATGCATCTGCATACTGAAGATGATCTGTACTATATTCGCAACTATTCGGTCTGGCTCGATCTGAAAATCCTGTGGAAGACGGTTCAGGCGGTGTTGCTGCGGCGCGGCGCTTTCTGAACTCCGGCGGAGACAGCCTATGTCGGCCCCTGCACCTTTTCCGCGCACCAACATCCTGGGCGTGGGAGTCAGCGCGATCAACCTGGATCAGGCGGTAGCGCAGATCGAGCGTTGGATCGCCGACCGCGCGCGCGAGTATGTGGTAGTCGCCTGTGTGAACGACATCATGCACGCGCACCGCGACCCCGCCCTGCGCCGCATGACCAACGCAGCGGGCATGGTCACGCCGGATGGGATGCCGCTGGTTTTCCTGAGCCGCTGGTTGGGGCACCCGCACGTGGATCGCGTCTATGGCCCAGACCTGATGCTGGCCGTCAGCGCTATGATGGCCCGGCGCGGCTACCGCAGCTTCTATTATGGCGGGGCGAAGGGCGTGCCAGAACAGCTCGCGGCGGTGTTGACGGCGCGTTTCCCCGGCCTGATCGTCTCCGGAACATATTCGCCGCCCTTCCGCCCGCTGACCTCTGCGGAAGATGAGGCTATCGTCGCGCAGATCAACGCCGCCGAGCCGGATGTAGTGTGGGTGGCGCTGGGCTGCCCCAAGCAGACGGTGTGGATGGCAGAGCATCGCGCCCAACTCAACGCGCCGGTGCTGATCGGCGTGGGGGCGGCGTTTGACTTCCACACGGGGCGCATTCCCCAGGCTCCGCGCTGGATGCAGCGGCGCGCTTTGGAATGGCTGTTCCGCCTGAAAACAGAACCGCGCCGCCTGTGGCGACGCTATCTGATCTACAATCCGCTCTTTGTGTGGTATATGCTGCTTCAGCTTGCTGGATTGCGCCGCGTCCCCCTGGAGGGTCTGCCCGAAGAATGATTCGGCGCGGGCGCGCCTCAGGACGACAGGCCCTGCATCCCAAACTCCAGCTCCACCAGCCCCACGCGAATCCTGTCGCCGGGCGAGAGCGCGCGCCGTTCGCCCAACGTCAGCGGCTGCCCGTTGAGCAGAGTGGGGTTGCGCTCGTTGAGCGCTTCCAGGTAGTACGTCCCGCCCCGCTCGGTGATCTGCGCGTGACGGCGCGAGACAGTGCGCCCCTCGGCCAGGGTGCTGACATCTACCGCCAGCGCCTGGGCAGTGATGGGGTTGGCCGCATCGGGCCGCCCGATGATTGCCGGTTGCCAGTCAATGGTGAACACCTGCCCGGAGGCTGCCTCGCGCAGGAAGGCGCGCCCCGGCTGACTGACCGGCTCGAAGTACTGACCGCCGCGGGCGATCACCCGTTGATCCAGGCGATGTCGGTCGCGGGCGAAGACCAGTTCTGCACCTGTCTGCAAACCGAGCTGCTCCATGGTACGGTCGAGTGGGAGCGGCTCGCGCTGCCCGGCCAGGGTCAGGCGATAGCCGGCGTCTAGCAGGTTGAACTCGCGCCGAATCTCCTCGATGAGCGCGCGCACGGTCAGGTTGGCGCGCACCGACACTTCCTGGCGGCGATCCGCTTCGTCGAATAGCTCGGAGGTGATGGTCAGGATGACGCGATCCATGGCTTCCTCTGTAGCGTTGTGAGTGACGAGCTATGAGTCATGAGTTATAGCCGCACTGCGAGAGTTGCTCTGCCAGATGTCCTTCGCTCAAGACCCCTCACTTCGCCGGCGCGCCGGTCTTCTCGGCGGCTTCAGCCGGTTCTGGTTCGGGCGGCGGGTTGATCTCGATATACCAACGGGCGCGCTGCGGGTAGTGACTGGCGATCTCGGCCACCCAGCGATCCAGCGACCCTTCCAGATCGCTTTCGTCGTGCGGGATGGCCGTCTGGATCAGCGAGAGCCGCCCGGCCTTGACCACATAGCCGCGCCCTGGCGGGAACTCGTCTCCGCCGCCGCGCACGCGCCCGCCCAACGCACTGGGCGCGTCGGACGAATCCAGCCCCAGGCCATAGCGCGGCGCGACGACCTGTTTGACCAGATCGTCCATCGAGCGCATGATGCTCAGCGAGCCGCACAGCACGACGTGCAACCCCTCCGGCCCATACTTGCGAGCGAGTTCGGCCAGGTCGCGGTATTCGGTGGCGCGGGTGGCCGGGCCAAGCACGTTGGTGAAGTCGTCGTAGTTGTCGGCGATGACGAAAATCTCCGGCCTGGGCAGGTCGGGCGGGCGGGCGCTGTACTCGTATTGCAGGTTTTTGAGCACCTGCGCCATGCCCTCTTTTTCCGATACTGTCGCCAACACATGCGGCAGATCGCCCAGGGTGTGCTTGCCACCATACTTGAAGAAGCGCTGCTGAAAGTCAATCAGCACCATCGCCACGCGCTCTGGCGGGTAGCTATGAGCCAGGGCCATCACCCACGAGCGCAGCGCAGTGGTCTTACCACACAGTGGCGGGCCGATGACGATGAAATGAGGGCCGCGCTGTTGCAGGTCGAGCAGGGCGGGTTCCAGGTTGAGGTCTTCCACGCCCAGGATGGTCTGCACGCGCTCCGGCCCCTGGCCCAGCGGAGGTAATAGACTGCGCAGCGGGATGATCTCGCGCAGCACGTCAATGCCTTCGGGGCGCTTGCCCGACCAGGCGCTGGCCAGCAACTGCGCGAATTGCTCCAGTTTGACCGTCTCGTCCAGCCCTTCGGCCTCTTCTTCTTCGGTGATGCCTACCGGCAAGGCCGTCTGGAATTCGAGCGGGTTGCGTTCTACCGAGACGAAGCCGCGCCCCGGAATGTCGTCAATGCCCGGCACGCCACGCCCCACGATGTTGGCGTATTCGGCCTTGTCCGCCAGCTTGAGCGTGAGGCGCTCGGTGAACAGACTGTAGAGCTTGCCCGGCAGCGCGTTGGACTGATCGGCGGTGACCACCAGGTGCACGCCATAGGCGCGTCCCTCGCGGGCAATGCCGATCAGCGACTCCATCAGGTTCTCGTAGTTCTCTTTGAACTCGGCGAAGTTGTCCAGCACCACCAGAATCGCCGGAAGCACCTTGTCGGGGTTGTTGGCGTTATAGGTGCTCAGGTTGTCGGCGCGCGCCTGGCTGAGGATGCGGTTGCGCTCCTCCAGGATGCTTTCCAGGCGGCGCAACAGGCGTTGCACGCGCTCTTCTTCCGACGGCAGGATCGAGGCGGCGCGGTGCGGCAGCGCTTCCAGCACGTCCAGGCCGCGCCCGCCAAAGTCCAGGATATAGACGTGCAGTTCGTCCGGCGAGTGAGTGGCGGCCAGGCTGGTGATCACCGTGCGCAGGAAGGTCGTCTTGCCCCAGCCCGACGCGCCGAAGATCACGGCGTGGCCGCGCGTCAGGTCGAGCGTCAGGCGCAGACGCTCGGCGCGGATGGGGTTGTCAATGAGGCCCACGGGCGCGCGCATGGCCTCGGTCGCCCAGTTGATGCCGCGCCAGCCGCCCCGCCCTTCCAGCCAGGCCAGCACCGCCGGATTGAGCGGCAGCAGCGGGTCGGCCTGGTCTTCGCCCTTGATCTGCGTGGCGTGCAGAGGCAGGTAAGCGGGCAGGGGATCGGGCCAGGGCTTGCGTTGTTTGGCTACGTCGGGGTTGTCCTCGGCCAGACGATGCATGATCTCCACCAGCACGTCGGACAGCGCTGGCGCTTCCTGCAACGGCCCCGCCGGACGCGCCTGGGCGGCGGTGCGCTTCTGTCGGTTGAGCCAGATCACCGGCGGCTCGGCGTCAATCTGCGGGCCGGTGTAGGGGCCGCCCGCCCGCGCGACCTGCATCAGTTCGACATTCTCGTTGCCCACCTGCAAATAGGCGCGACCGGGGATGTTGGGCGGCAGGAAGGCGGCGTCGGAGCGGCGCAGCAGTTCGCGGCTGTCTTCCATCGTCTCGACGCGCAGGCAGATGCGGAACTTCATGTTGGCGCGCATCTGATCGGTGACCGCGCCCGCCGGGCGCTGCGTGGCGGTGATCAGCGAGACGCCGAGCGCGCGCCCCAGACGGGTGATGCTATCGAGCTGCGCCTTGAAGTCCGGATTCTCCTTCACCATCTCGGCGAACTCGTCCACGATGATGAACAGGAAGGGGAACGGTTCGTGCGTCAGATGCAGCCCCTTCTGGCGATAGTGCACGATGTGCTTGACATTGGTATCGGCGATCAGCTTGCTGCGCCGGTTGAGTTCGGAGCGCAGCGCGGTGAAGGTGCGCACCCCCGCCGTGCCCTGCAGGTTGGTGACGATGTCCACGCAGTGCGGCAGCGTGCGAAACGGTTCGAAGGCCGCGCCACCTTTGTAGTCCACCAGCACGAAGTTGACCACGCTGGGGTCATACTTGATGGCCAGCCCGACGATCAGCGTCAGCAGCAATTCGGACTTGCCGGAGCCGGTCGTGCCAGCGATCATGCCGTGCACCCCGTCGCCATCCGCTGAGAACTTGAGTTCGCGCACCTTGTTGCCTGGCATCAGGCCAATCGGCACGCTCAGCCATTCGGCGTTTTCCGGCTGCCGGCTGCGCCGCCAGTTGTCCAGGATGGGGATTTGTTCGACGGTCTCGACAGCGTTCATCTCCAGCAGGTTGACAGCGGTGGCCAGGTCTGCGCCGTAGGTGGTGCGCACGGCCAGTGGAGCCAGCTTGCGGGCGAAGTCGCGCTCGGCGCGGACGGCATCCAGTTGATCCGCCGTGCCCACATAGCGCAGCGTATTGACGCCTACCTCGGCGTAGCGGAAGGCCACGCGCCCGTTTTCCACGCGCTCGACCTCGATCAGCGCCCGGCAATCGCTGGGGATCAGGCTGCGGTCGGGCACCAGGAAGACAATAGACGCGCCCAGCCGTGGCCCCTGCGTGAGCAGGATCGAGACGGCGGCCTCGGCCTGCACCTCGGCCAGCGGTGAGTTCTCGCCGAAGCCGTCCATGCCGTCCACCACCACCAGTAGATGAGGCAGGGTGGGATCAGTGCTGTTATCCCGGTCGGCCAGGCGCAATTGCCGCCGTTCCAGTTCCACCTGCAGGTCGTCCCAGAAGCGGCGGACTTTGTCCCTGGCAAAACAGAGCTGATCGCCCGTGCCCTGCTGATTGCGCGACGTGTTGCAGTGCGGCAGCCAGCGCGCCCACTCCCACTCCGCGCGTGCCTCTGGCGAGCCGACCACATAGAGCCGCGCGTCGGTGGGCGCGTGGAAAGCGGCATAGTGCGCCATCATGGCCCGCACAAAGTGATAGGTCTCGGCGCGGTGTTTGCCCGCAATGCCCAGGGCGAAGCGCGCTTCGGCCCCCTTCATGGCCGGGCTTTTGCGCGCTTCCTGTCCATCTTCTTCGTCTTCCTGGGCAGTATGCAGAGCGTCGGGTTTTTCGTACTGGCGCAGGGGGATGGTGATCGGCACGTCGGTGACAAAGCGCGAGTCTTCCTGGAGCTTGAGCGCGTCTTTCATCAA
Source organism: uncultured Anaerolineales bacterium (assembly GCA_937135955.1). Lineage (GTDB taxonomy): Bacteria > Chloroflexota > Anaerolineae > Aggregatilineales > Aggregatilineaceae > UBA2029. The sequence goes on along the minus strand of CAKZOB010000041.1, from coordinate 59,179 downwards.
CGGCGAATCTTCGTCCGCCGCGCCAGTGCTGAGCACATAGCGCACCGTGGAGGGGCGCGTGCCGATGCCCAGGCGGATCACGCCGAAGTCGCTATCGGTTGTGCGCCGCTCCCACAGCCGCAGCCCGTTGACCCTGTTCTGGCGGTCGCTGGCGATCTGTAGCACGGTGTCCGGTTCGGGGTAGTTGTACAGGTAGAAGCGGCGCTGAATGTCGTGCGACGCGCTCATTTCTTTGCGCAGCTCGCCCAATCGCTGGATGTAGGCGCGTTTCTTCTCCGCTTCTTCACGGGCGGCGCGGGCAAAGGCGATCAGCGCGACCGTCGTCGAGGCGACGACCGATAAGCCCATGGGGATCAGCAACAACAGGCTGCGCCCCTGGCCGCTGGCGCTGACAATCACATAACCGATGATGGTGATCATCGGCAGCGCGACCTGAATCAACTGCTGACGGCTGCCCGTTTCCGAACTGGGTGGGGAAGGGATCGTCACCTCGCCATAGGGTAGTTCGGGCTGAATGCGGGGGGGACGGTTGGTGAACTCAGGCATGGGGCAGCTCTCCGGAACTGGCGGAGCAGTAATGATTAAGCCCATTATACAACAGGCTGAGGTCGAATGCCGGATTTTGAAATAGCGTTTGACACAAATCCGAGAACGCTGTACCTTAACTGATGAAGGGGGCCATCCCGCCTTTTTCGCGTCCGTCACGTCTCTGGCGTGAGCAGAGTCCCGCCAGAGACTGCGCACAGGGAGCGAGGCTGTGAAGCGTATCTGCACGGTCTGCCAGCGCGTGTCCGTTGACGGCAATCTGTGGTGCCAGGAGCCGGACTGCCCGGCAGGCAACATGCCGCTGATCTTCGACTATGGCGAATGGCTGGGCGACATCAAGATCGTGCGCCTGTTGCGCGTATTGCGCACGGCAGCCCTATACGAAGCCGAGCGCGACGGGCAGCCGGTGTTGTTGAAGGTGGCGCACCCTGGTTGCCAGGACCTGCTGCGCCGCGAAGCGCGCGTGTTGTTGGGGTTGTCGGCGCAGCAACACCCCATGTTACCGGTATTGTTGCCCGCCTACCGTCAACTGGACCTCCGGCAGCGCCCCTATGGCAAGACAGTCTTTCGGGACGAGAGCAAGTATTACGAAGTGTTCGCGCACGTCGAAGGGGAGTTCCTGCGCGACCTGCTGTTGCAGAACCCGCAGCCGTGGTATCAGCACGCGGCCTGGCTGACGATCAGCCTGGCCGATGCGATTGCCTTCATGCATCTGAAGGGCAACGCGCTGCACCTCAATCTGAATCCAGATGCCATCTATGTCCGCATGGACAAAGAAGGCATTCCGCGCCCGCTGCTGCTCGACCTGGGGCTGCTGGGCGAACCAGGGGGCGTTGACCCAGACTGGGTGCAGAAGTTCGCCGTGCCCGCCTATACGCCGCCGGAACTGATCGCCCGCGACGGGCCGGTGGGGTATGCTGCCGATGTCTACGGATTGGGACTATTGCTCTATGAAATGCTGGCGGGGCATCCGGCGTTTCGTTTCGCTCAGCGCAAGGATGCCGACGTGCGCCAGGAAGTGGTGGGGGGGGCCATCGAACCTCTGGAACGCACCGACCTGGCCGAGGACATTCAGCAGATCGTGCATATGGCCATTCAGCGCGCGCCGGAGCAACGTTACCAGGACGTGCGCGCCTTTGCCAAGCTGCTGCGCACCAAGTTCGGCGAAGTCCCGCCGGAAAAGAAACGCTCCATCAACCGACGCATCCTGATCGCGGTGGTCCTGCTCGCCCTGGCGACGGTCGTGTTGATCATGCTCTCGGCGTTGCTGGGCTGAAAAACACTGGCGCTCCTCCCGTTTGGGCGAGCGCCAGTCGCGGTCTTGTGCGCACAGGGCACAGTCTAGACGAAACGCTGCGAGCCGGAATAGTCCCCATCGCGCAGGCTGATGATCGCCCCGACAAGGTCCAGGCTCAGCTCTTCGCAAGTTGCCGCCAGGCGATCCACGTTGGGTTTGATCCCTTCCAGATAGTGCGCCAATGCCATATTGCCCACCAGCCCCAGGAAAGCCGAGGCTTTCAGGATGGCAATGGCTACTTCGAGCGCCCGGCTCACCGCCTGCAACGTGTCGGCAGAGTTTCTGAATCCGTCGGCCATACGCTGCACGGCGTCATAATCCATGGATACTTCGGCCATATCATCCTCCTTCTTAGGTCTCTTGATATGCGCTCCGCCGTGGCGCTGGCGCTAGAAGATCGAGTCGAAGATGTCAGTGACCTGGCCGACGACGTTGAAGACATCGTTATCGGCCTGCTGGACAATGTCCAGCGCCGAGGTAATGCCGCCGCCAAAACCCGTGATGGACGCGATCAGGGCCATGATTTCGGGGATCAGGCGCGTCTGCACTTCCTGGATGAACGCCTGCGCGCCCTGGCCCGTCCAGGCACCGCCCACGATGGGGTTCATGCCGTTGCGGATGCCCCCGGCGACCTCTTCCACCAGGTTGGCCTGCTGGATCACCTGGTTGACCACATCCTGTACATCACCCATGACACAGCTAAAGATCGACATGGCTCACCTCGCTTTAGCCCTTGAACCGGCTGGCGGCTTCCGTGTCGCCATCGCGCAGGTCAACCAGCGCGCCGTACACGTCCATCGAAAGTTCTTCCAGTTTGTCTTGCAAGGCTGCGATCCGCGAATTGAGATTGTTGCGCAGCGCCTGGGCAAGTGCGTCGCCCCCCCGACCCAGTAGAGCGCCGTCTTCCAGCCTGGAAGCGATATTCTGCATGGAACGCCGCAGGTCTTCCATGTGCTGAGCGCCCTCACGGAAGAGGCGGGCCATATCTTCCATCAGGTCATAATCCATTTGTACGTCTGGCATAGTGACCTCCTTGTCGTTGGCGCGAGCTTAAGCGCGCCCACTCCCGACTCCGTCAACGTCGCCCAAAGAGCGAGCTGGCTTCCTGCTCGGCCTGCGAGACGATGTTGCTGATCTGACGGACGGCGTTGCCCGCATCTTCCAGGGCGCGCGCCAGACGCTGCAAGCCCGGCTCGACCAGATCGTGCATCTCGTTGTAAAAGGCATCGGCTCCGCGCCCGATCCAGCCCCCGCTCTCCAGTTGGCCTACCAGGTTCATGATCTGGGTGGTGAGCTGCTCGACGCCCGCTGCTTCTTGCAGAAACTCATTGCTGATGGCGGCCAACTCGTCGTAGTCGGCCTGAATCTTCCCCATGAAAGGCATATCAACCTCCCTTTGCGATTCTCTGATGCGCGATCTCGCGGACTACCTTCGCGCAGTTGTCAGGCAGAGATGCCCTGCCCGAAGGTGCAAATGTGACGTCTGGCCCATCCCTCCTTTGTGTAACTATCCGGCATGACTGAGTTCAGTGTAGGAAAATTGACAATAGTCTGTCAAGCGGGCAGCTGTAAAAAAGTTGATGTTTTCTAGTAAAGATCGGGGCGGCTGACTGTGCCCGCCCATCCAGGGAGAGGGCAAGCGCCTCTGGCCCTTGTCCGCCAGCCCCGCGCTGCGGGCGAAGGGGAGCGCCTGGGCGAGAGAAAGTAAGTCCCCTCGTCCACAGCGTTGGGAGAGGGGATTGAGGGGTGAGGGGAGACTTGTGGGTAATGCATAGCCCCCGCTCGGCGCTCGCGCGAGGCTGGGGGTGAGGTAAAGCGGCAAGCGGTTTGATGCAATCTTCCTGCCCAGAAGACACCCCGGTTGGGCATGGTCTAAACTTTTTGTTATACTGCTGATTGCCGAGTGATCAAGATCACATTGCCTGTGGGGTTACTCATGGACGCGCATGATCTCTCCGGCCAGGTGTTGGGCCAATACGAATTGCAGGAACTGCTTGGTCGGGGCGGCATGGGCGCGGTCTATCGGGCCTATCAGCGTGCGCTCAAGCGCGCTGTGGCCGTCAAGGTGTTGCCCGCTGCACTGGCTGCCGATCCTGACTATGTCGCCCGCTTCACCCGCGAAGCGGAAACAGCGGCGGCCCTGGAACACCCGCATATCATCCCCATCTACGACTACGGCGTGGAAAGTGGCACCAGCTACATTGTCATGCGCCTGCTGACGGGCGGCACGCTGGCCGACCGCATGGCGCAGCGCCAGGCCACCGGCAGACCGTTGCCGTCGCTGGGCGAGATCGCGCGGTTGCTCAGTCAGGTCGCCGACGCCTTCGACTATGCGCATCGTCAGGGTGTGATCCACCGCGACATCAAGCCCAGCAACATCATGTTCGACAACCAGGGCAACGCCTTTCTGGTGGACTTCGGCATTGCCAAGCTGCTCGAACACACCAGCGCTCTGACTGCCACCGGCGCGGTCGTCGGCACGCCGCTCTACATGGCCCCCGAACAATGGCGCGCCGAGCCGCCCACGCCAGCCACCGATCAGTACGCGCTGGGGGTGACGATCTATCAGTTGCTCACCGGTCAGGTGCCCTTCCAGGCCCCGACGCCCTACGGGCTGATGCACAAGCATCTCAACGAACCACCCCCGCCGCCGCACCTGTTGCGGCCCGATCTCCCTGCGGCTTTGGCAACGACGCTGACGCGGGCGATGGCCAAGTCTCCCGCCGACCGTTTCCCCACGGTGACGGCCTTTGCCCAGGCTTTCGCCCAGGCCAGCGCAGGCCAGCCGCACGACGAGGAGACTCAATTCTTCACCGCCCCGCTGGAACTGCGCCCAACGCCAGCGCGTTTCACCCCCACCCCGTCGCGCCCCCCATCTCCGCCGCCCTCTACGCCGGGCCGCACGCCGCCCGCGCCCCACCCTGCGAAGGAGGCAGCCCGACGCGGGCGGGTTTCGCTGGTATGGGGCGCGCTGGTGCTGCTCATGGCGGTTGTGGTCGCCGCGGGAGTGTTAGTCCTGAGAGGTGGGGAAAAGAGAACACCAGCCGGTACGCCGTCTCCCTCGCCCACTGCAATCGCTGCTGCGCCGGGCCAGACGCCGACCGTCGCGGGCGGGCTGGTCGTGTTGGCGACCGAGACGTCCACTTCCTCCGCCAGCCCGTCCCCCGCTGCGACGACTGTTGCGCCGGGCCAGACGCCGACCGTCGCGGGCGGACTGGTGCTGCAGGTGACGGAAACGCTGGTTTCGCCCGAACCTGTTGCGAGCGCCACCCCCTCTCCAACGGCGACCGACACCAGTACACCGACTCCGTCCCCTTCGCCAAGCCCAACGGTCACGCCGACCGACACGCCTTCGCCGCGCCCGACCGACACGCCCACGCCCGATATCGCCGCCACTACTCAGGCGCTGGTAACCGAGCGGCTGACGCAGACAGCGTTGGCCTGGACAGACACGCCCACACCCGACCTGGCCGCGACGGTCGAGGCGCTGGCCATCGCCGCGCTGACGGCGACCGCTAAAGCCTGGACAGATACCCCTACGCCCAGCGCCACACCGACCGCCACCCCCTCCCCAACGCCTACTGCTATGCCTTCGGCCACGCGCACCCCTACGGTCACGCCGTCGCCGGAGCCGAGCTTCACACCAGGGCTGCCGGTCATCTTTCCTCCGCCGCCTGAGGCCACGTTGATCCCTGCGGGCAGCGCCAACCGCGCCTGGACACCCATCGTGGGCGATTATCGGGGTATCTCTGTGGTTGCCGTGCCGCCAGGGTGCTTCCTGATGGGCAGCGAGGAAGGAGACGCAGACGAGAAGCCGGTGCGTCAGGTGTGTCTGAGCGCCTATTGGATCGGACAGACGGAGGTGACCAACGCCCAATATGCCGCCTGTGTCAACGCGGGCGCGTGCGCACCCCCGCGCGACCGCACAGCCTTCGACAACCCGGCCCTGGCCAACCATCCGGTAGTGTGGGTGTCGTGGTTCGACGCCGCCGCCTTCGCCGAGTGGATCGGCGCGACGCTGCTCAGCGGGGCACAGTGGGAATACGCGGCGCGAGGGCCGGAGGGCTGGGTCTATCCCTGGGGCAACACCCCGCCCGATTGTGCCCTGGCCAACCTGACAGGCTGCACAGGCGATGCACAGCCCGTCGGCAGCTACCCCGCCGGCGCGTCGTGGGTAGGTGCGCTCGATTTGGCCGGCAACGTCTGGGAATGGGTGGCTGACTATTACGGGCGCGACTATTACGCCTCACTGACCGACGGAGCGCGCGATCCCTCCGGCCCGCCCTACAGCAACATGCACAATGTGCGCGGCGGTTCGTGGCACGACGAAGCGCGCTATGCGCGGGCGTTCTACCAGGGCGGCAACTATCCGGACTATGCCATTGGCGTGCTGGGTTTCCGCATTGCCCTCCCCGCTGGCGCGGGCGGCGGGCAACCGCCCACCGCCATACCCCCGACCCTGGTGCTGCCCTCGCCGACGCCGTTCGTGCCGCCGACCGTCACCCCCGCTGGCCCGCCGACAGCCACGCCTTTCGGCGGTGGCGCGGGAGAGATCGCCTTCGTGTCGGAGCGCGACGGCAACCGCGAAATCTACACCATGAATGTGCAAAGCGGCCTGACGCGCCGCCTGACCAACAACTCCAGCAACGATCGCGACCCGGCCTGGTCGCCAGAGAGCGGGCGCATCGCTTTCTACTCCGACCGCGACGGCAATAACGATCTCTACGTCATGAATGCCGATGGGAGTGACGTGCGCAACCTGAGCCGTCACCCCGCCAACGAGTATCACCCCACCTGGTCGCCGGATGGCACGCGGCTGGCCTTTGCGTCCGACCGCGATGGGAGCAGCGAAATCTACGTGATGAACGACGACGGGACCAACGTGCAGCGCCTGACCGGCCCAGGGTCCAATAGCGGCAGTCCGGCCTGGTCGCCGGATGGCACGCGCATCGCTTTCAATTCCTCGCGCTCTGGTGACGAAGAGATTTACGTCATGAATGCGGACGGCAGCAATGTGGTGCGCCTGACGTTCAGCCCCGGCCACGATGGTTTTCCGGCGTGGTCGCCAGACGGGACGCGCATCGCCTTTCAGTCCAACCGCGATGGACAGTTCGACGTATACGTCATCAACGCCGACGGTTCGGGCGAACGCCGCCTGACGACGACGCCATCGAACGACTGGTGGCCGGAGTGGTCGGCGGACGGGACGCAGATCGCCTTTATCTCCGACCGCGACGGCGTCGGCGCGATCTACCTCATGCTGGCCGACGGTAGCAATCCGCTGCGCATGACTCCCACCAACTCGTGGAACGACAGTCCGTCGTGGCGGCCCGCGCCGGGGTTGGCGGCACGCGGCGTGCCTCCGCCCACGCGCTGAGGGCCATATCTCATGGTTGGGACAGGAGTTGAACCGCCAGGACGCCGAGACCGCAAGGGGGAAGATGACAGAAGCTCTGTGTCATTCTCTGCGACCCCTGCGCTCTCAGTGAACTCAGGTAGAGACCGTTTGAAACCTCACCTCCCGGCTCCCCCTGCATGGAGGGGTGAGCCAAACCGGCGGCTTTGCAGAGTTTTCCTGAAGATCAGTTCTATGGTGAGTTCTGCTCCCCGTCCCAAATGCGTTCTCGCCCGTCGGGCGATTTGCCGCCGGACGGGTGATCCCGCCAAAATAGGGTAAACGCCGTCGCGCAGCACCGATCGTCCGTCCGCCGCAGGGCGGGAAAGAGACGGAGGCGACCATGCCGGGCGAAGTGTTCATCTCCTACGCGCGCGAAGACACCGACTTCGTGCGTCGCCTGCACGACGCACTGGCCGCGCATGGCCGCGACGCCTGGGTGGACTGGGAAGATATCCCCCTCTCAGCAGACTGGTGGCGCGAAATCTGCGCGGGCATTGAGGCAGCGGATGCCTTTGTGTTCGTCATCAGTCCAGACTCGGCGCGTTCGGTGACCTGTTTCAAAGAAATTGATTACGCCGCGCAACACCACAAACGCATCATGCCGGTGCTGTACCGCCCCATCACCGAGGAGGCGGACGAAAAGCGTCTGCACCCGGCCATCAACGCCCACAACTGGGTTTTTATCCGCGAAGAGGATGACTTCGACAGGGCTTTTGGGGCGTTGCTCGATGCGCTGGACACCGACCTGGCTTACGTGCGCGAGCACACGCGCCTGCTGGTGCGCGCGCGCAACTGGCAAGACCGCCGCCGCGACCGCAGCCTCTTGCTGAGCGGTAATGCGCTCAAAGAGGCCGAAGAGTGGCTGGCCGCGGGCCTGGCCAAGCAGCGCAACCGACCTACCGATCTGCATATTGAGTACATTCAGGCCAGCCGCCGCGCTCAGCGCCGCCGCCAACAGCGCAATGCCGTGATCAGCGCCGTAGTCACTGTGATCGTGGCGCTGCTGGTGCTGTCGCTGGTGCTGTACGTCCGCGCCGAAGACGCCCGTCAGCGCGCCGACGCCAACGCCGCCGAAGCGCTGGTCGCCCGTCAGGCCGCCGAAGAGGCCCGCAACCGCGCCCAGGCCATCGGTCTGGCGGCGCAGGCGCAGCTCGAATTGTTCGGCGCGTATCCGGAACGCGGGGTGCTGCTGGCGTTGGAAGCGCTGGAGCGCCTGCCCTACGTCTGGCAGGCCGATCGCGCCCTGGGGACGGCGGTGCAGGCCAGCCGGGCGCGGCGTATCCTAGGCGGACATACCGGCGCGGTGCTGCGCGGGGTCTGGTCGCCGGACGGGGCGCGCATCGCCACCGCCGGAGCTGATAACACGGTAGCCCTGTGGGAAGCCGCCAGCGAGCCGGAGCCGCTCTCCCGCCTGGTGGGGCACACCGCCGCTGTTTCTGGCGTGGCCTGGTCGCCCGACCGATCCCGTCTGGCGACTGCCAGTTGGGATCGCACGGCGCGCGTGTGGAACGTGGCGACCGGCGAACCGCTGCTCACGCTGGTCGGGCATACGGACTGGGTGACCGACATTGCCTGGTCGCCGGACGGGGCGCAGATCGCTACCGCGGGCGCGGATTCCCTGGTGATGGTCTGGGATGCCCGCACGGGCGCGTTACTGCGTACACTGAGCGGGCACACGGCCTGGGTGAGCAGCGTGGCCTGGTCGCCGGATGGAAGCTTGCTTGCCAGCGGCAGCCGCGACAACACGGTGCGTCTGTGGAATGCCGCCAGCGGGGAACTGCTGGCCGTGCTGGAAGGGCACAGCGGCGCGGTCAACCGCGTGGCCTGGTCGCCGGACGGGGCGCGCCTGGCTACGGCCAGCGCCGATGAGACGGCGCGGGTGTGGAACGTCGGCGCGGCAGTCAATCAGCCGGATAGGGCGCTGTCGGCGCTCGGCAGCGCCGAACAACTGGTTTTGAGCGGGCACGTGAACGCCGTCACCAGCGTTTGTTGGTCTCCGGATGGGGCGCGCCTGGCTACTGCCGGGCGCGATCGCGCTGTCTACGTCTGGGATGCGGCCACGGGCGAATTGCTCTTCGCCGTGCGCGGGCATTCCGACGATGTCAACGATGTGGTCTGGTCGCCAGACGGCGCGCGCCTGCTCACCGCCGCCGACGACGGCAGCGCGCGCCTGTGGGACGCCCGTCCGGACAGCGCCTTGCTCACCCTGCACCATGCGGATTGGGTCAATGGGGCGGCCTGGAGTGCGGACGGGACGCGCGTCCTCACCTGGTCGCGCGATGGCATGGCGCGTCTGTGGGACGCCAGCACCGGCGACGTACTGCTCACGCTGGCCGGGCACGAAGGCTGGATCACCGGCGCGAGTTGGTCGCCGGATGGTGCGCGGGTGCTCACCTGGTCGTGGGATAACACCGCTCGCGTATGGGACGCCGTCACCGGCGCACTGTCGTTCACCCTGTCTCACAGCGGGCGTGTCAATGGGGCGGCCTGGAGCGCCGACGGCACGCGCCTGCTCACCTGGACGGGCGATGGGCAGGTGCGCATCTGGTCGGCGGCGGATGGCTCGCCCGTCTTCGTCCTGACTGACCTGGGCGGCGAGGTGAGCGCCGCCGCCTGGTCGCCCGACGAAACGCGCCTGCTCGTTGCCGTGCGGCGCACGGCGACCGTCTGGGACATCAGCGGTGCAACGCCCGTCAGCGTGCTGACGCTCAGCGGGCATACTGGTACGGTGGAGTACGTCGCCTGGACGGCGGACGGCGCGCGCCTGATCACCGCCGGGCGCGATGGGACGGTGCGCCTGTGGGATGCTGACACTGGCGCTGAGGTCATGACTCTGTCGGCACATGGCGGGGCTGTGCTCAGCGTGACGCCCTCGCCCGATGGCGCGGCGCTCTTGACTACTGGAGACGACGGCCTGGCCAGGGTCTGGGACGCCGCAACCGGCGCGTTGCTGGCAACCCTGGCGGGTCACACCGACGCCGTCAACAGCGGGGCATGGTCGCCGGACGGGAAGCGCATCCTGACCGCCAGCGAGGATCGCACGGCGCGCCTGTGGGACGCGACAACCGGCAACGAACTGCTGGTGCTGGAAGGACACGGCGACGGTCTGCGCAGCGTGGCCTGGTCGCCAGACGGCCTGCACAGCGTGACGGCCAGCAGTGACGGCACAGCGCGAGTCTGGCAGACCTGGCAGGCGACTGACGACTTGCTGCGCTATGCCAACGTCTGTTGCCGGGTGCGCGAATTGACCGCTGAGGAGCGGGCGCAGTTCAATGTACCCGCAGCTTCTGCCAATGAAGGGTAGGGCATGGAAAAGCGCTCCATTCCGGGCGCTTTATGGTAAACTCCAGGCTCCAGGCTCTACTCTAGACTCTAAGCTACCACACCATGAACGAAGACCTCATCCGCCAGGCAACAGCGTGGCTGGCTGCCGGGGAAAAAGTGGCCATGGCCACCATCGTGCGCATCCGCGGCTCGTCGAGCCAGCCACTGGCTTCGCGCATGTTCATCACCAGTCACGAACGCTTTGTGGGCGCAGTGAGCGGCGGTTGTGTCGAGACAGATGTCTATGAGGCCGCCCAGGACGTGCTGGCGGGCGACGGTCCGCTGATGCTGCACTACAAACATGTCGAAAACCCCCTCATCGAGATCGGGCTGAACTGCGAAGGGCAGATTGACGTGCTGGTCGAGTGCCTCGATGCGGCATTGTTGGAGCAGCTCACCGCTCCGCCGACGCGCGTCAATGTCACGCTGTGTTCGCCCAACGAGCCGCTACACCCCAGGCCAGTACATGCCAGCGTCTGGCCCGATGGCACTGCCTCGGCCAGCCTGCCCGATGAGGTGCTGCGCGATGCGCTCGCCGCGCTGGAAGGTGAGCGACCACAGACAGTGAGCTACCCTGGCGGGCGGGTGGCCCTACTGGAGCCAGTGTTACCGCCGTCTACGCTGCTGATCTTCGGCGCGGAGCAGATCGCTGTGCCACTGGTGCGTTTCGCCAAAATCCTGGGGTTTCGCACGGTAGTCAGCGACGCCCGCCCCGCCTTCGCCACGCGCGACAAATACCCCGACGCTGACGAGGTGCTGGCGCTGTGGCCACAAGAGGTGATCGCGCGGGTGGGCGTGGACGCGCGGACGTTCGTCGTCTCGCTCAATCACGAGCCGCGCTTCGAGGACGCGCTATTGCACGCGCTGGCCGGTCGTCGCATCGCCTATCTGGGCGCGATCGGCAAGCGTCAACGTGCCGTCGAGCGGGCCGAGCGGGCGCGCGCGAGCGGCTTCGATCTCGGTCAGCTCCCGCCCATTCATACGCCCATCGGCCTTGACCTGGGCGGCAAGTCACCGGAAGAGGTGGCGCTGAGCATCATCGCCGAGATTGTCGCTGTGCGTCACGGACGGTGCGGGAGCATGTTGAGCGCCGAGGGAGTGGGTAAGAATCCGTAAAATTCCTGGCGCGCAGCAAGCAGTGCCCCTACAGAACCGAATTTATGAATAGATCCGCCCCGTTCTCCCCATCTCTCGTTCGTATCCCATTCCCCTGCTTCATTGCGGTTTTTGTTTTCCATTCACGATCGGTTATACTCGCCCCGCCAGCGTTCGCCTCTTGCGTGCCGCACTGATGATTCGGCTTCCAACCTGCGGAGCAGAGCCAGACTACTCGCTGCGCCAGTTGTGCGCTCAAGTCCTTTGTCCGAGGGGGGGCTGTAGCGACCACAAGGGGACGCCATGTTTGACAAAGATTTACAGATCACGGTGATCGGGGCCGGGCATGGCGGCAAAGCCATGGCCGCTGACCTCGCTGTGCACGGTTATTCCGTGCGCCTCTATAACCGCACCTACCAGCACATTGACGTCATCGCTGCCCGCTGCGGGATCGAAGTCATCATGGAAGACGGGCAGCAGTTCTTCGGCAAAATCCGCGTGGTGACCAGCGACATAGCCCAGGCGCTCGATGGCGCACACCTGATCATGGTGGTTGTGCCTGCCTCGGCGCACCGCGACGTGGCCCTGGCCTGCGCCCCGCATCTACAGGATGGGCAGATCGTCATCCTCAACCCTGGGCGCACAGGCGGCGCGCTGGAATTCCGGCACATCTTGCAGCAGGAGGGCTGCACCGCGGATGTCATCGTCGCCGAGACAGAGACATTTCTGTTCGCCAGCCGCAGCAACGGCCCGGCGGAAGCGCGCATCTTCCGGCGCAAGAACTCCGTCCCGCTGGCCGCCCTGCCCGCCAGCCGCACCGCCGACGTGCTCAACGTGCTGCAAGAGGTCTACCCCCAATTCATCGCCGCGCCCAACGTGCTTTACACCAGCCTGAACAATATGGGAGCAGTCTTTCATCCGGCGTTGACCCTGCTCAATATGGGCTGGATCGAACGGACGGGTGGCGAGTTCGAGTTCTACATAGACGGCGTCACTCCGGCGACGGCAACCATCCTGGAACGCCTGGATCGCGAGCGCGTCACGGTTGCGGCGGCACTGGGCGTCCGCGCGCAGACGGCCCAGGAATGGCTGGCGCGCGCCTACTCCGCGCACGGCGACAACCTTCACCAGGCCATTCACGACAACCCCGGCTACCGGGGCATCAAAGCGCCGCGCACCGTCCGTCATCGCTATATCTTCGAGGATGTGCCCTACAGCCTGGTGCCCATGGCCGAACTGGGCAAACGCTTCGGCGTGGAAGTCTGGGGCATGGAAGCGATGATTCAGCTCGCCTGTGTGGTGGATGGCGTGGATTATCGCTATCGTGGGCGCACGCTGGAGCGCATGGGACTGGTGGGCCTGTCGCTGACCGAGATCACCCGCCTGGTCGAGACGGGCAGCACCGACCGCGAACCTGCCCCCGCCGATGGGCATCAGCAATCTGCTCGCTAAACGCGCCCTATCGTTCTCCCTCCTCACAATGCCCTTCACCTGAACGCAGGAGGTGATCATGTCTCACAAGACTGGCAAAGTACTGGCGGGCAGCCTGGGCGACTGCGTGCATGTGGCCGGCGTCACGCGCTTTCTGTCCGTAGCCGAAGAAGCGGGCTACGAGACACACTTCACCGGCCCGGCTACCGATCTGGAAAGCTTCCTCGATGCGATTGTCGCCTACGATCCGGATGTGATCGGCGTCAGCTATCGCCTGACGCCCGAAAACGCGCGCATCCTGCTGACGGAACTGCGCAGCATGTTGGAAACGGCGGGCGTGCTGGGGCACAAACGCCTGTTCTTCGGCGGGACGCCGCCCGTAGCAGCCATCGCCCGCGAGATGGGCTATTTCGACGCCGTCTTCTCTGGCGACGAACCGCCCTACCGCGTGCGTCAGGTTCTGGATGGCTACCCTGTCGAGGAGCGCGGGCCGGATGCCTTCCCTCAGCAGACGGTCGAGCGCATCCGTTGGAAAGCGCCCTATCCGCTGCTGCGCCATCACTTCGGCATCCCCGCGCCCACCATTGACCCGACGGTCGAGGGCATCGCGCAGATCGCCGAGGCCGGCGTGCTGGACGTGATCTCGCTGGGGGCCGACCAGGACGCGCAGGAGAATTTCTTCCGCCCCTCCCGCCAGGACCCGCGCAGCAAGGGCGCGGGCGGGGTGCCCTTCCGCAGCGAAGACGACCTGCGCCGTCTGTACGAGGCCAGTCGGCGGGGCAACTACCCGCTGCTGCGTTCGTATTCTGGCACCGCCGATCATCTGCGCTATGCCGATCTGCTGGTGCGCACCATTCACAACGCCTGGTGTGCCACCTCGCTGTTCTGGTTCAACGCCATGGATGGGCGCGGGCCGTCGTCGCTGGCGCAGTCCATTCGCGAGCATCAGGCGTTGATGGCCTGGCATGGCGAACGCAATATCCCGGTAGAGGGCAACGAGTCCTATCACTGGGGGATGCGCGACGCGCCCGATGTGGTGGTCTGCGCTTCGGCCTATCTCTACGCCTACAACGCCCGGCACTACGGCGTGCGCGACTACATCCTGACCTACATGTTCGAGAGTCCGCCGCAGCTCTCCAATGCCATGGACCTGGCGCGAGCGCTGGCCATCGTGGAGATGAGCGAGCGCTTTGCCTGCGAGACGTTTCGCGTCTGGCGGCAGACGCGCACTGGCCTGCTCAGCTACCCCGTGGACTCACGGCGCGCGCGGGCGCACCTGGCGCAAAGCATCATGCTCCAGATGGCCTTGCGCCCGCACATCGTGCACATCGTCGGCTACACCGAGGCCGATCATGCTGCCACCGCCGACGAGGTCATCGAGAGCGCGATCATGGCCCAGGACGTGATCGAGACGGCGCTGCGCGGCAATCCAGACATGACCGCCGACCCGGCAGTGCAGCGCCGCAAAGAAGAGCTGATCGCCGAGACGGAGCGCCTGATAGACGCCATCCGCGCCCTGGGGAGCGACTCCGATGACCCGCTGGCGGATGCGGACGTGCTGGCGCGGGCGGTCGCTGTGGGTCTGCTCGACGCGCCGCAACTGGTCAACAATCCCTACGCGCCGGGGCGCGTGCGCACGCGCAGTATCGCAGGGGCGGTGTGGGCGGTGGATCGCGCCGGTCATCCGCTCACCGAGGAACAGCGAATCTTGAGTCTGGAGTCTGGGGTAGGCACGAGTCCGGCCTGACCAGGGATGTCCCAGGTCTCTGGTGGCGTATCTTGAACGCCTGCAAAGCATCCTGCCCTCTCCTGGCCCCCGTCTCACTCGCGACTGTGTCGCGGGGCGAGGGGCTTTTTTTCTATGGCGCAAGCACACCCTGTCATCCGCAAGGGGAGGAAAAGGCGGGACGTGGAGAGCAAACGTGCATGACACGCCCCAGCCTCTCGGCTCTAACCCGCAACTCAAACTCCTCACTCGTCACCCGCGCGCCTGTGCTGCTATAACCTGCACACAGGCGCTCGTTTTCCGGTGCCTCGCCATCGTCGGTTTGCTATGTCGCTTGAGGTGCCGCCATGCATCGTTCCTGGTCATTCCTCAAGGGAGTCGTGTTGGGGACACTGCTCACTGCGCCGCTATTGGCCGTCTTCTATCTGGCCGAGCAGGTGTTCGGCCTGCCCTTCCCACCCTTTGCCCTCTTCGACTGGCTGGCGCGGACGTTGCCCGGCGATGTCATCGTGCGCAGCATCGAGGCGATGGTTGACCTCATCCGCCGTCTCGACCTGGGCGAAACCTCTGGCACAGCCAAGACGTTGGAAACGCTGGCCGCATTAATGATTTTCTTCGGCGGCGGGGTGCTGGCAGCGATGCTTCTGCTGGCCAGCCGCGATTGGCTGGCCGGGCGAGGGCGTCTGTCGCAGGGCCTATGGGCTGGTGGGCTGGCGGGGATGCTGGTGGGGTTGCCTGTCGTGGCGATCAGCCTGGCCGTGGACGGCCTGGACACTGCGCCGACGATCATCGCGATCTGGCTGCTGCTGGCCTTTGCGGTATGGGGCGCATTGCTGTACTGGCTGGCGGAGCGCTGGCCTGGAGCGCAACGCAGCGAAGTAGCCGTATCCCCGATGCTCATGGCCCGTCCGCTGAGTCGACGGGAGTTTCTGATCCGCGTGGGCGGGGCCTCGGCGACGCTGACCGTGATCGGGGCCGCCGTGGGGCGCTACCTGGAAGTGCGAGAGGAACGCAATTATCAGGCATTGGTCCAGCAGCGGCGCGCCGCAGCAGCGGCGGTCGCCGGACAGATAGACCCGCCCAACCGCGACGATCCCGTGATCCCCGTGCCCGGCACGCGCCCCGAATACACGCCCCTGGAAGATCATTACCGGATTGACATCAACCTGCGCCCGCAGGAACTGGACGCCGCAACCTGGCGACTGCGCCTTGGCGGGCTGGTAGAGCGCCCCCTGGAACTGACGCTGGACGAGATCGTCAACGACTTCACGCGGCTTGATCGCTATGTGACGCTCTCGTGCATCTCCAACCCCATCGGCGGCGACCTGATCAGCACCACGCGCTGGACGGGCGCGCCGCTGGCGGAAGTGCTGGCGCGCGCGGGTGTGCTGCCGGAAGCGACGCATCTGCGGATCAGCAGTGCGGATGGCTTCTACGAGACAGTGGCGCTCGACCTGGTGCGCGACGACCCGCGCCTGATGCTCACTTACGCCTGGGATGGCATCCCCCTGCTACACGAGCACGGCTATCCGCTGCGCCTGTACATTCCGGATCGCTATGGTATGAAACAGCCCAAGTGGATCACCACCATCGAGGCCATCGCGGGGGACGAGGACGGCTACTGGGTGGTTCGCGGCTGGGACAAAGAAGCTCGTGTGCGGGCGACCGCGGTGATTGATGTGGTGGCCGACGACCTGCGCTATACCCGCGAGGGCATGACTCTGGTGCCCATCGGTGGCATAGCCTATGCGGGCGCGCGCGGGATTTCCGCTGTAGAAGTGCGCGTGGACGATGGGCCGTGGCAGCCCGCGCAGCTACGTCAGCCGCTTTCCGACACCACGTGGGTGCTGTGGCGCTACGAATGGCCGTTCGTCGCCGGACGGCACACCTTCACCGTGCGTTGCCGCGAAGGGGACGGCACGCCGCAGATCGAGGCCCGCGCGGGCACCTTCCCCAGCGGCGCGACCGGTTATCACGACCTGACGCGCACGCTATGAGCGCCGCGCCCGCGCGCTCTGGCTTTCGTCCAGCAGATCGGCCAGCGACACCGCTTCACCGTCGGCGGCCAGGTCGTCCAGCAGGCGCTGCTTGAGCGCGCGCCGTTCCTCATCGGTCAGCAGGGCCAGCAGCAGCGCCAGCCGCGCGTCATCGCCACCGCTGCGCTTGGCCTTGCTCTGCTCCTGGGCCACCAGCTTCTGCTGCTCGATGGTATTCAGCCCCCACACCAACCACAACGAGAGCGTCGAACCAAAAGCGGCCAGCACGGCAATGCTGGTAATAAGCTGACTGTTGGTCAGGGCCTCCACCATGCCCATCCCAACCCAAATGAGGATGGTCACGACCAGTAACCCGCCGATATGCCTGATTCCCTGCACGGCTTGTCTCCTTCGTGGAGTCTGCCACGCCTGTCACGTTACTGTCTTCTACGTATGGGGACTGCCCGACGTTGCATATTGACCGGCAGGCGTTCTATTCGTCCTCTCCGGCGAAGACCTGCCAGGGGCCGTGCATCCCGTCGTAGGTCACGCCGTAGTAGACGCGCAACTCGCCATTGACCCGCTGCACCAGGTCGTAGCGCACCGTCCCACCGCGCTTGTAGCGCTTCCACAGCCCGATGTCGCCGCGCCACTCGACCTTGTCCGGCTGCACCGGATTCGATTCTTTCTCGGTGATGGCGTAGTGCCACAGCCTTCGCGCCGACGAGCGCGTGACGTTCTTGACCACGTTGCCGTTGCGCAGGTCGCGCATCACGTGATACATCACGCCCTTGCGCTGCTCCGAGCCGATGATCTCCACGCCGGTGCGCGGCGGCTCGATGGTGGCTGGCTCAGACGACGCGGGGAGCGGTGTTTCCGCCTCACTCGCAGACGCAGCCGCGGGGCTTTCGGCAGCGGTAACGACCCCGCGGCGAGCCAGGCTCTGCGCGACCAGTTGCACGATCTCGTCGCGCACAGCCAGGTTGGTCTCGGCCTCGTCGCGCACATAGACCTTGTTGTCGTCCAGGGCGTAGGGCGGGTCGTCGCCGCGCGGCACCTGAATGCGGATCACCTGTTTACCGCGCGACTCCAGCACATCAATTTCTACGTCCAGCGGCGGGGTGATCTTGTGTTCGATCTCGGCGCGCAGCAATTCGACCGCCTCGGTCACATTGAGCACGCCGATTGGCTTGTCTTTGGGTTTGGCGCTCACGCCCACGTAGACGGTGCCACCGTTGGTGTTGGCGAAGGCGCACACATCGGCCACGATGGCATAGAGTCGTCCCCCGCGTCGCGTGACAGCCTCGTGAAACGACTGCACGATGTTCGGCCCCAGTTCACGGGCGGCCTGCACATGATCGTAGGGATCGTGGCTGGGCTGATAGGGGCGGGTGCGGGCGAAGTCGTTGCTCTGGAACACTTCCAGCAGCGCAGCGAAGGAGCGCTCCGGCAGCAAGACCTCGGTGATGCGATCGCCAATGCCCAGGTATTTGGGATTGCGCGGGTCGGCCAGCAGCCGGTGCGCGTCCGATCCCTGAATGCAGTGCATCCGGCGCGGATATTCGGGCTTGGAACCGTCGAAGAAACGGGCGGTGCTGTGCCGACCACGCCGATCCAGGTCGGTGACTTCCAGCGCGTGCAGGTAGGGGTCTTGGGTATAGGCGATCTTGGTCTGTCCGCCGAAGTCGAAGCCGCGCATGGCGACCCCGTGCGCTGAATTGGCGTGCGCGGCGATGACAATACCGCCTGCCTCGTTGATCTTGCGGTAGGCGGTGAGCACGTCCGCCGATGCCCCCACGTTCGACGTGCCCTGGTCGAGGACGGCTGGGGGAATGTTCAGGCTGAGCAGCAGATGCTCTAGCTGCCGCACCGGCGTATCGGGCGGGAAGATGCCCAGAATGTGAAAGCCGAAGGTAGCGGTGAACTCGAACCCCGGCAAGACCAGCACCGCGTCCAACAGGCGGCGGTATTCGTCCAGGCGGCGTTGCTCGTCGGGCTGAATGCGGTTCAGCCGCGCCAGCAGTTCCAGTTGCTCGATTTCCTCGGTCATGGCGCGGTAACCGGCCACGGTGTTGTGGTCGGTGAAGGCGACGATATCCAGCCCGCGCGCCTCGGCCTGGCGCAGAATATCAAGATAGCTGACTTCCGGTTCCTGGTAATCGGCGGAGCCGGGCGTGTGGAGATGCAGGTCTACGCGGTACCACTGCATCCTGGCGCGGCGTGATTTACTGTTCACGATAGTGTGCCTCTCTTCGTCTGGGGGGCACGCTCAGGCGGCGTCAAGACGCTGCCGGGCGCGCCGCAAAACGCACGAAATGTTCCTGCGACGTAGAGAAGGCTGTTTTATCCCATCAGATCGCGGAAAATGGCCGACAGACGGCCTGGCTCAAAGGGTTTGATCAGAAAATAGTTCGCGCCAGCCGCCAGGGCTTCTTCCTGGTGATCCAGGCCGGAGGTCATGACAATAGGCAATCTGGCAAAATGGTCGTCGGCACGCAAACGGGCGACGATTTCCACCCCTTTCATGTCCGCCAGATGATAATCAAGTAGCATCACATCGGGCGCTTGCTCGCGCACCAGGGCGAGCGCTTCCTCACCCCGTGATGCCGTCACGACCTCGAAGCCGTCCAGTTCCAATAGCGTGCGCAGCAACCTGACTGTCGTGCGCTCATCGTCCACGATCAAAACTCTGGGCAAACCAACCTTCCTTTTCCTACAGGCACGCTGCCCTGCTCCAGCGTGCCAGATGCGGGTCGTTTGGTGCCAGGCAACTGACCTCAGGCACACACGTCAACGCAGCCCCTAGCGTTCCCCTACCGGCTTGGCATCGGTTGTGGCCGTCGCCTCTGCCTGGGCGACCGCTTCCTCGGCCTCTACGCCCGCGCCATCCGATGGCTGAGCGAGGGGTAAGAGCGCCGCGTTGAGCACTTCGGTGACGTCGTCTACAAAGACGAAGGTCAGGGATTGGCGCACCTCTTCGGGCACGTCTTCCAGGTCTGGCTCGTTGCGGCGGGGCAGAATGACCGTATCCAGCCCGGCGCGGTGTGCCGCCAGCACTTTGGCCTTGATGCCGCCAACTGGCAACACCTGCCCGCGCAGGGTGATCTCGCCGGTCATGGCCACGTTGCGCCGCACAGGCCGCCTGGTGATCAGCGACATCAGCGCGGTGACCATCGTCACCCCCGCCGAGGGGCCATCTTTGGGCACGGCTCCGGCGGGCACATGCAGGTGAATGTCGTGCTTGTCGAAGTAGTCGGGGCGGATGCCGAATTCCGTCGCCTTGGAGCGCACATAGCTGAACGCAGCGCGAGCGCTTTCCTGCATCACCTCACCAAGCTGACCGGTGTACTGGAAGCCCTTGCTGCCAGGCATGTCCGCCGCCTCGACGAACAGGATGTCGCCGCCGAAGATGGTCACCGACAGGCCGATGGCCACCCCCGGCATGTTGCCAATGCGGTCTTCGATCTCCGTCTGATACTCGAAGCGCGGATGGCCAAGCAGCTCGCGAATGTCCGGTTGATCCACGGTCACGGCCTCTGCCTTGCCCTCGGCGATGCGCGTGACGACCTTGCGGGCCACCCGCCCGATCTCGCGCTCCAGGTTGCGCACGCCCGCTTCGCGCGTGTAGTTGCGGATGATCTCCAGCAGCGCCGCATCGGTGAGCGACAGCTCGCCAGGACGCAGCCCGTTCTCGCGTAGCTGGCGCGGCACCAGGTATTGCTGGGCGATCTGTACTTTCTCCTGCTCGGTGTAGCCCGAAAGCTGGATGATCTCCATGCGGTCGAGCAGGGGCAGCGGGATGGTGTCAAGCGTGTTGGCGGTGGTGATGAAGAGCACCTGCGACAGATCGAACGGCACGTCCAGGTAGTGGTCGCGGAACTCGAAGTTCTGTTCCGGATCGAGCACCTCCAGCAGCGCCGAGGCCGGGTCGCCGCGGAAGTCGTGCCCCAGCTTGTCAATCTCGTCGAGCATGATCACCGGATTGCGACTTTCCACGCGCCGCAACGTCTGAATGATGCGCCCCGGCATCGCGCCGATGTAAGTGCGGCGGAAGCCGCGAATCTCCGCTTCGTCGCGGATGCCGCCCAGCGACATGCGCGTGAACTTGCGCCCCATCGCCCGCGCGATAGACGCCCCCAGCGAGGTCTTGCCGACGCCCGGCGGCCCCACGAAGCACAGGATGGCCCCTTCGCGCTCGCGGCGGATGGTATCGCTGGTGGTTTGTTGTTGCAGTTCCTGGGCACGCTCCTGACGCAGCTTGCGCACCGCCAGGTATTCCAGGATGCGCTCCTTGATGTCTTCCAGGCCGTAGTGATCTTCGTCGAGCACGGCGCGCGCGTGGGCGATGTCCAGGTTGTCCTCGGTCTGAATGTTCCAGGGCAGGCTGACCATCCAGTCGAGGTAGGTGCGGATGACGCCATACTCGGCAGCGGCAGTGGGCAGCTTGGCCAGGCGATCCAGTTCGCGGCGGGCTTCGCGCTCGGCCTCTTCGGGCATACCGGCGGCCTCGATCTTCTTGCGGAACTCCTCGATCTCAACGGCCTGCTCGTCGCCCTCGCCCAGTTCGCGCTGAATGGCCTTCAGTTGCTCGCGCAGGAAGTATTCGCGCTGCGTCTTTTCGATCTCCGACTGCGCCTCGCTCTGGATACGGTGCCCCAGTTCGAGCACTTCCAGTTCCTTGTTGAGGATGGTCATCAGCGTGCGCAGCTTTTCCAGCACCGAGTCCAGTTCGAGCAACTTTTGCTGGTCGGCCAGATCGAGCCGGATATACGTCGCCAGCGCGTAGACCAGTTGCAGCGGGTCGTCCACGTTCAGCGCCGCGTTGATCAGCTCGCTGGGGATGCTGGGCACCAGTTCCGCCATGCGCCCGAATAGCTCGACTACATTGCGCATCAGCGCCTGGACTTCCAGCCCTCCCTCGACCGTCTCCGGCGCGAGGTGCACGCGCGCTTTCAAGTAGGGCTGCGTGCCGGTGAATTCGTCGATCCGAATACGGGCCATACCCTGTACCAGCAGGCGGATCGTGCCATCGGGAGCGCGGAACAGGCGGTGAATCTGCGCCACCGTGCCGCAGGTATGCACTTCGTCGGGGCCGGGCGTGTCCAGTTCCGGATTATGCGATGCCACCAGGCCGATGATGCGGTCGCCGGCGACGGCGTCGTCCACCAGCTTGACCGAGCGCGGCTGCCCGACTGTCAGGGGGATGGTGGTGTGCGGGTAGACCACCAGGCCGCGCAGGGGCAGGATGGGCAATTCCGGCGGCAGAGCGAAAGCCGGTTCTTCCGGTTGCCGCGAGCGGGCTGCCTTTTCTTCGTCTGTCGCGCTTTCGGTGACATTCACGTCGCGCGGTTGTTCGGCCTCGGTAGCAGGTGTGTCTTCTGACTGGGTGGGATGCTCTACCTGATCATCCGGATTGGTCATAGGTTGCTTCCCTCATCGTCGGTAGCGTCGCGCTCGCCAGGAAATTCTTCGTCCACTGAGACTATCTGTATCTTCTGGGCCGGAGCGTGCGGGAGTTCCACGCGCAGAAACCCATCGCGATAGCTGGCCGTCACCTCGTCGCGCACCACGGGCCAGGGCAGGCTCACTTCGGTGCGGAATTCCCCATAGGGAATTTCCAACTGGTGAAAGGCGCAGTCACGGGCCGTGTGGCGTTCGCGCACCCCGCTGATGATCAACCGCTGGCCCTGCAACATCACCTGAATGTCGCTGTGATGCATCCCCGCGATCTCAACCACCACGATCAGTCGGTCGTCCTGTTCGTAAACGTCCGTCGGGGGACGCCAGACGGTCGCATGCCGGACGACGACCCACCGTCGCATAATCCCCCCGGTCAGTTCGTAACTAATGTCTACCGAGGGCTGATCTGGCTCGTTGTACAGAGGGGTTTCGTCTGGCATGGCTGCTCCTGTAAAAATACTCTGGCAGCGCGCGATAACGCTCAGTTTATGCAGATGATACCACAGCGGTACCTCTGGCTCAATTAGAGGCGTGATAGAGATTGTCGCAGATAATCTGACATCAGATGCTGAACACGTCGTGATCCTGGGCCAGGCGCACCGGCCCGCCGAAGGTCGCCCGCGCCTCCTCGACCAGGCGGGCCGGGTCGGCATTGTCCCCTACCGGATAGTGGATCAGCACCAGGCGACGCACCCCGGCCAGGGCGGCGATTTCGCCCGCCTGCGCCGCGCTGGAATGTCCCTCGCCCGCGCCCGTCGCTTCGTGCAGCAGCAGGTCGGCTCCCTGCGCCAGCGCGATGATGTTGGGGATCGGCTCGGTGTCGCCCGAATAGCCGATCACCTGTCCTGACGACTTGACCTCGATGCGCAGGCCGACGGTGGGGATGAAATGCCGCGTAGGCCAGGCGCGGATGCGGAAATCGGCGTCGTCGAGCAAGGGGGTATCGGGCAGCTCTGGCAGGCGATGCAGGTGCAGGGGGAAGAAGTCCGGCCAGGTCTCTACCATGAACGCCGTCACCATTGTCTCGAAGCGCTGCAGGCAATGATGCAGGCCGTGCACATGGAGCGGTTCGCGCCGCCCCATCAACCACAGTTGCATCAGCAGGATGGGCACGCCGTAGACGTGATCCGGATGGAAGTGCGTTAGGATCAGATCGGTGAGTTGCTCATGGTGCACCCCGTGCCGCGCCAGCTTACCCAGCGGATTGGAGCCGCAGTCCACCAATACAGCGCGCCCGCGCTCGCCCTGTAGCAGGAAATGCGTGTTGTCATGCTCAGCAGCGGAGACTGCCGCTGCCGAACCCAGGATGATCAGACGGGCCATGCTATGTCCCTGTGGAGCCGATTAAGCCGTCAGCGCTCAGCCAGGGCGGTATGAAAGCGCGATGGGCGATGCCTGATCGGGCCGCGTAGAGCAGTATATAGCACGGATCACAGGCTGAGCACAAACTCGACCACGCGGGGCGTCAGCGAGACTTCCAGAATAGCCGCCAGCACCAGCAAGGGCAACACCAGACCGACGCCGATCTTGATCACGTCGGCGGCGGCCATCAGCCAGGCTTCGCTGGCGGTCATGTCGGCGGGTGGGCGGGTGACAATGCTCCCCAGGCGCAGCGCTGCCGCCCCCGCCAGCACAATGGCGGGCACTTCCAGCACGCCGTGCGGGATCACCGCCAGCAGGAAGGGGAGCGGACTGAGTCCGGACAGCATCACCTGACCCAGCACAAAGCCCAGAATGCCGAACGGCACGGCGACCAGCACCAGCGCCAGCACGCCGAAGGTGAACACGCCCAGGATGGTTGCCGCCAGCAGCACGCGGGTATTCTGCAGCAGCGCCATGATCACCAGGTGCGGGTTGTCTTGCCCCAGGTCGAACCAGGTGCGCAGGTTGTCCAGCAGCGTCTCGTCGTTGGAATCGAACTGATCGAGGGAGATCGGCCACTGATAGGCGGCGATCCATCCGCCGACGAAGGCGGCCCCCAGGCAGATCAGCACCACGATCAGGCTGTCCCGCAACGAGCGCACGGCGGGGAAGACGCCCCCGCGATACCAGCGCCACAGCGAAAAGCGCTCTGTCAGCGGCCCTCGTATACCCTGCCAGAGGGTACGCCCCACCCAGCGCAGGTTGAGTTGATCCAGGGTGCGCCCCAGCAATTCTTCGCGGTTGAAGATGCGCACACCCATGCGCACCAGCAGGATCACCGTCACCAGCACGCCGACCATGATGAACCACAGCAGGTAACGGCGGTGCGGCTGCACCATGATGGTCGCTTCGAGCATCACCAGCATGGACATGGGGATGATGATGAAGCTCGCCAGCAGGTTAGCGGCGCGGGTTGAGGTGGTCTGGCTGGAGACGACCACCGCGCCAGTGACCATCACCAGCGCCTGCACAGTGGTCAATAACACGATCTGCGCCACCAGGATCAGCGGAGGCCGCCACTGCTGTTCGCCCAGGATCAGGCCGCCCATGTAGATCACCATGCCGGTATAGCTCGCCAGCAAGGGGGGCAACATGGCCGCGAACGTCTTGCCCAGATAGAGTTCGGTGTTGGTCAGCGGGGTGGAGAGCAGCGGTTCCAGGCTGCGCCGCTCCTTCTCCCCGACGAACGTCTCCAGCGCAATGACCAGCGAGATGGACACAGGGAAGAAGCCCACCACCATCGGCATGAGTGGCAGCAGGGCGGGCAGCAATTCTTGCGCCCCGTTGTCCTCGAAGAAGCCGGTGAAGACGCGCGTCAGGGTGTTGGCCAGCAGCGGGAAGACCAGCGTCAGGATGAAGATGGGCACCATGATACGCCAGTCGCGCAGGCTATCGCGCACTTCGCGGCGGGTGACGATCAGGGCATTGCGCAGTGTGCGGACGATCACCCCTCGCGTCTGACGGGGTTGTGTTGCCGTGGATAGGGAAGGACGTTCGAGTCGCTCAGCCAGACTGCTCATGCGCGGTCATTCCTTCATCTTCGGCCACGATCTGCAAATAGACGTCCTCCAGCGTGCGCGATACCTCGCTGAGCGTGACGATGTCCAGACCCGCGCCGGTCAGACGGCGGATCACCTGGGGATTGGTCGCCGCCGGATCGGAGGCCTGATAGCGCAGCCAACAATCGCCGGTCTCCACGACGGTTACCATGTCGCGCAGCAGTTCCAGCGCCCCGTTGAGGTGTTGCGTCAGGCGCAGTTCCATCAGCGGCGTGCCAGCGAAGCGCTGTGCCAGTTCGCGAAAAGTGCCGTTGGCGATGATGCGCCCTTGCCGGATGACGGCAATGCGGTCGGCCAGGTCTTGCGCTTCGATCAGGTTGTGCGTGGTGATGGCGATGGTGCGCTCGGCGCGCCGCAGCTCCTTGATCGCCTCGCGCACCAGCTTGGCGCTCTGTGGGTCCATCGCCGAAGTCGGCTCGTCGAGCAGCAACACGGGCGGATCGTGCAGCATGGCGCGCACCAGGGCCAGCTTTTGCTTCATACCCTTCGAGTATTCGCCCAGGCGTTTGTCGAGCGCGTCGCCCAACCCGAAGTGCTCCATCAACTGCCGCGGGCGCTGCCGCCGCACATCGGCGGGCAGATCGTAGATGCGGGCGAAGAAGTCCAGGTATTCTTCGGCCTTCATGCGCTCGTACAGGCCGTGTTGCTCGGTGAGCACACCCACCGAAGCGCGCACAGCGGTTGGCTGAGCAACCACGTCGTAGCCCGCCACGCGCGCCCAACCCGCCGTCGGCTGCAGAATGGAGGTGAGTATGCGCACAGTCGTGGTCTTCCCCGCGCCGTTTGGCCCCAGGATGGCGAAGATCATCCCCGGCTCGACGGTGAAGGTCACGCGATCCACGGCGCGGAAGTCGCGGAAGTCCTTGGTGAGTTCGAACGTCTCGATCATAGGCGAGTCTGGAGTCCTGAGTTGCGAATCGGGAGTCTGGAGACGAGAGTTGAGCGAGGTCTCAAACGCAACGGTTGGCTAACTCAGAACTCCAGACGCAAAACTCCTGACTCAGATTGTAAAACCAGGGAGCGTTGTTCCAAGAGGGCGATGTGTGAATTTTGTCTGAATATCAGGCGCGGCGCAGCAAAGTGACGCGGTGCCGGTAGACCAACAAAAGCGCCGCCACGATCACCATTGCCGCACTGACCACCTGCGAGACGTTGACCCCTCCGGCCAGCGTGACCTCAATGCGCAGGAATTCCAGCAGGAAGCGCACCGTGCCGTAGGAGATCATATACAGCAACAGAAAATCGCCCTTCTTCAGCCGGTCGCGATAGCGCAGCCAGACGAACAGTAGCACGGCTGTCGCGGCCAGATTCCACAGGGATTCGTACAGGAAGAGCGGGTGAAAGCGCGTGCCCGGCGCGTATTCGGGCGGGGGATTGCTGATGCGCAGTCCCCAGGGCAGATCGGTCGGCTTGCCGTACAGCTCTTCGTTGACGTAGTTGCCCCAACGCCCGATCGCCTGTCCCAGCGGCACGGCGACCGCTGCCATATCCAGCCAGCCCAGCGCATCGAGGCGGTGTTTGCGGGCATAGAGCACTACCCCCAGCGCCCCGCCGATCACCGCGCCGAAGATGGACAGGCCGCCGCTCCAGATGATGAACGGGCCGTCGTGCAGGTCGAAGGGGTGCGTGAGATACCATTTTGCCGTGCGCCCGGCCTCGACCGACGACACCGAGGGGAATAGCACATGCCACAGCCGCGCGAAGATCACCGCCAGGGCCACCACCCACAGCAGTCCGTCCCAGACATGCGCGGGGTCTTTGTCCTTCTCGCGACGGGCCATCCAACTGACGAGCAGGGCCGCCGCCAGAATCCCCCCGACGATGATCAGCCCGTACCAGTGAAAGGTCGGGTTGATCTCCAGGCCGAACAGGTTGAAGGGGCCGATCTCCAGGCCGCGGCGGTGAAAGGTCATGCGCTCTTCTCCTGTTTCTGGCGTTGAATGACGCGATAGACATGCCACACGCGCTGCGCTACGGTGAAGTTGGTGCCGATGGCCAGCACCCACAGCCCGGCGATCACGTAACCGGTCAGCAGCATGGCCAGGATGACCACCATGCGTTCCATGCGCGTGAAAAGGCCCACCTTGCAGTCAATGTTGATGCCTTCGGCGCGCGCCCGCGCATAGCTGACCAGTTCGGTGCCCAGCAAGGCCAGCACAGCCAGCACCATCGCCGTCTGATTGCCCGCCTGACTGTAGTAGTAGGCCAGGGCCATGAACAGAAAGCCGTCGGCATAGCGATCCAGCACCGAATCCCACAGCGCGCCAAACTTGTCGGTGCGGCCCATGGCGCGGGCCACGGCCCCATCTACAGCATCCAGCGGCGCGCCCGCGATGATGACGATGGCCGCCCAGAAGAACTCACCCTGCGAAGCCAGGTAGGCCGCGACCGCGACCACCAGCAGCCCCACAAAAGTGATCAGGTCGGGGTGCACGCCGCGAGCATGGAGCCAGCGTCCCACAGCGGAGGTAAGCCCCGCGGTGCGGTAGCGCATGTAGTCGGTCAGGGTATTGAACTGACGAGGGGATTTTCGCCCGGTCATAGTCTCATCCTGCTGAACAGCCGCGCGTCAGGTTGGCGGCAGCGTTGCCATTTTTACCACAGACGCGGTTAGAAACACAGGCGTAATCTCCGGCGGGCGTGTACAAGATGTGTCGGGCAGTTTGCTGCAGTCTGCTGCCCCTCATCCCTCAATCCCTTCTCCCTCGCGACTGCGTCGTGGGGCGAGGGGACTTACTATGGTCATCGCCTGTCGCCCGCGGCATGGCAGTAAGCTCAGGTGTGAGCTTCTGGTTGACCTCACCCCCGCTCGGCGCTGGCGCGAGGCTGGGGGTGAGGTAAAGCGGCAAGCGGTTTGATGCAATCCCCCTGGAACGCAGTATCTTTCTGCATGCCCCCTGTACTTTCCGTGGTAAACTTGTCATCTCCAAATGCACCCCTTTCGCCTGTTTGTTGACGGTCAGGCCACCCTGATCTACTATATCATTCTGGTTTGCGGCCAAATTGGCTTAAACACCCATTGACATAGAATTTGACCACTGGCATAATTAAAATGCTAAGTTGTCAGACTGCTTAACCATTCTCTATAGACAAACTATCGTTTGTAATATCGCTAGTATGCCAGGGGTGGGGACCCGGGGGCCGGCGGTATAGTGTATCCGCCCTAGGCAGAAGAGGTAACCATGCCCGCATATCTGGAAATCCTGACTGAGACGACCCGTCCACTCCTTGAGCAGCGACTTCGCGATCACCCTTTTCTGTTGATCTATCCGCGTCACCGTAGCCGGGCAGCGCTGGTGGCGCTGTTGTTGGACAGCTATCCCCATCAGGTCGTGTACTACTCCCTGGGCGCGGAAGACACGACGTTGACCGGGTGGCTGCGGCATCTGATCACCGGCGTGACCCTGCCCGTGCCCTTCGGCGCGCAGACGCAGGCCGCGCTCGACGCCAAAGCTCGCCCGGAAGACCTGGCGGCAGCACTGGTCGCCGACTTGCAACAGGCGCTGGGCACACCTTTTCTGCTGTTGCTGGATCAGTTCGATCTGCTGACGTTCGACACTGCTGCCGGGCGCTTCTTCCGTGCCCTGGCCGACAAATTGCCTGCCGGGGGCCAGGTGGCGATCAACGCCCGCCTGCTCGACGTGCAGCCCTGGAGCGACCTGGTGCGCTATGGGCGGGCGGCGGTGCTGGGCAATGACCAGGCGATGAACGGCGGCATCTTCGGCGACGAAGAAGGGCGGGCGCAGCTAGAAGTGTTCGCCCTGTCCGGCGGGCACGTCTACATGAACGGGCGACCAATCCTCAGTTGGGAAGGGTCGCTGCCCCGCTATCTGTTCTACTTCTTCGTAGACCATCCCATGGTCACCCGCAACCAGATTTTCAGCGTGTTCTGGCCTCACATGGGCATCAAAGAGGCGACGAACGTCTTTCACGTCACCAAACGCAAGGTCTCCGAACGGCTGGGGCACGAACTGACCAGCTATCAAGCGGGTTTCTATGTGCCCTCGCCCAAGGTGCGCATTCACTACGACGCGCGCCTGTTCGAATCCGCCCTTAGCGCGGCCATCGAATACGAGGACGAAGCGCCTGCCCTGTGGTACAAAGCCGTGCAGCTCTACCGTTCCTCGTTCCTGGCCGATATTGAAGTACCCTGGGTACAGCAACGTCGTGAAGAGCTGCAGAGCAAATATGCGCAGGCGCTGATCAACCTGGGACGCTATCATCAGCGCCGCGGCGAACTCGACCGGGCGCTGGGCTATCTGCTGCGCGCGCTGCGCGAAAAGCCAGATTGGGAAGACGTACACCGTGACGTGATGACGATCTATCACCAACAGGGGCGCATTGACGACGCGATCGCCCAATACCGGCATCTGGAACGCACGCTGCAGCGCATGTTCAAGATCGCGCCTGGCGAACAGACGCGCCGCCTGCTGGAGTCTATCCGCTCGCGCTGAGACATTGCCTATCTCACCAGGTCAAGAAGAGCGCCGTCCCGCCCAGCCAACGGCGCTTTTTTGCCATGACGCGACAGAGAGCACGGCTCCGTGCGCAGAAAGCAGGCCGATAGGAAGGTGTGCAAGGGTATTGGCGACTCCGCTTGACACGGGGAGCGTTGACCTCACCCCCGCTCGGCGCTGGCGAGCCAGGCGCAGCAAGGCTGGGGATGAGGTCAACCAAAGTGCAGCCAATAGCCCGACACATCCTGCACACCCCACCGCTCTGGCGCGCTATTCGGTCTCTGTTATACTGATCCGTTAGAAATTACGGCTACTTGGTGTCCGGAGAGCCACTGGCAGCGACGAGACCTCGTTCTGCCAGAACTATTCCACCCAACGTCCGACTGCCAGGGTGAGCGCACGGTGGGAGAGATAGACTGCCCGGCGCTGTGCCAAGCGGGAGTGGGAACCAAGGAGGGGGAATGTCCGATCAGGCGGAGAATCAGGCTCATGCCAGTGTTCTGGTGGTGGATGACAATCATGCCAACCTACGCCTGCTGGCTGACATGTTGTTGACCCACCACTACTCCGTGTACGAAGCCACGAACGGTCCGGCAGCCCTGGAGATAGCGCGAACGCTGCAGCCCGATCTGATCTTGCTCGATATCGCCATGCCGATCATGGACGGCTACCAGGTATGCCAGGTGCTCAAGGCCGACCCGCGCACATGTGACATCCCGATCATCTTCATCAGCGCTCTGACCGAAACCGAGGATATCGTCAGGGGCTTTGAGGTCGGCGGCGTGGATTACATCACCCGACCCTTCAGGTTCCGCGAGGTGCGGGCGCGCGTGGCCGGTCAGATCACGCTGGTTCGTCAGCGCCGCGAAATCGAAGCGCTACGCCGCCAGGATCGGCAGACCTTTGAATCGCTCAGCCGGATGAAAGACGAGTTCATCCGCATGGCCACGCACGATCTGCGCAACCCGCTCAACGTGATCCTTGGCTACACCACTGTGTTGGAACATATCGCCGTTGCCGAGGAGCACCGCCCGCTAATGGAGGAAGCCCGGCAGGCCATCCGCAGCAATGTGGAGAAGATGCGCCGCCTGGTCACCGACATGCTGGACCTGGCGCAAATGGAAACTGGCGAGCACCTGCGGCCCACCACAGTGTCGCTGAGCGACTTTCTGGCCCGGGTGGTTGGCTCATTCCATCGGCTGGCGGAGCAGCGGGAAGTTGCCCTGACGTATGTCCCACCCGCGCAAGATGTGGTCGTGCTGGTAGACCCCGACGCCATGACGCGCGTCATTGACAATCTGCTGGTCAACGCCCTGAACTATACCCATCCTGGCGGGCGGGTGACAGTGCGGGCCAGGGGATGGGATGGTCGGGCGTTGATTGTAGTGGCGGACACGGGAATTGGCGTCCCGGCAGAGGACTTGCCGCACCTGTTCGATGCGTTCTACCGTGTGAATCGCGGTCACGCTTCCGACGTAGATGGCAGCGGCCTGGGACTGTCCATCGTCAAGACCATCGTTGAGCGCCATGGGGGTCATGTCCGCGCCCGCAGCAAGGTTGGCGTGGGCAGCGTGTTCCGCATCAGCCTGCCGCAACTGTCCGGCTGAGCGAAAGCCAAACGGCGGCGACCGCTGCCTGCCAGGCTCGATGTCTGCCCGAACTCGTTGATCAGGAATAGGGAAGAAGGTCAGGCCAAGGCCCGAACTCAAAAGGCAGAAACTTTTCGCCGGGGCTGTCTTTCCATAGCAGATAGCCCTGGTAAAGCAGGCGACGGCGCACATCTACCGGCCAGCCCTGCGCGGCCAGCTCTCGCGCGCTGGCGGAGAACCACTGGCGCGGCCCCCAGGCGCGGTAGGCGACTGTCTGGCGGGCAGCGAGCTTCCAGGCATCCAGGAAGTCATTGATGCGCTCGCCGGGGATCACGCGGTGAATGCAGTTCTTCGGCAACACCGGCTGAAAAAGCTCCGGCGCGAACCCCCCGCGAAAGTTGGTGCCAAAGAGCAGCCCTTCGTAGCGCAGACCGTCCGGCGTGCGGCGCAACAGGTTGGCCACCCATGTTCGGCCATGGGGGTCTGAGGTGCCCTCGATGAGCAGGCCGTCCGGCAACAGGTGCCAGCCCATGGTCAACCATGCCCCGCGCACCTCGTGTTCCTGGTACTGGCGCAGCACGTTGAAGGCGCGGATCAACCGCACCGTCTCGCCCGCCTGCAACGGCAGATTGAAACCGCCCAGGCGGAATTGCGTGAGTTCGTCGGCGTAGGGCAGCGCGCGCGCCACCCGTTCGGGATCGATCTCCACACCCAGCACCGGCAGGCGCGGGTTGGCGCGGCGCAGACGGGCTGCACTCTCCAGGGTGGTGAATGGCTCGGCCCCGTAGCCCAGGTCTACGAAGAACGCCGCGGCGAAAAGACCATCGGTGCGGCGAATGAGCGAGCCAGCGTAGATCAGCAGGAAATTGTCCACGCGCCGCAAGCGGTTACGCGCGGTTTTGCCACGGGTAGGCTGGCCCTGGGGACGCCGGTCGCGGCGATGGAGCGGGTACATGGCTGGCAGGAGTCCGCAGCGGGGATGACGTGCTGTAGCTATTCGAAACGCGCCAGAGCGTTGTCGGCGGCTATGTCCGGCGCAGTCCCTTCCAACACAGCCACCAGCGCTTCCTGGAGCGCCAGACTGGCATTGTTATTGCGCTGCGCCTCTGGCACCAGGATCGCCGTCGCCAGCAAGTCCTGAGCGAATTGAGCATACTCGCGGTCGTCCCACAGGCGCAAGGCGCGCGTCTGTGAGGGGAGCATACCGAATGCTTCGGTGAACAGGCTCTGCTGGCCCACGCGCATCATCCAGGCCAGGAAGGCGCTCACCCGTTGATAACGCTCCGGGTCCTGGGTCGCGACCACCCACATCCAGCCGTCCAGGGCAGTGATGGGCGTGCCATCCGGGGTGGGAATGGACACGGGCCGGGCATTGGGGACGCTGTCACGCCGCCCCAGGAACGTGGAAGTATCTACCGCCACCAGGTTGCTGGCAGCGGCCACGAACCGATTCCAGTAGTCCTCGTAGCGCACATACTGCAGCAAGGCAGGGCCAAACAGGCCGATCTGCACTCCCTGTGCGTAGAATTCGAGCACATCGAGCAGCGGCTGCGCGTCGAGGACGGCTGCGCCTGTCTCGTCTACCAGTCGCCCTCCCGCGGCGAAATATTGCAGCAGCAACGTCCAACTGACAGGAATGGCCCCTGCCGGAAAGAGATACGGCGTCCTGGTTGCCAGAATTTCTTCGAAAGAGGTGGGCGGCACAGACAGAGCCGCCGGGCGGTAGGCGGCGTGCACCACATTGAGCGCATAAGGCACGCCGTACAGCACGCCGTTGATCTCGCCCAGGGAGCGCACTCCTGGCAACAGATTGTTGTTGGCCAGGTCGGCGGGCAGCCAGTCGTCGAGAGGCACGATCAATCCCTCGTTGGCGGCGGTGATCATGTCGGCGCGGCGCATGAGCGTCAGGTCGGGCAGCACGCTGGGCGCGACAGGCTCCGCCGTGCGCAGGGTGGGCAGAATCCCTCCCAGACCACTGCTACGCTTACGGCGCACTTCCAGGGTCAGCATGGGGTACGCTTCAGCGAACCCGTCCCACTGTGCCCGCAGTGTCTCCAGCGCCAGCTCATCATCCTGGGGATAGAGTTCGTCCGGCCACCATACCCGCACGACTTCGGGGGCAGGGGCGGGCGTGATCTGTATGGACGCACTGGCAGGCCGGGGGGCGCGCTGCGCTTCCGTTTCGGGCGTGAAGTCCGTCAGCACAACCGTGAGGGAGGGCGCAGCCGTGGCAGTGGCGGTGCTTTGAGCCGAGGACAACAGGTTCGCGCCACAGGCAGCGATCCCTACCGCGAGCAGCGTTGCCAGGGCGGTGAAGGTCACGATCTGTCGTGACATGTGTCTTGCTCCTCAGGCCGCAGCGACCTGGCAGGATGACAGCGCTAGGCCAGGTCGCGCATGACCCGCTCGACCATCTGTGTGAGCGTATCCAGGTTTTCGACTGTCAGGTCGGGGTCGGGGATGAAGATGCCAAACTGTTCCTGCACAAAGACCCCGAACAGCGCCAGCGAGAAGGAGTCCACCAGCCCGCCGGTGATCAACGGCTCGTCGTCTTGCAGGTCATATGTCGGCATACGGATCATGTTGTTGAGCACAAAGGCCCGTAGCCGCTCGCGCACTTCGCTGCGATCCATGTTGGCTCCTTGGCACGCGGTATCCCGATGCGGTCACGGTTATATCGTGTGTGGCGCGGCTGGGCAACTTGGCAGCCATTGACTCTCCCCCTCGGTCATGATACACTGAACAAACGTCAGCGGTCTGGCTGGCGCAATGGTGGTGTGACGCTGTGGCGTCCGCACCGCATCGAGAGCGGGAGCATCTCCGCGGAAGGGCAGGTAGCATGCAATCCGGTTCACCGGTGAACAGCGGCGAGACAGGCAGCATATGCTGCGAGCAGGGGCAGCCCATGGCGCTATCCCTGGGTCACGCTGAATCCTGGCAGAGCCGGCGCTGGCTCGCTGGAGACCATTCGCTCTTTGACAGTATTGTTAGCACGGCCTGGCACGCTCACGCCCTGCGCCAGGCGGAGGGATGTCCCTAGGGGCCGACCTCTGCCTCACCGACTTCGACCCGCTAGCGGGGCGTGAGACATAAGCTTCACGCCCCGCTTTTTGCGCGGATCGCCAGGACGCGCAAGGGACAAAGGGGTATTCCTGGTATTGGTTGCATAGCGCCACAGGGGAGGTGCGAGCATGTTGCAAGTCATTTCGACCAGCACCCAGGCGACGATGAGCGCGCTCTATCCGCTTTACGCAGGCGGGCAAGGCGCGGCACTCGCTTGTGTGCGCGTGGCAGACGCTGGCCTGTGCCAGCACAGCGAGGGAGAAACATGGTGAAACCGTCTGCCGCCGACTTCGTCGAGCCGTGCATTGCGCGGACCGCTTCGCATCCGTCCCCTCAGACCGTAGGCAACACACGATCGGGGGATGGCGGATGCCATTCCACCGAACAGCATCGTCACGAGATCATTGGACAGTAGCCCCACCGTATTGGAATACAACCGCGCCGCGACGGGTGTATGGATGAGTAGTGGTATTGTCGCGCGCTGAGGGATCACAGGGGCATCATCAGCTTACCAACCGAATATCCAGCAGAAGCATCGTCGGGCTGTGCATGTTTCGGGGCGGTCTGTGTAGGAAGTCCTATGCACGGCAGGGGATTGTGGGTGTTGGCTCCTTCTTGCACAGACCGCTTTCCTTCCAGCCCAGCCCGCGTGAGCTTCTGAGTGCATAAGAGCGCAAGAGGAAGGCCGCACGTGGACGGTAACACCATCCTGCAACTCGGTTACCCGCCCGGCAAGGCGGTAGGATTGGCTCTGCGCGCTGCCGAACAGGCGCTGACTGAGGGCGTCTCCGAAGCGGACGTGCTCGAAGAGCTGGCCGACGTGCTGGCTGCGCCGGAAGACTACGCCGGCGATCCGATCTACGGCCCCGTCGCCAGCGAACTGATCACCGAACAGCGCCGCCGCGAGCAACCTGCTGCCGGGTATGACCTGAGCAACGCCGCGCCCTATCGCGTCTGGGGCGCAGCAGGTATTGAGCCGGAAGCGCTCGAACAGATGAAACGCGCGGTGCGCCTGCCGGTAGCGATCAAAGGCGCGCTGATGCCGGATGCGCACCAGGGCTACGGCCTGCCCATCGGCGGCGTGCTGGCGACGCACAACAGTGTCATCCCCTACGCGGTGGGCGTGGATATCGCCTGCCGGATGCGCATGACTGTCTTCAACGCTTCGCCGCAAATCCTCGATCAGCGCCGCGAGTTCTTCCGCGAAGTGCTCGAAGAGCAGACCCGCTTTGGCACGGGCGCGGAATGGGATCCGCCGCGCGATCACAAGGTGCTGGAAGACCCGGCCTGGAACGAGCACCCGGTCGCTCGCCGTTTCCGCGACCTAGCCTGGCGGCAACTGGGCACCAGCGGCTCCGGCAATCACTTCGTGGAGTTCGGCGCGCTGCACGTGCATTCGACCCTGGACACACCTGCGGGGCGTGTCCCGCCGGGCACCTACCTGGCTCTGCTCAGCCATAGCGGCAGCCGCCGTTTCGGCTACGAGATGGCCGATCACTATACCAAGGTCGCCATGAGCCTGCGCGCGGCGCTGCCCAAAGACTTTCGTCACCTGGCCTGGCTGGAACTGGACGAGGAAGCCGGCGCGGAATACTGGGAAGCCATGACCTTGGCCGGGAAGTATGCCAGCGCCAACCATGCCATCATTCACCGCCAGATCGCCGACGTGCTGCGCATCCCTGTGCTGGGCAGCATCGAGAATCATCACAACTTCGCCTGGAAGGAAGAAGTAGACGGGCAGGAAGCCGTTGTACACCGCAAGGGCGCGACTCCCGCGAGCAAGGACGTGCTGGGCGTCATCCCCGGCAGCATGAGCGCGCCGGGCTTTGTGGTGCGCGGCCTGGGCAACCCGGACTCGCTGAACAGCGCAGCGCACGGCGCAGGTCGCCGCATGAGCCGCAAAGAGGCGCTCTCGCGCTTCAACTGGGAAGATGTGCGGCGTTTCCTGGCCAGTCAGGGCGTCGAGTTACTCTCCGGCGGGCTGGACGAGGCCCCCGACGCCTACAAGGACATCCGCGAGGTGATGGCCCTGCAATCCGACCTGGTGGTGGCGCTGGCGGAGTTCTATCCGCGCCTGGTGAAGATGGACCCGGTCGGCGAGCCGCATTACGGCGGGAGCAGAAAGAGCAAAAAGAAAGGGCGGGGCAAGCGCTGATCCTAGAGGCGCGCCCTGTCCCGATCGTCCTTTCTTACAGCCCCATCACCATACCGGCGATGGTGAAGTAAATGAACAGCCCCGTCGCGTCTACCAGCGTGCTCATCACCGGGCCGGAGACAACGGTTGGGTCAATGCGCAGGCGCGTCGCCAGCAAAGGCAAGACCGACCCCAGAATGTTGGCCCATACCACGATGGTCATGATCGCCAGCGCCACGCTCAGCGACAGCGACGCCGACGATCCCCAGGTCAGGGCGCGCACATAGGCCACGACAGCCATGCCCAGCCCCAGCAGGATACCCACCCGAAACTCGTGCCACAGCGCGCGCAGGGCGTCGCCCAGGTCAAGGTCGCCCACGGCCAGCGCGCGGATGATGGTGCTGGTGGTTTGCGAACCAGCATTGCCGCCCGTGCCGATCAGCAGAGGCACGAAGAAGGCGAGCGCCACTGCCTGCTCCAACTCGCTCTCGAAATGGCGCAGCACGGTACCCGTCAGGCTTTCGGTCAGGAAGAGCAGCAACAGCCAGTTGATGCGTTTGCGCATCACCATGAAGACGTTTGTGTCGAGATAAGAACGCCCCAGAGGTTGCGCACCACCCATGCGCTGAATGTCTTCGGTGGCCTCATCTACCAATACGTCGGCCACGTCGTCGAGCGTCACCACCCCCACCAACCGCTTTTCGGCGTCCACGACCGGCAGCGCCAGCAAGTCTTCGCGCAGCATGATGCGCGCGCATTCTTCCTGGTCGGTGCCCACGTTGACCGCGATCACGTTGGGATCCATGATATCGGCCAGGGGAGTTGCCGGGTCGGCGATGATCAGTTGCCGCAGGTTGACCACTCCGCACAGAATCCCCTGTCCGTCCACCACGAACAGCCAGTAGACCGTCTCGGATTCCGGTTGCCACTCGCGAATGGCTTTGAGCGCCTCGCCAGCTGTCATGCGGCGGCGCAGAGCCAGGAAGTCGGAAGTCATCAGGCCGCCCGCGCTGTCGTCCGGGTGCAACAACAGGGGGCGCACTTCCTCGGCATCTTCCAGGCCTTGCAGCACGACCTGCGCCTGTTCCGGAGAGATGTCGCCCAGCAGGTCGGCAGCTTCGTCAGGCTCCATTTCATCCACAATGCGGATGAGCGTATCGGTGGGCAGGTCGGCGACCAGTTCGGCTACTTCTTGCTCATCCAATCGTTCGAGGATGTCCGCCGAGTCGGTCGGGTCGAGTTCGGGTAACAGGGCGATCTGATGCTCGTCTTCCAGTTCGGAGAACACGTCTGCCTGATCCGCCGGGCGTAACCCTTCGATGATGGCAGTAGCCGTGTTGATATCGCCGCGCTCAAGGACGACACGTAGCTGGGCAAGGATGTCATCGAGGACGAGAGGTTCCATGACGAGCGCCTCCTTCCATTACACCCCGGCGGAGGCGCCCGCCGAGCAGAGCGACCTACCGCAGGGGAGAGAGTATGCGGTTGATGGTGGTCGCTACCCCTGCTCTGAGGGGACGCGGATCAGGTACGTCGCTGTCGTTCATCGCTTCCTTCAACGTCACTTGGCGTAACCGCCGCGATTATCCGCCCGAACATGCCTCTTGTCAAGCAAAAAATGCGCGCGTACGCTGATAGAAGAATGAGGATAACGCCCCACCTGCCCCGTAAAAATGGGCCGCCTTGTTGATGAAGGCAATGCTGTACGCCAGTGTGATGCTCACTGTACCGGGGCGCAAGCCCCTGCTGGCGATCCCGGCTGTGGCACGAGCGAGCTGTGAAGGACTGGAGGCCTGTACCCCTGCCGCGCCAGGCCGCCTGTGGGGCTATGTCGCCCTGCCCGACTCGCTCCGTCTGGTGCTCGGTCCCTGCGAAGAGACCGCCCTGAGCCTCTTTGTGACGCGGGTCAAGGCGCAGACAACCGCGCGGGTGCTCCCCCTTATCCGTCGTGCCGAAGACCCCGACCTGCTGGATGTTGTGCTGCGTTTTAATCCGGTGTGGGGCGGGGCGCTCTACCGCCTGTGGCAGAGCGGCTTTCATTGCACCTGGTTGCACAGCCCAGCCCAGCTACACCGAACTTTGCAACAATTGCGCGAAGCCCCGTTGCGGGCCGGAC
Organism: uncultured Anaerolineales bacterium; assembly: GCA_937135955.1. GTDB lineage: Bacteria > Chloroflexota > Anaerolineae > Aggregatilineales > Aggregatilineaceae > UBA2029. The sequence goes on along the minus strand of CAKZOB010000041.1, from coordinate 20,586 downwards.
TGATCGCCGCGGGTGAGGTGTGGCCTCACTGCCGTTTTTCACCCGGCCTGTCGTAGCATCCGCTAAGAATTATGGTCACCGGTAGACATTTCATCTGAAGTGCACAAAACAACGTTTTGACAGGCTCTTCAAATGGATTAAAATAAAGCGAACCGTTCGCTGGTACTCTGGTCACACCAAAGCGCCGGAGAAGGCAAAAAAATGATCGCGCCGCCCAGAGGCCGGGCGTTGGGGGGCATGACTGCTGGTCTGCTGTTGTTGGCGATAGTGAGCGGTGTTGTGCACCCTGGCCCTGTCGGCGCAGTGCAGGGGCCAACCCCTACTCCCATCTCAGGCGTGATAAAACCAGCAGTACCCTGGCGGGCCGGACCGATCGCGCTGCCCCCAGCAGAAGGCGGTTTCGTCGTGGGGCCGCGCGCAGATACACTGCCGCGCACAGGTCTGATTGATGTAGCGGTCGAACTGAGCGATCCGCCCGCGGCCAGAGCCTATGCGCTGGCAAAAACGGCCCTGCATTTGCCCGAAGCGGTCGCTCGCGCGCTGGCCAGCGATTATGGTCAGCGTCTGGACGCAGCCCAAAATATCTTAATCGTCACCCTCACCGCCCCTCCCATCAACGCTACGGTGTTGGGCCGCACGCAGTGGACGCTTAACAGCATTCTGATTCGCGTGGACGCGGCGCAGTTGGACGCTATCCGCTATCTGCCCGGCGTGATCGCCGTGCGTCCGCTGCGCATTGCACAGTTGACGGAGAGCGCGCCTGTCCCAGGGCCGCTCAGCCCGGCCAAACCCATCCCCGTCGCACCGGTTGCGCCCGGCAGACCCGACGAGGCAAGGGTCTACTGAACCGGCGGGCGACGAGCACTGGCTGCGGACAGTCGCCGTCTCCCACAATACAATCTTTCGCGCCAGAGGGGGACCTGGTCTGTTTTTTCTCGCTGCGAGCGTTGCCATTCCGGCGTTCGCCAGCGTTTTTGTATGAGCTACATTTTTCGCACCAAGGGTGGGTTTCATGAACCAAAAGACGCGCCAAACATGTTTGCACGGGATTTTGTTCGTCAGTCTAGTCGTCACCCTGCTTCTGTCCATTCTGATACCACCCGCCGCCGTACAGGCACAGGGGCCGGGTGCGCCGCGTAAACTCACCGAGTTTCCTCTTTCTGCGCGGCCCGCTTCGCGCACCCTCGATACGCCGCTGCGCGAGATCGTGCCCGCGGGTACCGATCCTCTGCTCTACAACCTGGCGAAGCAGGGCCGGTCAACCTCATTGTCGAGCTGAGCACTCCGGCGGCCATCGAAGCGGGCGTGCGCCCGGGCATGAGTCAGGCGCAGGCCGCCGCTGCCATGGAAGCGCAGGTGAGCCGTGTAGAGACGTCGCAGCAGGCGTTGCTGGGCGCGCTGAACAACGCTGGCATCAGTTATCAGCTAGTCGGCGTCAGTAAGCGCGTGCTCAACGCGGTGATCGTGCGGGCGGACGGGGCGCAACTGGCCGCCATCCGCAACCTGCCCGGCGTGAAGGCCGCCTATCCGGAGCGCATCGTCGAGCTGGACAACTCAACCAGCGTGCCCTTTGTCGGCGCGCCTGCGCTGTGGCAGGTGGGCACGGGCTATACGGGCCAGGGCGTGACCATCGGCATCATTGACTCCGGCATTGACTACGATCACGTCAACTTCGGCGGCGACGGCGACGGCGTGCCCGAAGCGAGCGAATTCCCCTCCGCCAAGGTCGCGGGCGGCTACGACTTCGTGGGCGATAGCTGGCACCCCGTCTCGTCACCGGCGCTCGTCCCCGACGCCGATCCCTACGACCAGAACGGGCACGGCTCGCACGTGGCCGGTACGGCGGCGGGCTATGGCGTGTTGGGCGGGGCCACCTACACCGGCCCCTGGAACGCCGCGACGCCCTTCTCTAGCATGGACATTGGCCCCGGCGTCGCGCCCGAAGCAACGCTCTACGCCTACAAGATCGGTTCGGCCTCCAATTACGTATCTGAGGCCGCCGCGATCCTGGCGCTGGAACAGGCCGTGCTCGACGGTATAGATGTAGTCAACATGTCCGTCGGCAGCGACTTCGGCAACCCCAACATTGGCTGGGCAGCGGCAGCAGATAACGCGGCTATGGCCGGCATCGTCGTTGTGTCGTCGGCGGGCAACTCTGGCGATGTCTACTTCATCCAGGGCGACCCCGCCACCGCTGATTGGGCAATCAGTGTGGCCGCGTCGGTGGATGGCAGCCTGGGCATCGAGGTGACTGCATCTTCGAATCCTGCCCTGCTGGGCATCTACGAAGCCGCGGCAGCCAGCTTCGGCCCGTCCACCTATAACGTCACGGCCCCCCTGGTGCTGGTCAACGATGGGACGGGTACAGTGACCGACGGCTGTCAGCCGCTTATTAGCTTCCCGGCTGGCGCTATCGCCCTGATCGACCGCGGAACCTGCACCTTCACCACCAAGGTTGCCAACGCGCAGGCCGCCGGTGCGGCGGGTGTGCTCATCGCCAACTCGGCCACCGGTACGTTCGGCGGGTTGGGTGGCTCTGACCCGACCATCACCATCCCCTCAGTGATGATCCAGTATGCCGCTGGACAGGCGCTGCGCAGCGCGAGCGTGACCGTGCGCATGGACAACACCATCGTTTACGGCGGCACGGCGGACACGCTGGCCAGCTTCTCGTCGCGCGGGCCGCAACGCGAGCCGGACGGCGCAAACGTAGGCCTGAAGCCCGACATCACCGCGCCCGGCTCTGGCATCACCTCGACCGCGCTGGGCACCGGCAACGGCAGCGTCTCCTATAGTGGCACTTCGATGGCATCGCCGCATGTGGCGGGCGCGGTGGCGCTGCTGCGCCAGCTACACCCCACCTGGAGCGTGGCCGAGATCAAGGCGCTGGTGATGAACACCGCCGCACATCACATCTACCAGGGCAACAACCAGACGCCGCCCATTTACGGCCCGGCGCGGGCGGGAGTCGGGCGGCTTGACCTGACCAATGCTTCTGGCAGCGAAGTGATCGCCTACAACGCTGCCGCCCCGGAACTGGTCAGCGTGTCCTTCGGCATCATTGATGCCAGCGCTCCGGCGACCCTGGTGCGCAACGTCACCGTCGAGAACAAGGGCAGCGCAGCAGCCAGCTTCGACGTGAACTATATCCCGCTGGCGGACATCAATGGCGTGAGCGTGAGCGTGTCTCCGGCCACGGTGAATGTGCCCGCGGGCAGCACGGCGACCGTCCAGGTGACGCTGACCCTCACCGATCATGCGACCTGGAACGCGCCACACAGCCACGACCCGACCGTCGCCCAGACGCAGAATGGCTTCCCCCGCCACTGGCTGAGCGAAGAGTCTGGCCTGTTACAATTGCAGAGCGCAGCGCAGGATATAGAGCTGTGGGTACCCATCTACGCGGCGGTGCGCCCGGCCTCCACCCTGCAGGCGACGACCGATCCGCTGCCCGTGACGGGCATGACCGGCCTGAACGCCATCAGCATGGCGGGCAAAGGGGTGTTGACCGGCGGCATGCCGCCCTATGCCGAGTATTCGCTGGTCTCGGCCTTCGAACTCTACGACGAGAGCGAAGACGATCCGGTGTATGAAGGCGTCTACGATTCGGGCGACCTGCAATACGTCGGCGTCACCAGCGACTACAACGCGGTGCGCAACCTGGGCGGCACGCTCTACGACAACAGCCGCCTCTACTTCGGCATTTCCACCTATGGCAACTGGTCGTCGCTCTCCGAAGAAGTGTGGTTCGAGGTCTACATTGACGCAGATCAGGACGGCAACCCCGACTACCGCCTGTGGAACTGGAACCTGGGCAATCCCTTCTTCGGCGCTTCGAACGATGTCTTCATCGTCATCGTGGATGACCTCGGTGCGAACGAGTCGAGCTGGTATGGAGACGTCGTGAACGATATCGAGGCAGATGTCTACGACACGGTGCCCTTCCAGAACAGCGTGCTGTTCATGGGCACCTGGGCGGGGCTGCTGGGCCTGGACGATAGCGATGCCACCTTCGACTTTTGGGTGGCAAGCTGGTACCTCGATGGCACGCTGGTAGACGTCAGCGACCTGATGACCTACAACATGCTGGCCCAGGGCGTGGACTTCTCCACCGACGGCGCGAACGACTATCCTGGTGCGCCGGTCTGGCTCGATAGTGTCGGGCCATCTGTGCCTGTGCGCTACGACTGGTCGGTCTACGTGGGGCCGAACCCGCCATGTGTGTTGCTGCTGCACCATCACAACGTGCCCAGCCTGCGCGCCGAAACGGTCTGCCTGCAGGCTAATGTCTCCTACGATGTGGGCGTGACCAAGACGGTAGACAATCCGTACCCGGAGGAACTGGAGCCAGTCGTCTTCACCATCACCGCCACCAACAACGACCTCAACCAGCAAGTGTCGGCCATCGTCGAAGACCTGTTGCCCGCCGACCTGCAGTATGTGTCGCATAGTGCCAGCCAGGGTAGCTATAGCGAGATCAGCGGCGAATGGGCAGTCGGCATCCTGCCGCCGGGCGGCTCGGCCACCCTGGAGATCGTCGCCTATCCGGTGACGGGCACGGACGGCCAGACCATCACCAACACGGCCACCATCACCGGCAGCGTGGGCGTGGACGCCAACCCCGCCGACAACACCGCGTCGGTGGATATCCTGGTCGGTGGGCCGGGCGGCGGAGGCGCAGCGGGTGGAGCGGCGCTCAGCCTGTTCGACCCCGCCCTGAGCAAGGTCGGCGTGTTGCAACCTGGCGGCATCGGCCTGCCCGGTGAGCAGATCACCTGGACGATCCTGTTGACCAACACCGGCACAGGCACAGCCACCAATATCCCGGTCGTGGACACGCTGCCCGCTGCCCTGCGCATTGACAGCGCCACCACCTCCAGGGGCACGGTGAGCATCTCCGGCCAGACGGTGACCTTCACCATAGACAGCATTGGCCCCGGCGAGACCGTGCAGATGCAGATCGTCACGACGGTAATCAGCAGCCCGTCTGATGGGCAGTTCGTCAACGAGGCGATCATCCCCGTGCCCGATGGACAGGGTGGCACCGTCATCCTGGAGCGGGCGCAGGCGACGGTCGCGGGGGTGAGTCTGCTGCCGTCTACCGGCTACCCGCCGCAGTAGATCGATTGCCAGTGCGGTAGAAAAATCGTAGGGGCGTATGGCAATATGCCCCTACGATTTGTTTCAGGCTGTGCTGATATGCCCGGCAGAAGGGCAACACCTGAGCGCCAGAAACGCGCGCGCCGTCTGACCTCGCCTCCAGCCCCGGTTCGTCCCCATTGACCGTGAAGATACCCCTTAGTCGGGCGCTCGCCATATGGCGTTTGCTACAGGGGGATCGCATCAAACCGCTTGCCGTTTTACCTCACCCCCAGCCTCGCTTCGCTCGGCTTGCCCCCTCTCCGACGCGGAGGGGGCGCGAGGCGCGTCAGCGCCGAGCGGGGGTGAGGTCAACCAGCAGATCACACCTGAGCTTACTTCTGCCCATGGCTCTGCTGGCTGATTTTGATGCTATTACCCTGGCGTTTGCTATGGCTCGACCTGCCCCATGTCCTCGCAACGAAAGCTTGCCTCAGGTCTCATGCAAGCCAGGGGCCGCGTCCCTTCCTGGCGGCTTCGCTGATTTGTGCATTTGTCACATAGGCAATACCTCGAAAATTATTGTACGATCAGTTCGATATTTCTATAACGCCGTTATATAGAGTAAAACGATCTCGGAGAAGCACATTGGTTGACTACACCGTCGCTGTCCTGGAAGATGCCATCAGTATTCTGAGAGTGCTGCAAAGCCGCCGCGAAAGTATGACCCTGGCCGAGATCACGGCGGCCTCTGGCTTTGTGAAGAACAAGGTCTTCCGCATCCTCTACACGCTGGAAAAGCATCACCTGGTCGAGCGCGACGAGCAGGGGCACTATCGGCTGGGGTTGGGGTTGCTGGAACTGGCCCAGCACGTGCGCAGTCAGACCAGCCTGATCACAGCGTGCCAGCGTACGCTGGACTGGCTGGTGGCCGAAACCGGCGAGAGCATCTTTGTGGGCGTGATCAGTGGCCGCGAGGCACTGTGTGTAGAAGCCCGCGAATCGCCTCAGTCCATCCGGCTGTTTGCCCAGGTGGGGCGGCGCGCTCCTCTTCACAGCGGGGGTGTGCCCAAGGTGCTGCTCGCTCACCTGCCCGAAGCCCAGCGCCGCACCCTGATCGAGCACTTCCAACGCGATCCGGGGATGGCGGGGGTGGCGATCGACCCGCAAAAACTGGAAGCGTCGCTCGCCCTCATTCGTCAGCAGGGCTACGCCGTGATCGCCGATGAACTGGACATAGGTGCGCACTCGATCGCAGCTCCCATCCGCGACGCGCAGGGGAAGGTTATCGCCGCCATTTCGATAGCCGGTCCCTCCCATCGCTTCACCGAGGAATGCATTCAGCGCTATATCCAACTGGTTCAGGAGGCAGCCCTGGAGATTTCGCAGGCGCTAGGCTACTGCGTGCCGGTCGGCATCCTGCCCGGACAGCCTGCTTGAGGGGGTGCCTACTCCACTCACAGGAGGTTGGCTGTACCATGACGCTTTATCAGGCCGCTGAGGCCACGTTGGAAGAGTCTCTTTTGAAAGAGCTTTCGCTCGATGTGCCCTGGGCTTTGATCGAGCACTTTGCCACGCTGGTGCGCGAATCCGGCAGCGAAGACGAGCGCAAAGCCGCCCGCTACATCGCCGACCGGCTCAGCGAGTTCGGCATCCCACACAAGGTCTACGAGCCGGAGCTATTCCTCAGCGTGCCGGTCAAGTCTTCGCTGCAAGTGGGCGACAAGACCATCCGCGCCAAGAGTCCGGCCTTTTCGGCCAACACCGGCTCGCAGGGCCTCACCGGCGAACTGGTGGCGATTCCCAGCCTGTATTCTCCGCGCAGTGTTGACCTGTTCGACATCACGCCCGCCGTTGACGTGGACGTGAAGGGCAAAATCGTGATCGTGGACGGTTTCGGCGGGCCTGCGCCGGTGCGCGCTTTTGAGCAACTGGGCGCGATCGGGCAGATTTACATCAACCCTGGCGTAGACATTCACTGGGGCATCTGCACCACCATCTGGGGCGCGCCCGACCTGGACAACGCGCACCGGCAGCCGCGCACGCCGGTGATCTCCATCAACCGCCCCGATGGTGAAGCACTGTTGCAGCAATTGCAGGCAGCCGGAAAGCTCGAAGTCACCCTGTTCACCGAGTTGAAAGAAGGGTGGTTCCCCTGCCCGCTGGTGGTGGCCGAGATCACCGGTCAGCAAGAACCGGAGCGTTTCGTGCTGGTGCACGGGCACTATGACTCCTGGGATGTGGGCATCGGCGACAATGCAGTGGGTAACGCCACCCTGCTAGAACTCGCCCGCGTGTTCTACAAACACCGCGACCGGCTAGCGCGCAGTCTCAAGATCGCCTGGTGGCCGGGACACTCGACGGGCCGTTACGCCGGTTCGACTTGGTTCGCCGACACCTTCGGCCTGGAACTGGCCCGCAACTGCGTGGCTCAGGTGAACATTGACTCGCCGGGGTGCCGTTGGGCCACCGAATACTACGACGTGTCGTGGATGAAGGAGACCGAGGACTTCTGCGTGCAGGCTATCCAGGAAGTCACTGGCAAACAGGCCCAGGGCGAGCGTCCGCACCAGGCTGGCGACTATTCGTTCAACAACATCGGCATCTCCGGTTTCTTCATGCTGCTCTCCACCATGCCCAAAGAGTTGCTCAAGGAAAAGGACTACTATCCGGTGGGCGGCTGCGGAGGCAACATCGCCTGGCATACTGAAAACGACACGCTGGAGATCGCCGACAAAGACAACCTCATGCGCGATCTGCGCGTCTACGTGGCTACCCTGCAGCGCGTGCTCAATAACCCCCTGCACCCCTTTGACTTTCGCAAGCTGGGGGCGGAGTTCCACGAAACGCTCACCACATACGCCGCTGCCGCACAGGGCGAAGTGGATTTCAACCCAGCCTTCCAGGCGCTGGACGAGTTGCGTACCACGCTGGACACCCTCTATGAACGGGCGGCTGGCCTGAACGGACGAAGCGTGACCGACCCGGCAGTGCGCGCCTTCAACGACGCCATCCTGGAACTGGGGCGCGAATTGATCCCGATTAACTTCACCCGTCAGGGGCGCTTCCGTACCGAGCCGGCTGTCAAGATACCGCCCCTGCCCGATTTGGAGCCGGCCACTATGCTGGCCCAGGCTACAGGGCATCAGCGGCGGGTCATCCGCACGCACCTGGTGCGCGGGATCAATCGCGTCACCTGGGCGTTTGAGTGCGCCACACAGGCCGCACAACGCGCGCTGGCACACATGGGGGTCTGACAACAAGCCCGTGCCCTGTTTTGCGCTCGTGGACGGGGGCGATGGGCAATCGGTCGTGGCAGGTTGAGGAGAGGCAGAGATGAAGATCGTCTATCTGGTGCCTGGCCCGATGGGGCGCTCCCCAGAAGGGCAAGCCGAATTGGCGCGGCGGGGCGCTTTGCTCAAGAAATATGCGGCCCCTGGTGTTGAAGTGGGCATTGAGGACGTGCCGCAAGGCCCAGCTTCCATCGAGAGCATGTATGAGGAATACCTCTCGATCCCGGCCACCGCGCAGCGCGCTGTCGAACTCGAACAGGAGGGATGGGAGGCGATCATCCTGGGCTGCTACGGCGACCCCGGCCTCGATGCCCTGCGCGAACTGGTCTCCATCCCCGTCATCGGCCCTGGCGAGGCGACCGCTCTGATTGCGGCGTCGCTGGGACACCGCTTCTCGATCATCACCATCACCGAAAGCGTGATCGCCCCCACCGAGCGGCAGATGCGCAACGTGGGGGTGGGCGAAAAGCTGGCCAGCGTGCGAGTGGTGGGCATCCCGGTGCTGGAACTGCATCACGACCGCGAGCGCACCATCCGCGCCACCGTGGAACAGGGGCGGCGGGCCATCGAGCAAGACCGCGCCGACGTGCTCATCGTAGGCTGCATGAGCATGGGCTTCCTGGAAATCGCCGAAGCCGCCGGGCAACAGTTGGGCGTGCCCTTCCTCAATCCGGCACGGGTGTCGCTCAAGTTCGCCGAGATGCTGGTGGGCGCTGGCCTGACGCATTCGCGCCGCGCCTATCATGTGCCGCCCAAGCTGGCGATGGGCAAAGTCAAATCGGCAGCCGAGCTGTTGCACGCCTGAGAGGGAAACGCCATGGAGTACCTGCTCACTCATGCCACCCTGATTGACGGCACAGGGCGAGACCCCCTCCCCGATGCGGCGCTGTGGGTGCGGGACGGACGCATTGCCTGGGCTGGCCCGCTTGCTGCGCTGCCTGCTGAGGCCCGTCAGGTGCCTGACCAGGATGTGTCCGGGCGGACCATCATCCCCGGCCTGATTGACGCGCACGTGCACGTCTGTTGGAATGGGCGCGAAAGTGTGTTGGAGCTGGTCAAACGCGACCGCGATCTGATCGTGCTGGAAGCGGTCAAGACGCTGCGGCGTATCCTGGCCTCTGGCACGACGACTGTGCGCGACATCGGCGGGCACGACTACGTCGAAATGGCGCTGCGCAAGGCGATCAACGCTGGTTTTATCGCCGGGCCGCGGATGCGCACATCGGGCAAAGTGATCGCCATGACGGGCGGACACGGCTACTTCATCGCCCGCGAAGCAGACGGGCCGGACGAGGTGCGCAAGGCCGCCCGCGAGCAAATCAAGGCTGGCGCAGACAACGTCAAGCTGATGGCCACCGGCGGAGCGGCCACCCCCGGCCAGGACGTGATGGCCAGTCAGTTCACCGTCGAAGAGCTGGCCGCGGCGGTGCAGGCCGCTCATGCGCTGGGGCGTACCACTGCCACACACTGTCATGGCACCGGCGGGATCAAGAACTCGGTGCTGGCAGGGATCGACTCGATCGAGCATGGGACATACCTGGACGAAGAGACAGCGCAGATGATGGTCGAGCGCGGCACCGCTCTGGTGCTGACGCTGGGCGTCGCCAACCCCGATCTGACCGATGTGCCTCCGGCGGCGCAGGCCGAAGCCAGACGGCTGGAGAGCGTGCTTGGTACGCTGAGCGCGCGCATGCGCGAGTCGGTGCAGATCGCGCGGGCGAAGGGCGTGTTCATTGGCGCTGGTTCCGATGCGGGCGGCAACCCCCTGGCCCCACATAACTTCAGCATGGCCAGGGAACTGGAACTGCTGGTTGATCACGGCTTTTCGCCTCTGGAAGCGCTGACCATCGTCACCCGCAACAACGCGCGCATCCTGCGCTGGGAAAACGAGCTGGGCACGCTGGAGCCGGGCAAGCTGGCCGATTTCGTGCTGCTCTCCGCCAACCCTGTAGAGCACATCAGCCATGTGCGCGCGGTAGAGGCCGTCTATCAGGGCGGGGTGTGCGTCTGGCCGCCTTCGGAAAAGCATCTCTTGTAGAGGTCAGCGATGGACGACATCCTGCAGGTAGTCGAAGAACGGCGCGCTGTCTACCTGGACTGGCTGGTGCAGCTTTGCCAGCAACCTTCCATCGCGGCGCAGAATGTGGGCATGGACGAGACCGCGCGTCTGGTCGAGCGCCTGCTGACGGACATAGGGGCCAGCGCGCGCCAGATTCCGACGGCTGGCTATCCGGTCGTCTATGGCGAAGTGGGCGGCGCGGGGCACAAGACCCTCTCGTTCTACAATCACTACGACGTGCAGCCCCCCGAACCGCTCGCCGAGTGGCTCTCTGACCCGTTCAAGCCGACCATCCGCGATGGCGTCTTCTATGCCCGCGGCGTGGCCGACAACAAAGGCAATCTGGTCGCCCGGCTGGCCGCGGTAGATGCCTATCTGCGCGCGCGGGGCAGGCTGCCCGTCAATGTGAAGTTCATCTTCGAGGGCGAAGAGGAGATCGGCAGCCCCAACCTGGCTGCGTTCGCCGAGCAACACCAGGACCTGATCCAGGCCGACGGTTGCATCTGGGAAGCCGGTTACAGCGATGTCGAAGGGCACCGCGAAGTCTACCTGGGGCTGAAGGGCATCCTCTATGTCGAATTGACGGCTCAGCAAGCCAACGTTGATCTGCACTCGATGTGGGCGGCCATTGTGCCCAGCGCGGCCTGGCACCTGGTGCGCGCCTTGAACACCCTCAAAGATGATCAGGATCGCGTGCTGATCCCTGGCTTCTACGACGACGTGTTGCCGCCCTCGCCCGCCGACCTGGAAGCGCTGGCGCATATGCCCTTCGACGAGGACGCGCGCCGCCAACAACTCGGTTTGCGCGCCTTCATCAACAACCTGACCGGCCCGCCGCTGCGCGAAAAATACGTCTTTCAACCCACCTGCAACATCTGCGGCTTAGAGACCGGCTACACCGGCGAAGGTCTCAAGACCGTGCTGCCACACCAGGCGCGTTGCAAGATTGACTTTCGGCTGGTGCCCAATCAGAACCCACATAAGCTGTTCGATCAGCTCAAAGCATACCTGGCAGCCCAGGGCTTCGCTGACATTGACATCAAGCTGTCAGCAGCGTTGCATCCGGCCCGCACGGCTGCCAATCATCCTTTTGCCCAACTGGTCATCCAGGGCGTACGCGAGACATACGGCCACGAGCCGGTGATCTATCCGCTTATTCCTGGCAGCGGCCCCATGTATGACCTGTGTCAGCGTTTTGGCATCCCTGCGGTGTCGGTGGGTGTCGGCAATGCCAGTTCGCGCAATCACGCCCCCAACGAAAACATCCGCGTGGACGACTTCTACCAGGGAATTGCTCACCTGGTCTACATCCTGGATCGCTTCCATACCTTGCCTTAGGCCTGGTCAGTTGAAGCAAAGGAGGGAGGGACAGTGGTCGTACCGCATCTATTCAATCGTTCATGGTGGCAGGTCAGTCATAGCAGGAGGAAAACAATGAAGCTCAAACGACTCTCTTTTCTCTTGGCTGTCGTGCTGATCCTCTCGGCCCTGGCAACCAGCGGGGTAGTGGCTCAGCAAGGCGGTCAACCCGTGCCCAAGGTAGTGGTGCTCTCCAACGTGCAGGGCGCAGACCCGATCGAGTTCGAGTCGGCACGCCTGCTGGTCGAAAACATGCGCAAACTGGGCCTGGACGTAGAGCACCGCGCCATGCCCTGGGAACAGCAGGCCGATCTGGTGTGGTACGAGCGCACCAACTGGCAACTGACCGCCTGGCGCATGGTTGCCCGCCCGGAACGTATGGACCCCGATGAGTTCGTGGTCAACCTGTTCCATTCGGATACAGCCGAGTCTGGCTACAACTTCGTTGGCTACATCAATCCAGAGTACGACGAACTGGCTGACGCACAGCGTGCCGAGACCGATCCCGAAAAGCGCCGCGAACTGATCTTCAAGGCGCAGGAGATCATCGCCCGCGACGTGCCCTATATCTACGTCGCCCATCCGAGCCTGCCGCAGTTGGTGCGCACGGACGTCTGGGACAGAAACTCGGTCGTGGACGCCCAGGGTATCGGTATCCAGAACTTCTGGACGTGGATCGGGCTGACGCCGCTGGGCGGCCAGAAGTCCATCATCACCAACACGGGCGACCAGATTCAGGCCATCAACCCCCTGTACATCTCTGGCGATGCCGACTCGCGCATCACCGAGCTGATCTGGGATCGCCTGATGCGCATCGGGCCAGACGGCCTGCCCAAGCCCTGGGCGGCGGAGTCCGTGGTGTGGGAAGATAACCTGCATGTGCTGGTGACGCTGCGCGAAGGCATGAAGTGGCACGACGGTCAGCCCGTGACGGTAGAGGATGTCAAGTTCTCCTTCGAAGCGCCCAAGTCCGGCGAAGTGCCCATGTATGCCAAGTTCGTTGCCGCCATCGAGAGCATTGACATTCTGGACGAGCGCACTTTGCGCTTCACCCTCAACAAGCCCTGGTCGGCCTTTGAGACCGCTTCGCTGGCCAAGCTCAACCTGATCCCCAAGCACATCTGGGAACCGATCTTGGCCGATCTGGCCGGTAGCGACGCCAACGCCGAGAGCTATCAGGAAGAAGTGCCCATCGGCTCCGGCCCCTTCCGCTTCGTGGCCTGGCAACCCGGCGAGTCGGTGATCCTGGAGGCCAATCCCGATCACTTCCAGCCGCCCAAGGCCGAAAAGTGGATTCTGCGCATCATCCCCACCCAGGAATCGGCGCTGGGGCAGATTCAAACCGGCGAGTTGAATTTCCTGCGCGAATGGGAAGGTGACGCCGAGATTCTGAAGCAGGTGGCCGACTCCGACCCCGATATCGAGCTGTTCGCCAGCCCAGACCTCGGCTTCCGCTTCTTTGCGTTCAACCTGCGCGTCGAACCGTTCGACGACCCCGTGCTGCGCCGCGCTGTGGCACATGCCCTGCCGCGCGACGCGATCATCGCCAATATCTACAAGGGGTTCGCCGTGCCAGCGGACTCTTACGTCTCGATAGCGATTGACTACTGGCACAACCCGAACCTGCCGCAGTACGAGTACAACATCGAGGCGGCACGGCAGTTGCTGGCCGATGCCGGTTATAGCTGGGACAGCGACGGGCGCTTGCTCTACCCGGCGGAATAGCCCGGCATCGCACAGCAAGGGACGGGGGAGGGGGCGGACGGCGCTCCTTCCCCCTCGCCCAGGAGGAGGTGACCCGTGCGGCGAGGGATCATGCTCTATATCGGCAGCCGGCTGCTGCAAAGCCTGCTGGTGTTGTGGGCCATTGCCACCATCCTGTTCTTTCTGTTCCGCCTGGCTCCTGGCGACCCAACGGTTGCGTTCATTGATCCTTCGTTCACCGAGGAACAGGAACAGGCCCTGCGGGCGCGCTTTGGGCTGGACAAACCCTTGCACGAGCAATACGTGATCTATCTGGCGAACCTGGTCAAGGGCGACCTGGGCGACTCCTTCTTCTACAGCAAGTCAGTCGCCGAACTCGTGCTCGAAATGCTGCCCAACACGCTTTACCTCAGCTTCGCCTCGTTGTTCGTGGCCTATGTTATTGGCGTGATCGGGGGCATTGTCCTGGCCTCTATACGGGGACGCTTCCTGGAGCAGGCGGGCATCACCGTCACCCTGATGACCCGCGCCGCGCCCGAATTCTGGGTGGGGATGTTCCTGCTGGCTGTGTTCGCCTTCGAACTGCGCTGGCTGCCCTCTTCGGGCACCAGTTCGCCGGGCACCATCTACAAAAGCGAACTGGAAAAGCTCACTTCCAAGGACTTCTGGGAGCATATGATTCTCCCCACTGCCACTTTGGCCTTCTATCTGCACGGGCTGCCCCTGCTGCTGATGCGCTCCAGCATGTTGGAAATTCTGGATCAGGATTTCATCACCATGGGCCGCCTGATCGGCTATTCGCGCTGGCGGCTGATGCTACGTCACGCAGCGCGCAATGCCCTGTTGCCTGTTCTCACCGCGCTGACTCTGGGGATCGGTTATTCCATCGGAGGCGATGTGGTGGTGGAGAACGTCTTCGGCTGGCCGGGCATTGGTCGTCTGCTGGTGCGCGCCGTCTCCGCCTCCGACTATCCGGTGGTGCAGGGCGCATTCTTCATGATCGCGCTGATCATCGTGGTGCTCAATTTCGTGGCCGATGTGCTCTATGGGCTGCTCGATCCGCGTGTGGGAGCTTCCGAGCAGGCACGCATCTCTTGAGTGGGTCGTTCAGAGGAGGAAGCCGTGGAAACGGGGAGCAAGCTAGACCTGCCAGCGGTGCTTGTCGCCCCTGCGGGCGGTCCGCGCGGATCATGGCTGGGGCAGTTCCTGCGCACTAACTTTGAGGTCTTTCAGCGCGACTTTCTGGCGCTGCTGGGCCTGATCATTCTGCTGTTCTTTGTGGTGGTGGCCATCTTCGCCCCGCTGATCGCACCCTATGGGCCGACGGAGGTGATCGAGCAGGAGGGCATCTGGCTTTCCAACAAGAAGCCGTCCGATCAATTCATCCTGGGCACGACCAATCTGGGGCGCGACATTTTCTCTCAGTTGGTGTATGGGGCGCGTCCGGCGTTGCTGGTGGGTTTCTCCGCGGCAATCGCCGTCTCGATGATTGGCACTCTGGTGGGGTTGCTCGCCGGTTACTTCGGCGGCTGGGTAGATGCGTTGCTCATGCGCCTGGCCGATGTCGCCTTCGGCATCCCCTTTCTGCCTTTCATCATTGTGCTCTCGGCCTTTCTCGACCCCAGCATCTGGAATGTGGTGCTGGCCATGGCCGCCCTGCTGTGGCGCGATAGCAGCCGCGTCATCCGCGCCCAGGTGCTGGTCATCCGCGAGCAGGCTTTCGTCAGCGCCGCCAAAGTATCGGGGGCGGGCCACTTGCGCATCGTCTTTCTGTACATTGCCCCCAGCATTCTACCGCTCACCTTCCTTTATGGCTCGCTGGCCATTGGCTGGGCGATTCTCACCGAAGCCAGCGTCAGCTTTCTGGGCTTCGGCGATCCGAATGTGGTTAGCTGGGGCTACATGTTGCAGGATGCTTTCCTTTCGCAGGCGTTGTCGCGGGGAGCTTTCTACTGGTTCATCCCGCCGGGCGTCTGCATCATGCTCACGGTGATGGCAGGCTTCTTCATTGGCCGCGGTTACGAAGAGATTCTCTTCCCACGCCTGCGCCGTCAGTAGGGCGGGGGATGGTGTGCACGTCCAGGATCACCGCCGGGAAGGATTGGCCTCATGACGCTGCTAGAGATTCGCGATTTAAGCGTGATCTACCGCACCCAGCAGGGCACTGTGCAGGCAGTTGATCGGGTTGCGCTCGAAATGCATCAGGCCCAACACCTAGGCATCATCGGCGAGTCCGGGTGTGGCAAGACTACGCTGCTACGCGCCCTGATTCGTGTACTGCCTCGCAACGGCAAGATCACCGCGGGCCAGATTCTCTTCAAAGGGCGCGACTTGCTGACACTCTCCGAGCGCGAGATGCGTCAACTCCGCTGGCGCGAGATCGCCATGATCCCGCAGGCCTCGATGGACTCCCTGAACCCTGTGCAGCGCGTGGGTCGTCAGCTCGAAGAGTTGCTCACCGTGCGCGGCAAACTCGATCGCGCGGCTGCCCGGCGGCGCGCTGTCGAACTCTTCGAGATGGTGGGGCTGGGCACCGAGCGGCTGGAACACTATCCGCACGAGTTCTCAGGCGGGATGAAGCAACGTGCGGTCATCGCCATGGCCCTGGCCCTGCAACCAAGCCTGCTCATTGCCGACGAACCGGTGACTGCCCTGGACGTGATCGTACAGTTCCAGGTATTGGAAGTGCTGCGTCAGCTTGAGCACGAACTCAACCTGACCATTCTGCTGATCACCCACGATATCTCGGTGGTGGCTCAGCTCTGCGACTCGGTGGCAGTGATGTATGCCGGGCAAATTGTCGAGCGCTCTTCCGCCGAGCAATTTTTTAACGCGCCGGGGCATCCTTACAGTCTGGGCCTGCAACACGCTTTCCCTCATCTGGTCCGGCCCAAAGACTACCTGATCTCCATCGAGGGCTACCCGCCCGATTTGCATCACCCGCCCCAGGCGTGCCGTTTTGCCGAGCGCTGCCCCTTTGCCGAGCCGCGCTGCCATCAACAGTCCCCTGCGCTCGAGGAGATCGCGCCTCAGCATTGGGCGGCGTGCCTGCGCGCGGAAGAAATGGACAGCCTGCGCCAGCAGGCAGGTGACCCGCAGGTCTGGCTGAAGACGCAGGCCGCGCGTCAATCCGCCAACGGCAATGGCCGACATTTCTCCGGCAACCATCATGACAGAGAGGTGAAGACGCTGCCCACCGCTCAGGTCGCCGCGGCCCAACCGCTGGTCGAGGTGCGCGAACTATCCAAGCGCTATCACATTGGCGGCGGCTTGGCCGGATTGTTGCGCGGACAGAAACCGCAGACTGTGTACGCCGTCAATCATGTCTCGTTCAACCTGCAGCGCGGCGAAAGCCTGGGCCTGGCGGGCGAGTCTGGCTGCGGCAAGACCACAACGGGCAAGTTGCTGGTCAAATTGCTGGAGCCAAGCGCCGGGCAGATCATTTTCGACGGACAGGATACGGCGGGGCTGTCGCGCCGGCAATTGCGCGAGTTTCGCCGACGGGTGCAGTTAATGTTCCAAAACCCGTTCGAAGCGCTCAACCCGCGTTTCACCCTCTATCGCTCGTTGGCCGAGCCGTTGATCATTCACGGCTGGCGTGATAAGGCACAGCGCCGGGCGCGCATCATCGAGACGCTCGAATACGTCAACCTGCGCCCGGCAGAAGCGTTTCTGGACAAATATCCCCATCAGCTCTCCGGCGGGCAACTCCAACGGGTGGTGCTGGCGCGGGCGCTGGTGCTCCGCCCTGATCTGTTGATCGCCGACGAGCCGGTCTCGATGCTGGATGTGTCGGTGCGCGCGGGCATCCTCAACACCATGAAAGGGTTGGCCCGTGAACTGGGCCTGACAACGGTATACATCTCGCACGATCTGTCTCTGCTGCAGTATACCTGCGACCGCATCGCCATCATGTACCTGGGCCACGTCGTGGAGATCGGCCCGTCTCAAGACATCATCAGTCAGCCGCGCCACCCCTACACCCAGGCCCTGATCTCAGCCGTGCCCGTCCCCGACCCAGCCCTGCCCAACCCGCCTCTGCGCATCCGTGAGGGGGTACCGCGCCCCACGCAGCAGGCGATTGGTTGCCCGTTTGTGGAGCGCTGCCCCGAGGCGATGGAAGTCTGCCGCAACGTCTTCCCGCCGGCGATCAAAGTCAGCGAACAGCATCAGGTCTTGTGTCATCTGTATGGGGAACATGCCGCTTCGCCCCGTCTGCCCGAACCAATGGAGGAGAGCCTTTCATGAGCACGATGACCGCGGCAGTATTGCAACGGCACGGCGACCTGGACGCCATTGCGCTGCAACAGGTGCCCATTCCCCAACCTGGCCGGGGCGAAGTGCGCCTGCGAGTGCGAGCCTGTGCCCTCAACTGGCTGGACGTGGGCATACGCCAGGGGCCGAAATTCGGCGCAGTGCCCCTGCCGCTGATCGGCGGAGGCGATATCTGCGGCGTGGTGGATGCCCTTGGCGACGAGATGAGCGGCTGGCAGGTAGGCGACGAAGTAGTGGTCTATCCGCTGCTGACCTGCGGGGAATGCGAATACTGCCGCCGCGGTGAGCCGACCATCTGCCCGCATCATCGCATCATCGGCGAACATGTCAACGGCGGGCTGGCGGAATATACGGTCGTTCCGGCGCGCAATCTGTTGGGCAAGCCGTCCCGCCTGACTTTCGTGGAGGCGGCGGCGCTGCCGGTGGTTGCCATGACCGCCTGGCACATGCTCATCACTGTGGGACAGCTTCGCGCCGGCGAGCGTGTCCTGATCCTGGGCGCAGGCGGCGGTGTCGCCTCGATGGGCATTCAGATCGCCCGCCTGGCCGGAGCACAGGTCTTCGCCACGACCTCATCACCCGAAAAAGCGGCGCGAGCAGCGGCGCTCGGTGCACAGCAGGTGTTCAACTATCGCGAGCAGGACTGGGTGCAGGGAGTCCTGGAAGCTACCGGCGGGCGCGGGGTTGACCTGGTGCAGGATAACGTCGGCGGCGCAACCTGGGCGCAGTCGCTGCGTGCGCTGGCTCGCGGGGGCCGCCTGGTGCCCTGTGGCTCGCATTCGGGCACGACCTTCACGCTGGACATCACCCAAGTCTATCACCGCCAACTGAGAATCCTCGGCTCCAACGGCGGCACCTATCAAGACCTGGCCGCCGCCCTGAAGCTGGCCGAGGAAGGGCGTCTGTTGCCGGTTGTGGATACAGTGTTGCCACTCAGCGAAATTCATCAGGGCCATCGCCTGCTCGAAGCCGGACAGCACTTCGGCAAGATTGTCATCGAGATTCCCTGATTTTTGCCCGACCTGCTCACCCGACGGTCTCTTGTCCGCAAACCCGGGCGCATCCTGCCAGTGTCCCAGGGGTGGGGTGCGAACTTCAGCCACAGGGAGTTGTACTCTGCCGTTATGATTGCTCAGTGGCCAGCGGACGATGCCGACCGACATCGTCCCTCATCATTGCTCGCCCTGACCTGTCATCAGCAACAGGCAGGCTGTCGCCGATAACTGACGGCTGATAGCTCGTGCCACACCCGTCTCAGAAGGGGCACACGTCGTTGAGGGTATAGGCGCGGTTGCTGTAGCCGTAACTGTTGAGCACGCCCAGCACGTTGGCTCCGCTGGCGATAGCGGCTGCGCAGGCGGCGCGTGCGTCGCCGGTGGCCCGGAAATTGTCCATGAACGCCTGCCCCATCTGCGCAAAGCCATAGCCAGGGGTGCCGGGCGGATTCTCGCCCATCAACACGTTGAACCAGGTCTCAGCGCGGGCGTTGCCCAGCCGGGCATAGGTGATCATAATGCGGAAGGCAGCATAGGCCCGCAGCGCTTCGGTTTCTCCGGCAACATTCCAGGCCAGCAACGAACTGTTCTTGCGCGCTTCGTCATAGGCCAGGATAGCCGGACGCCATTGTCCCTGGCGCAAGAGATCATCGGCGTCGTAGATGGCGTGAATGCGATAGCGCGCGCCGGGCACCTCTTCGCGCAGCGCCAGCACGTAGTCCTGGCCATTCCAGTCCCACGTATCTACCACGCTGCGCTGTGGGCCGGTCGCTGCCGTGCCAGGCGGGTTGATGGCAGCGGTCAGTTCCAGCACCCCGTCGCCGTCCACGTCCAGCACGCTCACACGCCCGTTGATAGCGACGATCTGCCCGTTGTTCAGCTCCTCGAACACACCGACGATGGCGTTCCAGCTCAGAATTTTGGCTTCCTTGAAGCAGGCTGAACCGCTGCAGGTCTCGGTGAAGAAGACCAGTTCAGCCTTGACATCGGTGTTCATATCGCCCACGCGCACCAGTTCCGGCAGGGCAATGGCCGGGTTGAAGACCGTCTGATAGAGCAGGCGATAGCCGCCCGCGTCGCAGCCGAAGACCAGCAACTGCCCGGCATTGAGCGGCGCTTCTGGGTTGTAGGTGGCCGGGTTGTAGAGCGTGACGATCACTTCGGGGATGCCGTCGCCTGTCAGATCGGTGTCCGCCTGCACGACGCCGCCCTTATCCGTGAGCGCGCCCCAGTCGCGCAGAGTCGCTTCGAGCACGGTGGGCGCGCCCCCCGCCGACAGGAAGCGCCCAATAGCCACGCTGTAGTCGTTGAAGCTCTCTGGACGCGCGGGCGGGACGGGTGCGCCGGGCTGTGGACACTGATTCGGCTGATAGTAGGGCGCGGGAGGCGGCGCAGCGGCGGTTTGCGTGGCCGCCTGAATGGTGGCGACGGCGGCAGTAGCGGTGGCGTTCGGTCCTACAGGATTGCCCGGCGCGCTCCCCCCTGGCGCGGGCGTGGTCGGGACGGCGAATTGACCGGTGGGCGTCACCAGCCACACCGACAGACGACCACCAGGGGTAGCCGTCAGCAAGGGGGGACGGGTGACGGTCGGCGCTTCGCGCTCGCCGATGACATCGGTCACCGGGCCGCAGGCGACCAGCAACGTAGCAATCAGGGTCAGCACCCCGTTGAGAACAAGAGCAAGAGTTCGGCGCGTGTTCATGTCGCGAAGTATAGCGCAGCAAGCCGCGCGCGCCATTCTCCCTCAGCGTAATTGCACCAAAACCGGCCAGCAGAACCATGGGCAGAAGTAAACTCAGGTGTGATCTTCTGGTTGACCTCA
>CAKZOB010000040.1 GCA_937135955.1 uncultured Anaerolineales bacterium | reverse complement strand
AGGCTGGTTTTGTTGTTGAGGTTGCTCTGCGCAGTGGGGCATGCTGCAAACCCGCCTGGCGGGTGAAGCCAACCGTTAGGCCCTATCGCCACAACCAAGGAGGTCACGATGAACACAAACAGGCAAACCGTCTTCCACCTTACCTCGAGAGCGGCTGTTCTTTTGCTCGTCGGCGCAACCGCGCTGTGGATAGCCGTATCGCATCAGTCCCCAACCCTGGCGAGCCAGTTCTTCCAGTCACCGCTGCCGTCGCCATCCACCCCTTGTCTGACCCTGGCACAAGATGGCTATGTTCTGGGTTTCCTGGGCTTCTCCACACGCGCCAACGGTGCGACGACTCTGAGCTATCAGCTCACAGCCAACGGCCGCCACGATGTGAGCTACGTTGCCTTTGGCACAGGCAACTGGACCCGACTGACGCCCGCCGATGGCAGTCAGGTTGCAGGCGTACTGGGGGACTATCGCATCGAGTGGACCAATGAGCACGGCAAGCCAGGTTTTCCCAGCATCAAGTTCGAGCCTCAGTTTGCCGGTTACAGTCAAGGGGCGCGTGAGACCTTCGCTTTGACGGTGACCGGCTTTGACCCTGCCGCACCTATGTCAGTTCAGGTCAAGGCCGGCGGCGACGAGCTCACCTTCACGGTTCGGTTCGACAACCCGCAGTGCGATCGGACGCCGCGCCCCGCAGCCACGCCCACCCCGACCCCACCCATTACCGCATCACGGCCGATCACCCAAGTGTATGTCTTGGCCGACCGTCTTTTCGCACCCGACGCGCCCACTGCCGCCACAGCAGCCAGGGCAGCGACGGAATCGGATGGCCTCCCCGCGCCGGTTCCGGTGCAACTCATCGCCGATGACCAGTTGCGGGCGCGCGTGGCGCAAATAGATCGCACGGCACGCGCCCAAGCGCCCGTGACGATCCAGGCAGCCCAGGCTGCGAGTGGCTGGAGCCAGTATTACGCGACCGATTTCGAGAGCAATTTCCTGTTCGACGGCGGCCCGTGCATCTGGGACAACTACGATCCTGGTCAGCCACGCTGGTGGGAGCGCGACACGCAGCGCAAATGGAGCGGCAGCTACGCTATTTGGCCGGCCCCCAGCCAGCGCCCGCGCCCAGCCAATACCCGAACAATCTAACGGCGAATCTGATCTGTCGGCTGGACAACATGGTAGGGATCGACAATGTGTTGGTCGAATTCAAGATGTGGTTGCAGTTGTATGATCCTGGCGACACATTTGGTGTACTCTTCTCCAGCGATGGCCTCAACTACCGCGGTTTGCAGTGGAGCGGCAGCAACAATATCGTCACGATTGACTGGAGCACCTACCGCATCTACTACCCGGAACTGGCGAAAGCCAACCCCGGCACGGTGTACATCATGTGGAGCTTCCAGAGCGGCGCTTACGGCCAGGCCGGTGGCCCCTGGCTCGATGATCTGAGCATTCACCGCTATGATATGCCGACCACCAGCGCCAACTGCGAGAATCTTGACCCGCGCGTCGTCGTTCCCGGTGTTCCCGGTAGCAGCATGGTGAGCAAGGGGCTGAACCTGCCACCGTTTGCGGAAGATGACCTGACTGGTCGTCTGACCCGTATGCAGCAGTCCAACACGGGATGGGTGCGGCTAGAATTCATCGCGGCAGCTGAACCACGCGCCGTCACGCCGCCCGGTGATCCGACACCCCACTTCAGCCGCATTGACCTGAAGTCCTACGATGAATTGGTCGATGGCCTATGCGCCAAAGGCATCGCCGTGTTGGGACTGCTTGATCAACAGACCCTGAATCGCAGTGATTGGCAGCCCAATCAACCGCTCAGCGATGATTATCGCGACCACTTCACCGACGTTGCCGCATTGTTGAGCCGCTACTACGACACCCGCATCGGCGCGTGGGAGGTGTGGAACGAACCCGATTTCAGCGGCAGCCGCGTGCCGCCGGCATACTACGCGCCTCTGCTACGTGCAACGGCTGAGCGTCTGTGGGCGGAGGATGCTGGTGATCGGGTCGTCTTCGGAGGCTTAGGCAGCGCCGATCCCCTTGCCCGAGACTACCTGATTCAGGTTTACGACTCTACCACCAGCCTGGCATACGATGTTTTTGCCCTCCATCCTTATCCTTCCACTCTATACCGCTACTGGGATGGCCGACTGATGGTGACTCCCCAGGACTACATGCACTATGAAAATCCGACGATTATCAGAAAGTTTCAAGATGAGCTGGCTGCTAATGGACATGCCTACAAGACCATCTGGGCCACCGAGTTGGGCTGGAACAGCGCGGCTGGCTCACCGCCCGCGCAGAACTGCGCCGCGATCAACGAGGCGCTGGTGACGCGCTGGGCGCAAGCCAGCTACCTCACCAAGAGCTTCGACATCCTCTTCAAAGAAACGGGCTGGACTTCCCATCTACCTGGTGTCATCAAGATTTTCTGGTATCAATATCGCGACACCGGCGCGTGCATCAACTGTGCGGCAGCCGCGGCCGCCAGCGGCGCGCAAGCGTTTGCCTGGTCGCCGGCATGGAATGCGCTCGCTCCCGGCGCAACTTGCCCGCCGGAGCGGCCGAACCTGGTGGATTGGTGGTTCGGCCTCTACCAGGGCGACTTCGTACCCAAACCAGCGCAGGCGGCCTTCGGCTGTTACCCGCGGACATGCAGCGCCTACCTGCCCTTGTTGTTGCGTCCTTGAACTGCTGCCGGAGTCAGATGATGCCGAGGAACTCACAAATCACACGCCGACTGGTCGTCTCACTGCTGGCGGTGGTGTTGCTGGTATTCGGTTTGGTAGGTGCCTTGGCCAGTTGTCAGGCTCAGGCACCTGACGCCTTGCCGCGGCTATTGATCGTGCTGCCGATGCCCAGCCCGCATGGTGAAGCTACAGCTTATGGGGTGGCGCATCCCAACGGCTGGGTGTACATCGTCAACCAGGGCGGTTCCATCGCGATCCTCGACGGCCCACGGCTCGTGACGCTGCTGCCCTGGCCTGGCGGTAAGCCTCGCTCTGGAGTTCTCAGTGGACTCGATGTAGACCCCAAGACAGGCTACGTGTGGGTGGGTGACAACGTAAACGCTGCGGTTCACGTCATCAGTGGAACAGAGGTCATCACGACGATCCACAACGTCGGGATCCGACCTAACCATCTCGTCGTGCATCCGGTCACGGGGTTGGTCTACGTATCGAATCCGCACGGCTATCCACCTGAACCGATATTGGGCGCGGTGCGGGTCATCAGCGGAACAGAGGTTATCGCGACCCTCGAAACCGGCTATGTGCCGCAAGTGTTGCGCGTGCATCCGCTCAATCAGAACGTGTATGTCGGCCAGTACGCCAGTTGGCCGGATAATCCGGCTGGTGGCAGGAGCATGGGGATGCTCTCTGTCATCAGCGGTACCACGCGTATTGCGCAGACCACGTTGGGCGAGCCGCCAACTACCCTCAGCGCCATCATGGATATCGCCATCAACCAGACGACCGGCGAGTTCTACCTGTTACAGGATTACTATGCGTTGGTGTACTGGGATGGCCAGGTTGACATCCGGCGCATTCCGTTGGGCAAGTGGGGCTATATTCCCGGTCTGAGTCTGAGCTTGAATCACGTTGCGGTGGACACCAAACGGAACTGGGCCTATGTGACATCCTGGGATGGGCCGCCCAGTCACGTCGTCGTGGCGCAGAAGGACAAGGTTATCGCCGTATTGGAAGTGCCAGGCTACGATGTGCGGGACGTAGTGTACGATGCCACGCATGACTATATCTATGTCGCCAACCGGCTGGCGGGCAACATGTCCATCATCCGCGGCACGGAAGTTATTACCACATTGAATACCGGTGGTGTCGGCCCAACTTACATCACGGTGGATGAGGAACGCGGCTACATCTATGTTTCCAACGCCGACACGCACAGCATCGCCGTGTTTGGCTATGACGCGCCGCCAGATGGCCAACCGCCGTTCTGGCGGCGCTTCTTGCCGTTTTTGCGGTGGTAGCTGTTTTTCCAAATACTCACGGCTGGTCATGCAGCGGGCGGTCAACACGGTTCGCTGTCGTGGGCGGCGGGTCTCGTTTTGCCGGTCTGGTGCTTGGGCCTTGCCTAACACTGGTTGCTAAGAAACAGCGCCGACCGGGGCGAGACTGAAACCCAGGCGTGCGGCCTTGCGTTGCAGGTGGCGGATTTCCCGCTCACGGAATTGCTGTTCATACGCCTCGGCGCTCAT
>CAKZOB010000039.1 GCA_937135955.1 uncultured Anaerolineales bacterium | reverse complement strand
CAACTGCTCCGCTGCGCTCCGCAGTTGCCCACTTATCCACAGCCCCTACTACGACGACTACTGCAACACCTGTTGCAGTACAACCTTAACGAAAGGAAGGAGGCGGTACCTTAATCAAGGTCGCTCTCCTGTCTTGACAGACCCGTCCACCTAACTATCGGTCGCTTGCTGATCCCTATCTGGCCGCTGATGGCAGTTTTGTTGATAGGTGTGGCGTTCGTAATCGTGCAGACTCCGCCTCTGCGACGCATCGGAATAGGTGTTGCGATAGTCCTGCTGGCGATACAAATAATCGGTGCTGTCCGATTCTCTCAAGCAGCAGGCGATGGTTTGGGCTTCAATGCTGATCCCTGGAACACAAGCCAGGCGTTGACGCTTGCTGCTGATTACGTGTCCGAACACCACTCGCATGAACAGGTGGCGCTGTACTCTAATTTCGCGCCAGCAGTCTGGTTGCGGACGCACATGCCGGTCAAGCGTCTCGACGGAGCACTGAATGGACGCAAGATTTGCGCATCATTCAGCGGACTTCCCCCTGGCACAACCGAATTCATGGTGGTGCTCTTTTCCCAGGTCACGCCGGCTGTCGCCGATCATTCGTGGGGTGAGGAGTTCGAGGAAGAAATAAGCAGTTGTACTGTAGACCAACCGACCTCGATCCCTCTTGCCGACGGTCTGATCGTCAAGGGAACGCCAAAGCAGAGGAAGTGATCTTTTGGTGAACGCGCGCTGCATTCCCTCCTCCCCATCCTGGCTGAACAGCTTCTACATCGGCAACCTGATCCGCGGCTTGCAGGCGGAGGGGATCACCTTCGACCTGCCGGCAGACGAGAGCGGCGACTTTTTGAGCGCGCGCTGGCTGCGCGCTCGCGCAGGCCGCGTTGAGCTGTTGCACTTCCACTGGACGCACTACCACTACACGTCGGATACCTGGCGGCGTTCGGCGATGGAGCTGGACAAGTTCATCGGCAAGATCGCGCTGGCGCGACGGTTGGGGTACAGGATCGTGTGGACCATGCACAACTACATGCCCCACGAGCGGACCTACCCACTGCTGCATTTCGCCGAGCGCTTTCTGCTGGCGCGGTTGGCCCATGCGGTGATCGTGCACTGCGAGTATGGGCGCACGCTATTGCAGCGCAAGCTGTTGCGCAGTGATAATGTCTTTGTGATTCCACTGGGCGATTACAGCCCCTACCTGCCGCCGCTGCCCGGCCGTGAAAGCGCTCGAAAGCTCCTGGAATTTGAACCCAATGACATAGTATTCCTTTTCTTCGGTATGATCCGCCCTTACAAACAAGTTCCCGAACTTATTCGAGAATTTCAGTTTGTGCCAGGGGATAACCTGAGATTGGTTATTACTGGTGTGGCACCTTTTGATGAATTACGAAACGAAATACTAGACCTGGCAAGAACAGATCGAAGAATACAGTGTGAACTGGAATACATTTCCGACGAACAGCTTGCGCTGTATCTGTCAGCTGCGAACGTGGCGGTTTTTCCATATCGAGATATTCTCGGCTCTGGATCAGCCATACTGGCACTTTCTTCCGGATTGCCAATAGTCGCACCTCGAATGGGTTGTCTTGTAGAATGGATCACGCCGGACTGCGGCGTACTCTACGACCCGAGGCCCGGCGCGCTGGCCGCTGCGCTACAACAAGTCAGTGGCCGCGACCTGCGGGCGATGGGCAGCGCCGCGCAGGCCAGGGCCAGGCGGTTCCCCTGGGAGGTCATGGTGCGAGACACAGCCCAGGTCTACCGGCGCGTGGGTGAAGGGGGAAAGGGGTGAGCACGAACCTCCGCGTTCTCACCGTCATCGGTACCCGTCCGGAAGCCATCAAAATGGCGCCGGTGATCGCCGAGCTGGCCCGACAAGACGGGATCACCTCGCGCGTCCTGGCCAGCGGGCAGCATCGCCAAATGCTTGACCAGGTGCTGGCGATTTTCCATATCACTCCGGATTACGACCTGGACGTCATGCGGCCTGACCAGGCGCCGGCCGATGTGCTGGCGCGCATTGCCGTGGGCATGCAGCCCATCCTGCGCGAGTTCGCGCCTGATTGGGTGTTGGTGCAAGGTGACACCACCACCGTGCTGGCTGCCGCGCTGGCCGCAGCTTACGCGGGCTGTCGGGTGGGCCATGTGGAGGCCGGGCTGCGCACCTACGATCGCCGCAACCCCTTCCCGGAGGAGCTAAACCGCGTGCTGGTGGACCACGCCAGCGACCTTCACTTTGCTCCGACCGAAAGCGCGCGGCAGGCACTGCTGCGCGAAGGGATCAACGAGGCTACTGTACACGTGACGGGCAACACCGTGATTGACGCGCTGCGCGTCATTGCGGCGCAAAGCCGGCCCGCTCATGAACCGCAGGTGCGCGATGGTCGCCGCCTGATCCTGGTGACAGCTCACCGTCGCGAGAACCACGGCCGGCCCATCCGGGAGATCGTCGAGGCGCTGCGGCAGCTCGCCCTGCGGAATGACGTGCACATCGTTTATCCCGTGCACCCCAATCCCCACATCTGGGAGCCCGTCCATCAGGGCCTGGGCGGCAGCGAGAACGTGACCCTGCTCGAGCCCCTGGATTACCTGGATTTCGTCCATTGGATGAAGGAGGCTTACCTGATCCTGACCGACAGCGGCGGCATCCAGGAGGAAGCGCCCAGCCTGGGCGTACCGGTGTTGGTGCTGCGCGAGACCACCGAGCGGCCGGAGGCGGTTGCAGCCGGCGTGGCGCGGCTGGTCGGCACACGCGCCGACGCCATCGTAGCCGAAGCAACGCAGTTGCTGAACGACCCGGCGAGTCACGCAGCCATGGCGCAGCGGGCCAACCCCTTCGGCGACGGCCGCGCTGCGCAGCGCATCGTAGCAATCCTGGCCGGCCGGCAGCCGCCGCCGTGGAGTCCCACTGAAACGACCGACTATGCGTAGACTTCTGAATATCTTGGTCATACCCATGGGCCTGGGTTGCATGATCGGCGCAGGGAGTGTTGTCACGCGGCCGATTCCACCCATGTCCGTTGCCGCGGGCAATCCCGCTAGGGTCATCAGGACACGCGGCAGCCCGCAGCTATCGGAGCAGCAAAGGATTGACCCCAGTGCCGAAAGTTAGCGTCCTGATCCCCACCTACAACCGCAGCGGCTACCTCATCGAAGCGATCCGCAGCGTCCAGGCGCAGACTTACCGCGATTGGGAGCTCGTCGTCGCGGATGATGGATCCACCGACGATACGCGGGCCGTGATCGAAGGTTTGGGCGAGACCGTGCGTTATCTTTATCAGCCCAACCAGGGGGTCTCCAGCGCACGCAACCTGGCCTTCCGCGAGTCGTCCGGCGAGTATGTGCTTTTCCTGGACTCCGATGACGCCCTGCTGCCCAACGCCCTGGCTGATCTTGCCGCCGCGCTGGACGCTAATGCCGACTGTGACGTGGTCTACAGTGACGGGTATGTGGTGGATGAAAACGGGACTCGCTATACCAGGCTGTCAGACTATTCGCCTCGGCCGTTCGTTGATGCGCTGGAAACCTTCATCACCGGCAGTCCATTAGGCCTGGCCGGCACGATGGTTCGGCGCACCGCCCTGCAGCACATCGAAGGGCCTTTTGATGTTCAGATGATCGGTTATGAAGACTGGGATATGTTTTTGCGCCTGAAGGCAGCAGGGTGCACGTTCCATTTTGTTCCCGGCCTGACATACTGCTACCGGTTCCATGGCGGCAACAAATCGGCCCCGAAGTCATCGCTTTCCGAGAAGCGCCGTTTGTCACTGGTTCACAGCCGACTGAAGGCCATGAACGCACCCTGGTTTGCCGGCCTGTCGTCGTCGGCCCGGTACGCGTTCTTCGCCAACCTGCTGCCCACACTCCTCTGTGGCGACCGAGCGCGGCAGGCTGAAGTGTTGGCGCACCAGGCGTTTCGCAACTTGCCCGCACAGGCGCGCTCGCAGCTGCTCTACCGCCTGACCGTGAACAACATCCTGAGCCACGGCGCCGCACGCGAAGACCGCCGACGGCTATGGACGGCCATTCGGTTGAATCCCGCCAACGTCAAAGCCTGTCTTCTGCTGGCGTTGACGCTGATGGGGCACAACTTACCCGAGAAGGTTCTTGCCCGCTGGCGCCGGGCGCATGCCGCCGCGGAAGCCGACGACCCGGTGACCCGGATCCTGCGCGCCAAGCACGTCGCCTAGCGCCCGGAGCCTGACATGCGCATCAAGCTGATCAACCTCATCCTGATGAAATGGGAACGCCGCCAGGAGCTGCTGCGGGGCTGGTGGCTCCGGCAACGGGGCGCTCGCGCGGGCGTGCGGTTCGGCGTAGGCCCCGGCCTGCGCGTTCTGTACCCGGAGTGTTTATCGGTCGGCGACGACGTCACCATCGAAGGGCCGGGCTACCTGCACTGCCTCAGCGAGCGCGGGGTACGCATTGGTAGCTACACCAGCATTGCGCGCAATGTCCATCTTCATTGTGGTGGAGAACCAGGCGACTATGCCCACGGCTATTTTGAGATTGGGGATCATTGCTACATTGGACCGAATGCTGTCATGGGCGCCGGAGGCGGCATTCGTATCGGCA
Organism: uncultured Anaerolineales bacterium; assembly: GCA_937135955.1. GTDB lineage: Bacteria > Chloroflexota > Anaerolineae > Aggregatilineales > Aggregatilineaceae > UBA2029. Next base: position 14,021 of record CAKZOB010000039.1, on the reverse strand, counting down.
GTCACGTGCTTTTCGGCCCAGATGTCTTGATCAGTTCTGAAAACCATCGATTCGATAATCCTGACGAATTGATCAGAAGCCAAGGTGTGGTGCGTTGCGGCGTAGTTATCCAGGCTGGCTGCTGGGTGGCATCCAAAGCTGTAATACTGGACGGTGTGACACTGGGCGCAGGGTCGATCGTTGCGGCGGGTGCGGTTGTGGTTCGTGATGTGCCGCCCAAGGCAATCGTCGCTGGCGTGCCGGCCAGGGTGATTCGCTATCGCGGCGACAGAACAATGTCGGTATCGAAAAGTGTGGACGTGCCCGCCCCGGAGAAGGCAACATGATGCGGGCGCTAATGATCAATCGGACTGATGCGCGAGATGTATCGGGCGGCGATGTCGTCCAACTAGAGAAGACCCGCAATAAGTTACAGGAACATGGGCTGATTGTAGATGTACGCCTGACAGACGAGCTAGACGGTTCATGGGACTATGACCTGGTTCACATCTTCAACATTCAGGCGCCAGGGAAGGCATGGCAAGCCTGTCAAGTCGCCAAGAGCAAAGGAATTCCTGTTGCACTGTCACCGATCTATTGGAACTTCACGGAATTGTGGTATTGGACAAATCCGAGACTGAAACCCATCTGGCGGATGCTCAGACGAGTGCTTGGCAGGCACGGATATCCTATCTATGCTCAGTGGCAATACATGCGATCTCAGATGTCCGAGTCCTGGCGTATTCAACGTCAGTTGTTGCTCGCTGCCGACATCGTGTTACCGAATTCATATCTCGAAACAAAGCAGATCGTCAAAGACTTCAGGCTGACGCCGGGCGACCTTCGCGTTGCGGTCGTTCCAAACGCCATAGATCGAGACTTGTTCGAGAAGGCAGCTGTTGCTTCCCTAGACGCAGGGGCCGCTTTGAACGGCATCAAAGGATTTGTGCTCGAAGTAGGGCGTCTGTCGCCGGAAAAAAACTGTTTGGCGCTGATCGAGGCATTGTGGAAAGTGGATGTCCCAATTGTATTCGTGGGTAAGGCATCCCCCTATGCGCCGGAGTACGCCACAGCATGTCATCAACGGGGCCAGCAGCGCGGTAACGTGCATTTCCTGGATTGGGTGCCGCACGAACAACTACCCGGCATCTATGCCCTCGCCGCAGTTCATGCGCTGCCGAGCTGGCGCGAGACGCCGGGACTGGTCAGCCTGGAAGCTGCGGCAGCCGGCTGCCGGATCGTTTCCACTTCGATTGGAAGTGCCTACGAGTACTTCGGCGACGATGCCTGGTATTGCCATCCGGCGGATCGCAACTCCATCCGCAAGGCGGTGGAACAGGCGCTCCGGGCCAGGCCTTCAGCAGATCTGCGCCAACGTGTCTTGCGGGATTATACATGGGACAAAGCGGCTGAAGCTACACTCGCTGCGTATCGTTCCGTGGTCGAGCAACGATGAATTGGGGTTAGACACAAACCGAATGGTACCCAATGCTCTTTTGCAGTGGACCACGCTGCCGGGGCGATTGCGCGCAGCCACCTGTGTCCGGTGGCGGGTTCACTCCTATTCATCGGCGCAAAGACTCTACGCGGCCGTGGGTTGGCTGCTCGCTGCGCAGCGCCGCTCGGCAGATGGCGGCGTGCCGGCTTACTACGACCTGCTGCGCGACACCTGGGCGCCCAGCTACCCCGAGACTACAGGGTATGTTGTGCCCACGTTACTCGCCTACGCCGCAGCCTACACCCATGAGCCGGCCCGCCGCGCGGCATTGGAGATGGCCGAGTACCTGCTGACGGTGCAGACGCCGGCAGGCGCCATCCCCGGCTGGGGCGCCGGTTCGCCCGTGTTCGTCTTCGACACAGGTCAGGTCATCCAGGGATGGCTGGCCGCCTGGAAGGCTACCGGTGACAGCCGCTTTTTGGCCGCGCTGGCCCGGGCGGCTGATTGGCTGGTCATCCACCAGGAGCCGGCCGGTTTCTGGCAGAGATACCAGTACCAGGACCACATCAAGACCTGGGACGTCCGGGTTGCCTGGGCGCTGGTGCAGGCCGGACAGGCCGTGGGCGAGCCCCGTTACACGGCAGCCGGCCGCCGCTGTCTCGCTTGGGCGCTGCAGCAGCAGGGCGACGACGGCTGGTTCGACCACTGTGCGCTGGATCCCGGCCATCCGCCTGTCACCCACACCATAGCCTACGCCATCGAGGGCCTGTTGGAAGGGGGCGCGTTGTTGGGGGAAGAAGGATTCGTCAGCGCGGCCCGCCGGGCGGCCGACGCGCTGCTCGGCCGCCAACGCCGAGACGGGAGCCTGAGCGCCTATTGGGCGCCGGGCTGGCGTCCCTGCAGCCGGTCGGCCTGCCTCACCGGCGATGCGCAGATGGCAGTGTGTTGGTTTCGGCTCTTTCAGTTGACCGGCGAACAGCGCTATCTTTCGGCCGGCCGCCGTATTCTGGCATCGGTCGCAGCGACGCAACAGGTGGACACTCCCTGGCTGCCCATCCGGGGCGCCATCGCCGGCAGCCATCCTGTATGGGGTCCCTATCTGCGCTGGCGCTATCCCAACTGGGCCGTGAAGTTTTTCCTGGATGCGCTGCTTCTGGAGCGACAGTTGGCGGCGAAGGATAGCCCATGACCGATTCGAAGGACATCCGGGCGTCTGCACGTTGGGATGCCTACTGGGAAGCGCAATCACGCACAGGCTTCATCAGCGCGCCGGCCGAGCCGTGGGAGGCGCTGTGCGCGTGTGTGGATGTGTGTGGTCTCCGCGCCTTGGACCTGGCCACCGGCACCGGCGGTACGGCCGCGCGCCTGGCTGCAGCAGGCGCGCACGTAACCGCTGTGGACCTCTCGCCGCGTTCGCTGCAGGTGGCGCAGGACACCGCCCGTCGGCAGTCGGTAACCGTTCGCTTCCTCTGCGCCGACGTCTTGCGACTGCCGCTGCCCGACCAGGCCTTTGATCTGGTGGTCAGTCTCGGCGTCATGCATTACTTCCGCAGCCCGCAATCGTTCCTGGCAGAGGTCAGTCGCGTGCTGCGACCGGGCGGCTGGGCGCTTATCGAGGCGCCGCAGAAGTACAGTCCCTTCACGCTGTACAAACGGTGGCGCATGGCCCGGGGTATGTGGGAATACGGCGATTGGGAGACCGAATATAGCCCCGAGGAGCTTAGGGCAGTGCTGGCGCAGGCCGGTTTTGTGCCCAGGCGCTATTACGCTCGAGAGTACTTTCCCTACCCCTACCATGCGTTGCGCCACCTGGCCCGGCTGGAACGCAAGCTGGGCCGCCGTGTTTTGCCCGCCTCCCTGTGGCAAGCCTATGAACGCTGCTGGCGCCGGCTCGAGCGCGGCTGGTGGGGCCTGCACACCCTGCGAGATGTGGGGATCGTGGCCCAAAAACCCGGAGGCTGATGAAGTTGGATTATCCGCGCGTTGCCATCATCGTGCTCAACTGGCGCAAGCCCGCCGAGACATTGGCGTGCCTGGAGTCGCTAGCGCATATCACCTACCCGAATGCGCACATCGTGGCCGTTGACAACGGCTCTGGCGACGATTCGGTCGCGCGCATCCGGCAACATTATCCTGCGATCACGCTGTTGGAAACCGGCGCCAACCTGGGCTACGCGGGCGGCAACAACGTCGGCATCCGCTGGGCCCTGGAGCACGGCGCCGACTACACCCTCATCCTCAACAACGACGTGGTGGTCGCGCCCGATTTCCTGGAGCCGCTGGTGGCGATCGCTGACCAGCGGCCGCACCGTGTCATTGCCACGCCCATGATCTGCGAGATGGGCCGGCCGGAGATCATCTGGACCCTGGGCTCTGACATCGAGTGGCGCACGGGCGCGCCCAGATTGCGGCACGCCAGCGAGCGCCGCGCCGCCTGGCAGGATGCCCCACCCCAGGAGGTGGTCTTCGCGCCAGGCACTGCGCTACTGGCCCCACGCACGGCCTGGGAACGCGTGGGGTTGATGGATGAGGCGTACTTCCTCTACTACGAAGAGACCGACTGGTGCTTTCACGCCGTGCACGCCGGCTTTCGCATGGTAGCCGTTCCCGCCTCCGTTGTCTGGCACGATGTCGAGAGCGCGGGAGCTCGCACCTCGCCGGCCATCACCTACTACATGACGCGTAACGCGTTGCGGTTCCTGGCGCGCAATTTCGTCGGCTGGCAGCGTCTGCGCGGCCAGGCGCTGGTTATGATAGATGCCGCCTGGCACAGCCTGGGCGACCTGAGGCTCGGGCAAAGGCTGCGGGCTCGGGCGCGCTGGCGCGGCATGGCCGACTACCTGGCCGGGCGGTTCGGACCGCTATCGTATGAGGTTACGTCACATGAATAAACTGGTCAGCATTGTGCTCCCCACCTACAACCAGGCGCACTTCCTGCCCGAAGCGCTGGACGGGGTGTTCGCGCAGACATATCCTCACTATGAGCTCATCGTCGTGGACGACGGCTCGACCGATCAAACGGCCCAGGTGCTGGCCGATTACCGCCGGAAATATGATTTCCTGATCGTGTCGCAAGAGAACCAACGGCTCCCACGGGCGCTCAATGCCGGTTTCAGTCGCGCTCGAGGAGACTACCTGACCTGGACCTCCTCCGATAACATCATGCTGCCGCGCATGTTGGAGGTATTGGCGCAGGAATTGGACGCCGATCCGAAAGTCGGTCTGGTCTACGCCGATCGCTACTTGATGGATGATGATGGCAACGATCTGGGCCGGTTGAACCTGCCGGACTACGATCCTCATTTGTTGTTGCACACCAACCTGGTGCACTGTTGCTTTCTGTATCGCCGCGAGTGTGTGGAGCGGATCGGTGGTTATGATCCTGACTTCATCTACGCCGAAGATTGGGAGTATTGGATCCGCATTTCGCAGTACTGGCGGATGAAACATGTGCCTGAGGTGCTGTATCGTTACCGGCTCCATCGCAGCAGCATGACAACCGAAGGCGTACAAGGCCGAGCTCGCAGCCTCAGCTACGCTCAGTTTGCTGACCGCATCCGAGGACGCATGCCGTTGCGCTGGTACATCGGCAAGCTGAAATGGTGGTGGTTGCGCGCATTCAGGCCAGGTCATCCGGTCGTAGCGGACCGCTCAGCCTGGCAACGGGCGGTCCGGCGCGCGGCTGGTCTGCCGGACTAGAGCAAGACAGGAAAACGCGGTGAGACTATCCCAATCCAGGCATCTGCCACAGCGGCACATACTATTGCCGATCGTGTTGTGCGCCAGCGTCCTGCTCCTGGCGTACTTTCTGGGGAAGCGCCCCTCAATGATGATAGTGGGCGCCCTGATCGGCATCGGAGCTGCGTTTGTGATCCTGCAGCGCCCTGCGCTAAGCCCGCTTGTGCTCATCGTGGCGGGCCTGGCCGTGCCGATGGGGATCGGCACAGGGACAGAGGTTCGCCTGGGTTCAGCGGCATTCGCAGTTCCGGCGCTGGTGCTCATATGGCTGCTTGACAGTCTACGCCAACGCAAGTTGAACCTGCCGTCCTCAGCCACCTCCCTACCTCTCCTGCTATTCCTGCTGATGGGGATTATCTCCTTATTGATCGGCACTGCTTTATGGGATCCGATGGTGCCGCGTCCCGGCAATCTGCTGCTGGTCCAGCTGGCACAATGGGCCATCTTTGCCTTCTCTGGCATCGCCTTTTGGCTAATGGCTGGCTGGGGGCAAAATGAAGGGTGGCTGCGGCGCATTACGCTTGGCTACCTGCTAATAGGCGGCATTCTCACCGCCATCTGGGCTTCTCCGGCTCGTCCCCTTGTCTTGCGGCTACTGGCTGTTGAACCTGGTTATCCGCCCCTGCTGGTGCTAACAGGCGCCCTGGCCGCTGCCGAGCTTCTCTACGACAGGCAGCTCTCGACGCGCTGGCGATGGTTCCTGGCGGCCGTATTGATTGCGGTCATCTATCAGACGTTCGTGGGCCAAAGAGAGAGCGTGTCAACGCTGGTTGGAGTGCTGGCAGCAGGGGGAGTGCTTACCTGGCTTCGCTTTCCACGCCTACGATGGGCGATCGTCGTCCTGATCATCGCGTTTGCACTTTCGGGAATTCTGTTTCCTGCTGCGTGGGAGTTTGCCGGCGGTGACTCTGAATGGCAAGCCAGCGGCGGGTCGCGACTGGTACTGGCAGGCCGCGTCATCGAAGAAACCATGCGCAACCCCATCACCGGGTTGGGTCCAGCCGCCTATCGCGCGTATGCGCGAATCAAGCCCTTACCGTATCAAAACGCCTACTGGAGAGAGCCCTTGGTCTCTGCACACAATAACTGGGTGGATCTCTTTTCCCATGTGGGTCTGGCAGGATTGGGCCTGTTTGTCTGGTTCATGGTTGAGGTGGCCCGGCTCGGTTTTCGCCTGCGGAAACGAACCACGGGCTTTGCCCTCGGTTATACACACGCCATGCTCGCCGTCTGGACGGCCATGATGGTCATGATGGCCTTTGGCGACTGGTTTCTGCCTTTCGTCTACAATTTGGGTTTCCCTGCATTTCAGGGCAGTGTTCTGGTATGGCTGTTCCTGGGTGGGTTGGTGGCGCTTAAGAACATGGGTGAGGGAGAGACAAGGGGACAGGGCGAGAGGGAGACTGGTGAGCGTTGATCTCTGCATCGTCATCGTGAACTGGAACACGCGCGACCTGCTGGCGGGATGCCTGGCATCGCTTCAGGCCGACGTTCAAACGTTCAAACCTTCAAACGTTGAAACGTTCGTCATTGACAACGCTTCCACCGACGGCTCCGCGGCCCTGGTGCGCGAGCGATTCCCCTGGGTCACGCTGATCGAGAACACGGAGAACATCGGTTTCGCGCGGGCCAACAACCAGGGCCTGGCGCTGGCCGGGGGGCGCTACCTGCTGCTGCTCAACAGCGACACGGTTGTCCGCCCCGGCGCGCTGGCGGCCCTGATCGGCTACATGGCGGCGCACCCCGAGGTCGGGTTCCTGGGCTGCCAACTGCTGAACGGAGACCTCACCCCCCAGGGCTCCTACGCCGACTTCCCCACGCTCCTCTCCGCGCTGCTCGGCCGCGATTTCCGGCGCCATGTCCGGCGCTGCGAGGACGGCCGGGCGGTAGCAGTGGACGCCATCAGCGGCGCCTGTATGTTGGTGCGCCGGGAGACGTGGGCGCAGCTCGGCGGCATGGACGAGGCCTATCACCTGTTTGCCGAAGAAGTGGATTGGTGCTATCGCGGCCGCCGGGCGGGCTGGCAGGTGCGCTGCCTGACCGACGTCAACGTCGTGCATTTTTTGGGTCAGAGCCGCAAGCAGCGCTCCTGGTTTGCGTACCTGAACCTGCACCGCAGCCGGCTGCTGTTCTTTCGCAAGCACTACGGGCGCGGGCAGGCGCGTCTGCTATGGCTGGGGTACATCGTCGTTGCAGCGGCCAAGGCCGGCGTCTATACGCTCACAGCGCTCCTGCGCCGGGACGGGGCCGCGCAGGCCAAGCGGGCGCAAAACTGGCGCCTGCTCAGGTGGCTGCTCCGCGAGCAGGATATCCTCACCTGAAGGGAAAGCACATGCACATTTGCATTGATGGCCGTTCCATCTCCCACCCCCAACGCGGCGGGTTCAAGACCTACAGCGAGAACCTGGTGGCCGCGCTGGCGGCGATCGAGACTGAACACACTTATACAGTGTTCTACGACCGGCCGTACAGCTTCCCGCCGGTCGCCGGCCACCCCCGGTTCCGCGAGGCCATCCTGCCGGCAAAGGCGCCGCTGGTGGGTCAGGTCTACCGCGAGCAGGTCGCGATACCGATCTACAGCCGAAAAACACACGGAGCGCTCTGGCACTTCCCCTACAACACCGCGCCCCTGGCCGGCGTCCGCTCTTACGTGCTGACGCTGCACGATGTCACGCCCTTCACCCACGCGGCGCAGCCCGACTGGCGGCGTCCACGGCAGGCGCTGAAGGAAGTGGCGCTCTACTACTATCCCCGTTTCCTGATGAAACAGGCGGCCCGGCGGGCGGCTGCCATCATCACGGTCTCGCACTACGCCCGGGGCCGAATCTGCGAGCTGTTCGGCATCGCGCCGGACAAGGTCGTCGTCACCCACCTGGCCGCCAAGCCGCTCTTTCGGCCCTTCACGGACGGGGAAAAACGGGAGGCCCGGCCGCTCGCCGCAGCCAGATACCGCCTTGACAAACCGTTCCTGCTGACCGTCGCATCCTCGCTGCTGAAGAACCCGCAGGGGACGGTGCAGGCCTATGCCGGCCTGCCCCCCGACCTGCGGGCGCGGTGCGATCTGGTCGTGGTGATGGCCTATCCCCGCTTTGCCGACACCATCCGAGCGCTGGCGCAGCAGTTGGGGGTCGCCGGCAACGTCCATCTGCTGCTTGCCCTGCAACCCGAGGAGCTTCTGACGTTGTACAACCTGGCTGAGGTTCTCGTCTACCCCTCCTTCACCGAAAGCTTTCCGCTGCCGACCGCGGAGGCCATGGCCTGCGGCGTCCCGATCGTCTGCGCCAACGACACAGGATTCCCGGAGCAGGTCGGGGACGCGGCGATCATGGTCAACCCGGCCGACACCGAAGGGATTACTTCCGCGCTAACGCGAATCCTCTCCGACGAGACCCTGAAGACACGGATGCGTCAGGCCAGCTTGCAGCGCTCGGGGCGCTTCTCCTGGCAGGCGACCGCGCATCAGACGGTCAGCGTCTACGAGTCAGTGCGCGCCCGAAGGGAACTTGCATGAGCACATCGAAGAGCGGGACGCTGCGCCCGCCCGCCTCCCGTTTGCTGCCGATCATCATCGTTGTCGCGGCTGTCCTCCGCATCGTCGCGGCCTTGCTCCTCGGCGATCGCATCGAGGCGCTGCCGGCCATCCAGGATCAGGTCTCTTACGACGCCTTAGCGCGGAGCATCCTGGCGGGCCGGGGCTATCAGTTCGATACCGGCTGGTACCCCTTCACGCCGGCTAACACGCCCACGTCCCACTGGTCGTTCCTCTATCCGCTCTACCTGGCCGGCGTCTACGGCAGCTTCGGCTACCACCCCCTGGCTGCGCGGCTCATCCAGGCGGTCGTCGCCGGTGCGTTGACCTGTTGGCTGGTCTACCGGCTGGGCTACCGGGTCGGCGGGCGCCGGGTCGGGCTGGTCGCGGCCGCCGTCGCCGCGCTGTACGGCTACTTCATCTACTACAACGCGGCGCTGATGACCGAGAGCTTTCACATCGTCCTGGTGCTGGCAGCCTTGGACCTGGCTACGCAGCTTCAGGACCGCGGCGATGAAGTCGCATCCGGCGGCCGATCCGCCCGCAGCGACCTGTGGCGCTGGGCGGCGTTGGGCCTGACACTGGGCCTGGCCGCGCTGCAGCGCCAGACGACCATGGTCTTCCTGCCGCTGGTGTATCTGTGGCTGGCCTGGTGTTATCGCCGCAGCCCGCGTCCGCTCGTGGTCGGTGGCCTGGTCTCGGCCGGCATCATCCTGCTGCTCATCCTACCCTGGACTGTGCGCAGCACCCGGGTCTTCAACCAGTTCCTGCTGCTCAATTCCAACGCCGGCCTGACGCTGTACTGGTCGAATCACCCGACGCATGGCTTCGGCGACACGTGGCCCACCAACGACGCCGGCCCCTTGCCCCCCTTCCCGGCCGCGGCCGCCGGCCTGAACGAGGCGCAGATGGATCGGCTGCTGACCCAAGAGGGCCTCCGTCTCATCCTGGCCGACCCGGGCCGCTTCCTGCGCCGCGTCGTCGGCCGCATCCCGGCCTTCTTCATGTTCTATCCGTTGCGCGAGTCGGGCCTGGTCAGCAACCTGACCCGGGTGCTCTCGTTCGGCATTACCTTGCCGTTCATGATCTACGGCCTGCTGCTGGCACGGCGCGCGTGGCGGCGGCACATGCTCACCTTCCTGTTCGTGGCCGCGTACACGGCAATCCATCTGATTTCCTGGCCGGGCCCGCGCTACCGCCTGCCCATAGACGCCGCGCTCATCCCCTTCGCCGCGCTGGCCCTCGCACATCTGTGGTCGCGCATCGCCGCGCGCCGCTTTGCTCGCCCGCCGGGAACCGAGGCTGCTACATGATGGTCATGCGCCGGCGGTTAGCCGCTGCCTACCTTGCCGTTACCGACCGCCTGCTGCGCCATGAGCGCCGGACGCTGGCCCTCTTATGCCTGTTTGCCCTGCTCCTGCGGCTGGCCTACATCGGCCTGTTCGTCGGCTTCGCCAGCCCGCCGGAGTACGATGGCATCGGCTACCACCAGCTGGCCGAGGGGCTGCTGGCCGGCCGGGGCTACGTCAACTACTGGGGCGAACCCACCGCGTTCCGGCCGCCGGTCTACTCCCTCTTCCTGGCCGGCGTCTATGCCATCACCGGCCACAGCCTGGCCGCGGTGCGCCTGCTCCAGGCGCTGCTGGACAGCGTCACCGTGCTGCTGGTCTACGGCATCGCGCGGCAGCTTTTCGGCGGCCGCGTCGCGCTGTTGGCGGGAACGGGGACGGCGCTGTATCCGCTGTTGATCTACGAGACGGGGTTGATCATCCCGGAGACGCTGTCTTACACGTTGCAGTTCGCGGCGATTGTGTTGCTGCTTCAACTGCACACAGCAGGCCATCGGGCATTGCCCCTCCTGAGCGGCCTGCTGATCGGCCTCACGGTGCTGGCCAGACCGACGGCCGCGTTGTGGGCGCCGCTGATCCTGCTGTGGATCATCTGGCCGGGCCTGATGCGCCGGAGTTGGGAGAAGCTCGCCCTGACACTCGCTGGCCTTGCTGTGGTCTTTGCGCCCTGGGTCTTGCGCAACGCCTTGGCGCTCGGCGCGTTCGTGCCCATTTCCAGCAACGGCGCGGTGAACATCTGGTGCGGCAACAATCCACTGGCCGATGGCGGCAGCGTCCAACCGACGCAGGAGACCTGGAACGGCGCTGACTACCCCACCCGTGGCTTGCACGGCTGGGCAGGATTGAGCGAGGTCGAAAGCAACCAACGCTTCGCCGACCGGGGCCTGGCATGGATACGCGAGAACCCGGCCATGTTCGCGCGCCTGATACCCAAGAAGCTGGCCAGACTATGGTCCCCCGTGTCATACAGCGTGCAGTTTGGCCGGCAGGCGTCGGGGGCCCTGGTAGCCCTGGCGCTGCCGCCCTACCTGGTATTCCTGGCGTTGGCCTTTGCCGGAATCTACCGCCATCGGCGCGCCTGGCGACAAACTTTTCCACTGCTGGCTGTCGTCATATCCGTCAACCTGATGGTCATCCCATACTACGGCGCCACGCGTTACGGCATCCCGATGGTGGTGGCATTGATCCTCTTCGCCGCCGTAGCGCTCGACCGTGCAACTCAGGCTGCCGCGCGCAATCTGGCGCAAAGGGGCTAATCGTGGCGACCGGGCCGGGCCTTTCTGTCCGTGGCCGCAGATCTTGCGCTGGCTGGCCGCGACCCTGGGCAGCCCGGTCTCGGGTGAGCTCCGCCGCCAGGCGCGGGTGTTCCGGCGGCTGATGGCGGCCCTGCCGGGGATGTGAGCGAGAGGCTGGGGTCAGGGGTCAGGGGTCAGGAGTCAGGGGACAAGGGACAGGGGTCAGGAGTCAAGGAACAGGAGGCAGCCGTCAGCGGTCAGCGGTCAGCAGTCAGGGAACCGGGGCCATGGGCGCGGGCGTGCGGCGACCGGGGCGCTTGGCGCAGGGTGGGGGTGTGCTACAATAGCTGTATGAGGATGGCATATTCAGATTAACGATGATCAGGACAGTGTCCATGCCGCTGCCGGGGCAAAATCGGTGCTGAAATGGCAGTGACCAGGTCAATCAGGTGAATCTGCGTTCTATTGTCGGGTTAATGCCGGCAAAGAGCAAATGATAAAATGAGGACTGCGATCTGGGTCCGTTGGTTCAAGAAGTCTGCTTGAGGAGCACAAACGATGGATCAGATAAGCTATGAACAGTGGTGGCGCCTGCATGTACGGGCGGCCAGGGGAGAAAGCCTGGATATGGCCGAACGGGCGGCGTATGAAGCTGGGCTGGCACATCTCGATGCCGAAGAAAAAACGACTTGGGGGGACAACGAACTGATGCTGTTGCGCCAGCTCCGATCCGAAGTGGAACGACTGGAACTAACTCATGCCCAGCTTCAGTCCAAAAGCCAACGCCTGGATCGGCAAATCTGGACGCTGGAAGGCGCCTATATGAGCCTGACCGGGCTTGAGTTGAGCAGTCAAAACTATGCGGCTTCCCCTGTTTGAGCTCGTTCGGGAACGTTACCACCGCGCCTGCGGCTACTGCGGCGTCACTGAGGTGGCGGCAGGCGGTGAGCTTACTATCATTACCAACCTCGCAGCGCGGACGGCAGCGATGAGCTAGACAACCTGGTCTATGCCTGTGTGCGCTGCAACCAGTACAAGGGCGACTTCTGGCCCGATGCGGCTGACCTTGCGCAGGGGCGGCGCGTGTTGCATCTCAGGGTTGATGATAATCGCTTGCACCTGGCCGAGGATGAGAACACCGGCTATCTTCGTCCGCTGACAGCGACGGGGCACTTCCACGCCGTTCTCTTACGGCTCAATCGCCCCCAATTGGTGGCGCACCGTTTGGCGAAACATCTGCAAGTGATACTGCACGAAAAAGTTCGCCTGCTTGAACAGCAGAACCGCGATCTGGGAGAAACGATCGCCGCCCAAGAGCGCTACCTTGCGGCGTTGCGAAGACAATCCAGAGCGCGCAGGTGAAGCAGAATCGCCTTGCACGCCGCCAGTAAGCCATTCGTGTGGCTTGTCCTGAACAGGGTCGAAGGATTCTTGGCAAGTAGCCCACATGGGGCTGGCCGCGACCCTGGGCAGCCCGTGCTCAGGTGAACTCCGCCGCCAGGCGCGGGTGTTCCGCCGGCTGCTGGCCGCGCTGCCGGGGATGTGAGGAGATTTAGCTTCCAGCGCTGACATGTCCAAAACCCTCCTTTTCATCCTGCTCCTCTCCGTGCTGCTGCGCGTCGGCGTTGCGCTCTACCTGGGCGACGAGATCAGCGACATCCGCGGGGGCACCCACGACCAGATCTCCTACGACGCGCTGGCGCAGCGGGTGGCGGCCGGCTACGGCTTCTCCTTCGGCAGCGCCTGGTGGCCCGGCGTGGCCGCGGACCAGCCCACCGCGTTCTGGTCGTACCTCTACACCCTCTACCTGGCCGGCGTCTACACCCTGTTCGGCCACAATATCCTGGCCGCCCGCCTGATCCAGGCCGTGGCCGTCGGCCTGGCCATGCCCTGGCTGACCTACCGCCTCGCCCACCGCCTCTTCTCCTCCCCCTCTCCTCCTCAGGAGAGGGGGCCGGGGGGTGAGGTCGCTGCTGCCATCAGCGCGGTCTACCTCTACTTCGTCACCTACGGCGCCTCGCTGATGACCGAGGCCGCCTACATGGCCGGCATCCTGTGGACGCTGGACGCGGCCATGCGGCTGGCCCAGGCGCTCCAGGGTGCCTCCACAAGCCGCCGGCGGCTGCGCCTGGGCGTCGAGCTGGGCCTGGCCATGGGGGTCACCCTGCTGCTGCGCCAGGTGATCGTCCCGTTCCTGGCCGTGCTGGCGCTCTGGTTCCTCTGGCTGGGCTGGCGCCGCGGGTGGCTGCGGCGGGCGCTGCGTCCGCTGGCCGCAGCCGCGCTGGTGGCCTTCCTGCTCTGCCTGCCCTTCATCGTGCGCAACTACCGGGCCTTCGGCGTGCTGAGCATGCCCAACACCAACACCGGCTTTGCTTTCTTCTGGGCCAACCATCCCATCTATGGCACCCGCTTCGAGGCGGCGCTCTCGCCCGGCCACGGCGTCTCCTACCAGCACCTGATCCCGCCGGAGCTGCGCGGGCTGAACGACGCGCGGCTGGACCGGGCGTTGCTGGCCCGCGGGGTCCAGTTCGTGCTGGACGACCCCGGGCGCTACTTGCTGCTCAGCCTGAGCCGCGTGCCGATCTACTTCCAGTTCTGGCCGACGCCGCAGTCCACCCTGCTCAGCAACGCCAGCCGGCTGCTCAGCTTCGGCCTCTTCCTGCCCTTCATGCTCTACGGCCTGATCCTGGCCGTCCGCCACCTCCGCCCGGGCGGGCCGTTGCATGCGGCCGGCGCTGACGACCTGCGGCCGG
>CAKZOB010000038.1 GCA_937135955.1 uncultured Anaerolineales bacterium | reverse complement strand
TTCCATCTTCTCGGTGGTGGCCGTATCATCAAAACACAAACAAGGCACACTGGCCCATTTCAGCCTCAGCACGGTGCACATTCCCGCCCGCGAAGTGCTGTTGTTCACCATACCCCTGCTGACCACCGATCTGGTCTACACGGTGATGAACACCGTAGACGCCGTATTGCTGGAACGCTTCGGCGGTGCGGTAGACGTGGCCGCCTTCCGCGCGGTGCAGCCCACCGCCCGCCTCAATCAGATCGTGCTGCAGAGCTTCGCCCTGCTGTTCACTCCCGCCGCAGCGCGCCTGTTCGCCCGCAACGACCGCGAAGGCATCAATACCCTCTACTGGCAGAACGCCGCCTGGATGGCGATCATCTCCTTCCCTGTCTTCGCGCTGACCTTCTCGCTGGCTGGGCCGATCACTGTGCTGCTCTATGGGGCGCGCTATCAGGACTCAGCGCTGATCATGGCCATGCTCTCCCTGGGCTATTACTTCAACGCAGCGACCGGTCAGAACGGCCTGACGCTGAAGGTGCTGGGCAGGCTGCGCTACATCGTCAGCGTGGACGTGCTGATCGCTTTCGTCAACCTGGGCATCAACCTGGCCCTTATCCCGCGCTATGGGGCGATCGGCGCGGCAGTAGGCACCATGAGCATCATGATCTTCTACAACCTGCTCAAGCAGATTGGGCTGGTCTTCGGCACCGGCATTCGCGTGATCGATCCGCGCTATCTGCGCATGTACGCGACGATCATCCTGGGCGCAGGGGGGCTGTTGCTGCTGGAAGCGCTGGTCAACCCGCCGGTTGTCGCCGGTATCGTCGCAGCCGCGTTGGTCTCGTTGTTGGTGCTGCGTCTGAATCACCGCCTGCTCAACCTGGAGACCATGTTCCCCGAACTGCTACGCATTCCGCTGGTGCGCCGCCTGTTTGGCGGATAAGCGAGAGTGAGCCATGCTTGAACGCACGCTCAGCAGCGACTTTGTGCCCGGTTCGAACCTGCGCGGCGACGTGAGCGGGGCCAACTGGCTCTTCGCCCTGCCCAATCTGCGCCCAGGCACAGTGCTATGCCTGGGGATGCCCTCCCCTGCCGCTATACAGGCGCTCGTCCGACGCACCGGGCGACTACTCATATGCCCCCCTGCTGGCGCTATGCCCGGCCCGTGTCCCCCTCAGGCGCACCTCCTGATCTGCCGGGCCGACGAGGCTCTACCCCTGGCCGACGGCTGCGCCGACCTGATCGTGATTACAGGGCGCAGCATGGCGCGTCGCGTCGCCCGCAAAGCGACCCTGCAGGCAGAAGTGCGCCGCGTGCTGGCTCCTGGCGGCCTGGTCTATGTAGAGGGATGGGGCGCCCCCCCAGCGCTGACCGGACTACGCACAGTCGGTCGCCTGTGGTTGACACCGCTGCTGGGCGAAGTGCACACCGCCGTACCCGCCGACGATCGCCTGACCCGCCGCTTCTTCGTGCAACGGCGTCTGTTCACACCCACCTTCTCCCTGCGAGCGCTCAAGCGCATCGGTCGCCACGCGCAGCAGAGGCACCTCAGCCGGGCTGTGGAAAGTGAAGGGCACGACAGCGCCTCCGTCCGGCGCGGGCTGAAACGCCGCCTGCGTCGCCCGTTCGGTTGGATCGAGCAGTTGCCTGGCAACCTGGAAAGAGTCTGGTATCAGCGGGCCAACGGACGGCGCGCGGTGCTGTTCAGCGCCGACGCTCGGGTTGACCTGGCCAATCCGCCCGCCTACCTGCGAGCGCTGGCAACAGAAGCCGGTCTGCCTCTGGATGGCTATCGCTGGGGCCTGTGGGCGGGCGGACAGTACAGCTCGCGCAAGGTGCTCTTTTACCTGTTTGAGGGCGTACAGGCCACCCCGCGCTACCTGGTCAAGCTGGTGCGCGATGTCGCTTTCAACCCCCGCCTGGAGAACGAAGCGCGTGCCCTGTGTCAGCTCCATGCGCTGGGCTTCGGCAAACAGCATCTGCTGCCTCAGGTAGCTTTCTCCGGCTGCGCCGGCGATCTGTCCGTCGTAGGCGAGACGCTCGTCGAGGGCGCGCCCTTCCTCAGCCGGACGGCGCTTAGCCCGACCTGCCCGCTCGCGCAGGCCGCCGTCGCCTGGCTGACCGATCTGGGCACCGAGACGGTCACCTGGCAGCCGGCCCAGGCAGTCGCCAGCGCGTTAGAGCAACTTTTCGAGCGCTTCCAGGCGCTCTATCATCTGCCGGACGCCGAACGCGATTTCCTGGCCGGGCAGATCGCGCGCCTGGGCGAGACAGAGCAACCGTTCCCTCTGGTCTTTCAGCACGGCGACCCTGGCCCCTGGAATATGCTGGTCGCGCCAGACGGGCGTATCGCCCTGTTGGACTGGGAATCCGCCGAAACGCAGGGGATGCCCCTGTGGGACCTGTTCTACTTCCTGCGTTCCTATGCGCTCAACGTCTCGCGCACACAGGGCATCTCCAACCGTCTGGCGGGCGTGACCCGTCATTTCCTGGCCGAATCTCCGCTCAGCGCCTGGATCGTCGAAACGGTACACCACTATTGCGCTCAGGTGGGGGTTGGCAGTCAGTATGTCGAGCCTTTATATTATGCTTGTTGGATGCATCGCGCCCTTAAGCAGGCGACGTTGCTGTCGCCGCAGCGCCTGGCACAGGGAGCCTACCTGCAATTGTTGCGACGCTCGATCGCCGAACCCGACGCACCGACCCTGCGCAGGTTGTTCACGGGAGCTAGAAATCTATGCGCTCAATAGTCCATCTGCTGCTTATCATGTCTTCTTCACGCCATCTTGGCCTGATCCTTACGACCATCCTGCTGCTGGGCAGTGTGATGACTCCGCTGGCCGCGCAGCAACTGCCCCCTGGCGTGCCGGGGACATCGCGCGGCTACCAGACCACGCCGCAGGAACTGCGCGAGATCGCCGCCAAAGCCGCCGCTGGCCTCGAACCCTATCACAGCGCCGTGGATCAGGTTCTGGAGTGGGCCGACCGCAAATGGGACTACAAACTGGACGAGCACGAGCGGTGCAAGAGTTCCAACAATCCGGCCTGGATTGACAGTGAGCGCGGCGTTGGGCGGCTCTATGCCAGGGCGCTGGCCTATCATCTCACCGGCGACCTGCGCTATGCCGAAGAGACGAAGACCACCCTGGAACAGATCATGAGCACGGTGCAGACCATCTCGCTAAGCGATCAGCAGTGTCGGCTCAACTTTGGCTGGGGCACCCCCGAACTGGTCGCCGCCGCCGACCTGATCGAAGACTACTGGTTTGGGCTAACCTGCATTGGCCCGCTCGATACCCACTATGGCGTCAGCGAGATAGGTTTTGGCCCGTGCAAAGTTCTCTTCCAGAACTGGCTGGTCAAGAATCCCTACTACGTTGTTTCCTACACCGCCGAGGACAGTCAGAGCAACTGGGGTGCGGCGGCCACGACTACCCTGGCTTACATCGCCGACTACCTGTGGGATCGCCCGGACGTGCGGCTGATACACCGCGTGCCGGAACAGATCAACGGCGGCAAAGAGATGGAGTTCACCCCCGCCGAAGCCTACGCGCACGCCAACCAATTGGCGCTCGATCGCATGAACGGCTACCGCGTAGACTATCATTCCAGCCGCGGCTGCGATTTCCTCAGCGGTGAGCAGCAGCTGCCAGACTTTGCACCGGTCAAGTCGCAGATCACCGAGAAGGGGATCATCCCCGAAGACGCCCGTCGCGAAGAAGCCTGCAACATCCCGCGCTACAACGGCGAGTACCAGAACTATCCCCAGGTTCACCTGGGCAACGTCATTCAGCAGTGCGAGCTGATGTGGCGGCGTGGCGATCGCTCGTGCTACGACAACATTGATATGACCGACATCCCGGACTACACCTACGTAGACGGTAAGGGGCAGCGCCATACCACGCACCTGTATCCGGGGCGCGGCTCCATCGAACGGGCCATTGACGCGATCATTGTGGACAGCAGCACGGAATGGAAGCACGACTCCGCGCTGGAAGTGGCCTACCGCTACTATGTGCAATACTCGCGCTTCGGCAACGTGGCGCAGTGGGCAAAGGAACTCAACCGCCCCAGCAACTGCAGCCAGGATATGTGCTTCGGCACGCTGACGCACGGCTTCGCCCCCGACGAAGCCCCTGCCCCGCCGCCGACAGTCGCCCCGCCCCAATAAGACAGGCCCTGGTCAGGGGGTACCTCACCTCTGAACTAAACGAGGCTTCCGAGGTTGCAACAAACTTCGGAAGCCTTTCTATCGCAAATTCAATAAACCGGGGGCATTTCAGTTGAGTTCACGGGTGCAAGCGAACTGCGACGGACTTCTGAAGTTGTTCTCTGGGGTGACCTGTTATGAAATGCATCCCTCAAACTGAGTGCGAGCAAGAGGTCTCAGCGATTTGCCCGGTGCAGAGGCGTTGACCTCACCCTCGCTCGGCACTTGCGTGCCTCGCCGAGCGAAGCGAGGCCGGGGGTGAGGTCAATCACAGCCCAGCACACGGCCTGGTCACCGTTTGCGCGCACCTCTCAAATTAGGTGCATTTCAGGTTAGTTCACAAGACCCGACAAGCCCAAAGGTCTGTGCTTTATCAACCGACTGTGAGCTTTCGTGAAATGCACCCCGTCAATTCCGGTGATAGTCATCGCGCGCGCCCATGATGTACTGGATGATCTCTTCGGTGCTGGTGTCCTGCGTGCGCTTGTCGGCCACCTTGCGCCCACGGTGCAGCACCACGATGCGGTCGCTGACGGCGAAGATGTCGCGGATAGTGTGGCTGATGACGATCACCGGCACGCCCTGGTCGCGCAGACGGCGAATCAGGTCGAGCACTTTCGCCTGCTCGATGACGCCCAGGTTGTTGGTTGGCTCGTCCATGATCATCAGCCGCGCCTCCCAGTAGAGCGCGCGAGCGATGGCGACCGCCTGCCGCTGCCCGCCGGATAGATAGTCAATTTTGGCCGTGGCGGACGGGATGTGCACATCCAACGATTGCAACAGTTTCTGCGCCTCTTGCAGCATGAATTTCTCATCCAGCACGCGGATGAGACCTCCCAGGTAGCGTTTTTTGCGCTCGCGGCCCAGGAAGATGTTGGCGCTCATGTCCAGGTTACCGGCCAGCGCCAGGTCCTGGTAGATGGTCTCGATGCCCATGTCGCGCGCCTGCGAGGGGTTGGCAATGTGCGCCAGCTTGCCATCGAAGTAAATCTCGCCTTCATTGGGCTGATACACGCCGGAGATCATCTTGATCAGTGTGGACTTGCCCGCGCCGTTGTCGCCCACCAGGCCGACCACTTCGCCGGGGTGCACGTCCATGCTCACTTGGTTGACGGCCACCAGGCCACCGAACCGCTTGGTCAGGTTTCTCACGCTCAGCAAGGGTTCCATGTTCGCCCCCTTACGCTGCTGCTTCGGCACGCCCGACGATCAGGTCGCGGGCCTGATCCATCAGCACGGCCAGGATCACGATGATGCCGACGATTACGTACTGATAGAACGTCTTGACGTTGATCATGATCAGACCAGTCTGCAACACGGCCAGGATCAGCGCCCCGATCACCGTGCCGATGACGCGCCCCTGCCCGCCGAACAGGCTCACCCCGCCGATCACCACCGCGGCGATAGACATCATCAGCAGGGCATCGCCCGCGTCTGCTGCGCCGCCGGAGAAGCGCCAGGCATGCATCACGCCCGCCAGGCCCGCCGTGCCCGCCGACATCATGTAGAGCAGGATGACGTGACGATCTACGGGCACGCCGGCGCGCAGCGCCGCCTCGCGGTTGCCGCCGATGGCGTAGGTATGACGGCCAAACTGCGTCTTGTGCAGGATGAAGATGGCGACCAGAACGACTATGAAGGTAATCACTACCGGCCAGGTGAAAACGCGATCCATCATGCGCAGTTGTGCGCCAGTGACGTCGGGTTTCTTCAGGAAATACCACCCTCCCCCTTCGCCACGCACATAATACAGCAGCGATTCATTGCCCAGGTCGCGGGCGAGTTGCGGTTGCCCGGCGATGATGTTGCCCTTGGCCAGCAGGAAGCCAATCCCGCGGGCGACGAACGAGACGCCCAGCGTGACGATGAACGGCGGCACGCGCAGCTTGGCCACGATGACGCCGTTGATCAGGCCAGCGGCCAGGGCCACGCCCACGCCCGCCAGCAACCCCTGAATGATCGCCAGCCAGGGGGCAACCCCGGCATTGTATTCTTCGCGGATCACCAGAGCCGAAATGACCGAAGACAGGCCCATCAGCCAGCCCACCGACAGGTCAATGCCCCCGGCGATGATCACGAAGGTTTGTCCCAGGCCCATCAGCACAATCGGGACAATGGCCACCAGGATGTTCTGCGAGTTGCGCAGCGAAAAGAAGCCCGTCCCCTGCCAGGAGAAATAGAACACCAGCATCAACAAGAACAGCCACGACCAAATTTTGCTACCCAGGAGAATGGCTTGTTGACCTGTAGTGCGTCGCTTGGAAGTCGCTGGCAGGGAGGGGGCCTGTGCTTCAGATACCATGTAACGTGCTCCTCAAGACAGTTCAGTTGATACGCCCACGGTGTTTAAACCCGTATTGTAGACTCTGTTGTCCGACTTTGCATGGGGGAGCGATTTCGGTCAGCCTGCTGCTTTGCCAGAGGCAACCCAAAGCAATGTGTGTCCTGTCCCCCCGAAAACGCCTGAGCGTACAGCCACCCTCTGGCATAAGGGGGTATGAAGCGGCCTCCATACCCCCCTTTTACAAACTCGTGCGGAAGCTATACCCTACGGCACCTGATAGATGAAGCGCGCGTACTCCGGATCGTCCATATTCTCCTTGGTGAGGATGGCGAAGCCGGTGGTCACACGCTTGGGCAGGCTGGTGACGCCGCGCCAGTCGGCCATGGCGAAGGCGACGGCCAGATAGCCCATGTCATACGGCTTCTGGGCCAGCACCATGGTCACCACGTCGTTGCGCAGGTTCTCCATGGCGTCCTTGGTGGCGTCGTAGGAGACAATCTGCACCGCGCCTTGCAGGCCAGCGGCCTTGACGGCGTTGCCCGCGCCCTGCGCGCTGAAGACGTTCACGCCGAAGATACCGGCCAGTTCAGGCTCGCGCTGCAACACTGCCGACACCTGCTCGGCGGCGATGGTCGCGTCATCCAGGCAGTACTCCATGCCCACGAATTCCATCTCCGGATACTGGGCGATCACTTCCTGGAAGCCCACTGCGCGCCCCTCGACCGAGCTGACGCCGGGGTTGGTGTTCTCCACGAAGACCTTGCCCTTGCCGCCCAACGCCTCAACCAGCGCGCGCGCCGCAATGCGCCCGCCCTCGACGTTGTCCGAGCCGATGTAGGAGATGGGGAAGGTCACCAGGCCGTTCTCATAGTCGCCGTCGCCCAGGAAGGTGTCCACCGTGATGATCTTGATACCGGCTTCCAAGGCCTTCTCCAGCGGGGCAATCATCTGTTCCTTGTCCACCGGCGCGATGATGATGTAGTCCAGGTCACCGCGGGCGATGTAGGTCTCCAGGATGGGCGTCTGCACCGTGACGTTCCAGGATTCGGGGAACTGAGTCACCACTTCCAGGCCGAAGTCCTTCACCGCCTGGTTGATGCCCAGCTCCATCACCTGATAGAAGGGGTCTACCACGCCGGGCAGGAAGCCAATCTTCGGCTTGTCGTCCTGGGCGGTGACAGGGATGGCCAGCGGAATGGCCAGGGCAAGAACAACAGTTACCAGCAGCAATTTCTTGAACATGGTTTACGCTCCTTTAGTGCGCTAAACAACAGTTTGGCTCAAGGTCAGGTACGTTAGGATACGTCTTTCGGCGCTGCTTCTCCTTTCTGCGGGGCGATCGCTCTTGTCACCAGACCGCTAGAGGGTCAGAGAATGAATGCTACGGGGAGAGTACGAATCGCTTGCACTTGGTTAATCAATTTGATAAAATAGTAATATAAAACTTGTCCGGTGTCAACTGGTCCCCATCATCAGGGAACTACAAACCAGTAGCGACAGGAATGAAGGGACACGAACGGTGCACAGGTCGTCGCGCCAGGGCACAAACCTTCAATCGGTCAAGTGGCAGAACCGCGCTGCGGTGCTTGAGACATTATGGCGCTTCCAGCCCCTGTCGCGGCGTGATCTGGCCCGCCGCACTGATCTAACCCCCGCAACCCTTACTAACATTGTAGCTGAATTCCTGGACGCCGGAATCGTCCAGGAAACGGGCTTCGGAGAACAACGCACGGGCCGTCGCCCGACCATGCTCGCCTTCGTCCCCGACTGTTACTTTCTGCTCGGGGTCAACCTCTCGCGCACCGAAATCAGCATCGGCCTGTTCGACATGCGCCTGAACGCACTGCATGTGCTGGTGCATCCCATCGCTGTACGCATCGGGGACGGGCCAGTAGACACCCTGCTCCATCTGATCCGCCAGGCAGTCGCCGAGTCCGGCCTGGACTGGGAACGCATCATCGCCATCGGCATCAGCGCGCCCGGCCCGCTCAGCGGCCAGGAAGGGATGATCTACGCCCCGCCGCACTTCCCCGACTGGAGCTATCTGCCGCTTGGCCCCCTGGTACAACAGGCGTTCAACGTGCCCGCGTGGCTGGAGAACGACGCCAACGCCAATGCTCTGGCCGAACACTGGCTGGGCGCGGGACGCGCTTTCAACAACTTCGTCTATGTGGAGAATCACAGCGGGTTGGGATCGGGGATCGTCCTCAATGGGCAGTTGTTCACTGGTAGCACAGGCGTCGCCGCCGAAGTGGGACATACCAGCATTGATCACCACGGGCCGCGCTGCGCCTGCGGTAACTATGGCTGTGTCGAGATGTATGCCAGCGGCCCGGCCATCGTCGAGCGCGTGCGACAGGCCCATGCTGCCGGTCGCCGCACGCTGTTGACGGACTGGCTGGGCGATGCCCTCGACGGCCTGACCTTCGACCACGTGATCGATGCCTCGCACCAGGACGATCCGCTATCCATCGAAGTGCTGTGCGAAGCGTGCCGGGCGCTGGGACAGGGGCTGGTCAATGCGATCAACCTGGTTGATCCAGAGGCGATCATCCTGGGGCACAAGCTACACCGTTTCCGCGACGATTGCCTGGAATCCTTGCGCGAGGTCATCCGTCAGCGGGCCATTCCCCAGGCGGCAGCGCGGCTGAACATCGTGGTCACACAGCTGCCCGAACCAGCAGCCGCGACAGGGGCGGCCTGCCGGGCGCTCAGCGGTTTGCTACAAGACCCTCATCTGCTGCTCGAAAGGACGCCCGCCGTCGGCTGAAAAGCTC
>CAKZOB010000037.1 GCA_937135955.1 uncultured Anaerolineales bacterium | reverse complement strand
CGCCCAGGAAGCGCTGGACAACGCGGCAGCCGCGTGGGAAGAGATCACCAACCGTCTGGGTCGCGAGAACCAGCTCGATCAGTACCGCAAGTCGGTAGGCTGGACCGGCTAGCCCTTTGAGGGCCAGTGCGCCCGTCTGACGTGTCAAAGCGCTACATCTGCTACACTGATGTAGCGCTTTGACCTCATATTGGTAGATAATGATCGTGATCAGCAATACGGGCGCGGCGTCGATCCGGACAACGAAGGGAGAAAAGCGCTTTGCAACAGGCGAAAACCAATCCCACTCCTCTTATGTACGAGCGCGGCACACGTGAAGACCGCATCATGAAGCGGGTGTTCCTGTCGCCGGCAGTGATCATCCTGCTCTCGCTCTCGATCTTCCCGTTGTTCTGGTCGCTCGGCATCAGCTTCACCGATATCCTGCGCGGCGGCTCGACCACAGCCCGTGAAGCAGCCATGACTGCAGAAGGGCCATCGGGCTTTCTGGGCATGGACTTCAGCGTCACCCTGCGCAATTACGAGCGCCTGCTGGAAGACGAACGCCTGCATTCGGCGGCGCGCAACACGCTGTACTATGTCTTCATCGGCGTCACAGTACAGTACATCCTGGGCCTGGCGCTGGCAGTGGTGCTCAACCAGAACTTCATTGGGCGCAACGTGGTGCGCGTGATCTTTCTGATGCCCATGATGACCGTGCCGGTCGTCGTGGGCTATACCGGGCGCATGATGTTCGACTCCTACCGCTCGCCACTGGCGGACTTCCTGCGCCGCTTCGCAGAATGGGCCAACGGACTGCCCCTGGGGCTGCACATCAACCCCACAGTGCCTTTCCTCACCGACGGATCGTGGGCACGCGCGACCATCGTGGCCATGGACACCTGGCAATGGGTGCCCTTCGTGACGCTGATTCTGCTGGCCGGGATGCAGGCCATCCCCGACGACATCTACGAGGCCGCGCGAGTGGACGGGGCGAACTCGTGGCAGATGTTCTGGCGCATCACCTTTCCCATCCTGCTGCCACTGTCGGTAACGGTGATCCTCATCCGCGGCCTGGAGATCTTCAAGATCATTGACGTGATCGTGGTGACGACAGGCGGCGGGCCAGGATCGGCCACCGAATCGCTCACCATGTATATCTACAAGACGGCCCTGACCTTCGGCAATTACGGCTATGCGGCGGCGATCTCGTTTGTGCTGCTGATTCTGGTCATCATCTTCGCCACTGTATTCCTGACCCTGGCCCGGCGCGCTGCGCCGCGTGGCATGTACTAGGGAGGGCACCATGAGACGCTCGGTGTGGCAGACGATTCTGCTCTATGCGCTCATCGCGTTCTGGTGTTTCATCGTGCTCTTCCCCTACTACTGGCTGGGTACGACTTCGTTCAAGAAGCCGCTGGACGCGCTACGTTTCCCCAAGTACATCCCCTATCACGACTTCCAGCCCACCACTGAGCACTGGGAATATCTGTTGAAAGTGCGCTGGGATGTCACCTGGCGACACTTCCGCAACAGCCTGATCGCCGCCTCTGGCAGCACATTTCTGGCGGTGCTGGTGGGTGCCATGGCCGGGTATGGGCTATCGCGCTTCCAGTACTACTGGCGGGCGCTGCGCTGGCGCAACGACAACATCGCTTTCTGGATCATCTCGCAGCGCTTCCTGCCACCGGCGTTGTTCGTCGTGCCTTTCCTGATCGCTTACGCCGACCTGGGGTTGATTGACAAACACGTCGGACTGATCATCGCCTACACCATGTTCAACATCCCCTTCGCAGTGTGGATCATGCGCGACTTCTTCGACGGGCTGCCGGTGGAACTGGAAGACAGCGCGCGGGTAGATGGGGCGACGCGCTGGGGAGCCTTCACGCGCATCGTCCTGCCGCTGAGCGCGCCCGGCGTGGCTTCGGTGGCGATCTTCTCGTTCGTCTTCTCGTGGAATGAGTACCTGTACGCCCTGATGCTGACCAACTTCGACGCCATCACCATGCCCGTCTACATCGCCGGGCAGAACACACAGCGCGGTGTGGAGTGGTGGTACATCTCGGCGCTGGCCATCACGGCGGTGCTGCCGGTGATCCTGGTCGGCCTGCTGCTGGAGCGCTTCATCACGCGCGGGCTGGTCGCCGGTGCGTTGAAGGGGTAGCGCGGGCTGGCGCTGGGGATGCCGTCATCACAGCCAGTTGTGGCATCGGATGGCCGTCCCACTATGCCGGTCTGTATAATCTGACCGGTGCTGATCGCAGATGATGAGGAACGACGACAAACCATGAGCATCTTCCTGGATTCGGCGCACATCGAAGACGCCCAACGCGCCATGCAGCTTGGTTTCGTGCGCGGGGTGACGACCAATCCCTCACATATCGCCAGGACGGGCCGCCCCGGCCTGGACGTATTGCATGACCTGCTCGCTCTGACCGACGGGCCGGTGTTCTACCAAGTGACCGCCGACACGGTCGAAGAGCGCTATGCGCAGGCGTGGGAACTGCACAGCCTGTGCCCCGACCGCATGGTGATCAAGATTCCCGCCACCACCGAAAACCTGGCCCTGACGGCGCGCCTGACCAAAGCGGGCGTGGACTGCCTGGTGACAGCGGTCGCCAGCCCGGCGCAGGTCTATCTGGCGGCGCAGGCGGGCGCGCACTACGTCGCCCCCTACGTCAACCGCCTGACGCGCCAGTACGGCGACGGTGTGGCGATCGTGCGCGAGATGGCCCAGCTTCTGCGGGGGACACAGACGGAGATTCTGGCTGCGAGTCTGAAATCGGTAGAGGAAGTGGTGGCGGTGCTGCTGGCCGGTGCGCATCATGTCACCGTGCCGCTCGACCTGCTCCTGGCCATGGGCGAACACCCCTTCTCGCAGCAGGCCATCGTGGAGTTCAACCAGGCGCGTATTCCTGCCTGAGACGTTTTCCTGTTTCCTCAGCAAAAGCCCGCTCGCGCTTACAGGCACGAGCGGGCTTTGTTGGCTGTTCTGCGGCTTGCGCCCCAGAAGAAACTGGCGGAGGGGGTGGGATTCGAACCCACGGTAGCGACAAGCGCTACAACGGTTTTCGAGACCGCCCCGATCAACCACTCCGGCACCCCTCCAGGTTGACAAGGCTATGCGGTTGTCACTTCTGGCCCTGTGCGCGCAGCCGGGCGAAGAACTCGCGAATCAACGCTGCGGCTTCGTCGGCCAGCACCCCCGCCGTCACCGCCACGCGGTGATTGAGCTGCGGGTGATTGAGCAGGTCGAGCACGCTGCCCGCAGCCCCCGCTTTGGGGTCTGGCGCGGCATAGACCAGGCGCGGCAGACGGGCCAACACCATCGCCCCGGCGCACATGGCACACGGTTCCAGCGTGCAGTACAGCGTCGCCCCCTCCAGCCGCCAGTGACCGATGAAGGCGGACGCCTCGCGGACGGCGAGCAATTCGGCGTGCGCCGTCGGATCGCCGTCAATCTCGCGGCGATTGTGCCCCCGCCCGATCACCTGTCCCTCGTAGACCACGATCGCGCCGATGGGCACGTCGTCGTGATCCAGGGCGCGGCGCGCTTCGTCGAGCGCCAGGCGCATCCAGGTCTGGTCGTCCATCGCGCAGGCATTATAGCATGGGCCATGCCGCCGGGGAAGAGCCAACCTCCCCTGGGTAATCGCATCAAAACCAGCCAGCAGAACCATGGGCAGAAGTAAGCTCAGGTGTGATCTTCCGGTTGACCTCACCCGCACTCGGCGCTGGCGCGCCCAAGCCGAGCGTAGCGAGGCTGGGGGTGAGGTAAAGCGGCAAGCGGTTTGATGCAATCCCCCTGCCAACCTCTCCTGCGCCTACAGGCCGTTCTCCTTGGCCGCCTCCCACAGCGCGTCCATCTCCTCCAGCGATAGCTCGTCCAGCGGACGCCCCTGCGCGGCAGCCTGTTCCTCGATGTAGCGAAAACGGCGGTAGAAGCGCGCGTTAGTCGCCCGCAGCGCGGACTCCGGCTCGACGCCCAGCCAGCGCGCCCAGTTGACTACAGCGAAGAGCAGATCGCCCACTTCGGCTTCGCGCTCGGCGGGCGTCTGCGCTGCCTGCAACTCGGCGATCTCCTCGCTCACCTTGGCGATCACCGGCTCGATCGTCTCCCAGTCGAACTTGACGCGAGCGGCACGATCCTGGTAACTGAACGCCTGCGACAGGGCGGGCAGCGAGCGCGACACACCGTCCAGGCGCGAGGCGGGCGCGCCGTTTTCCGCTTTCTCGGCCTGTTTGAGGCGATCCCAGTTGACCACCACGTCCTGGTCGCTGCTCACGTCCACCGTACCCCACACATGCGGGTGACGACGGATGATCTTCTCGTTGACGGTGGCGATCACGTCGGCCATGGAGAATTCCCCCGCCTCAACGGCGATCTGCGCGTGCAGGACAATTTGCAGCAGCAGGTCGCCCAGTTCTTCGCGCAGGGCGTGCACGTCCCCGCTATCCAGCGCGTCGAGCACCTCGTAGGTCTCTTCGAGCAGGTAGGGGCGCAGCGAGCTATGTGTCTGCTTGCGATCCCAGGGGCAACCCTCCGGCGCGCGTAGATGGGCGATGGTCTCCTGGAAACGTTCGAAGCTGCCGGGGCGCGGCAAAGGCGGGACGCCCAGCGCCAACCATTCCCCCCGCACCCCATCGAGCGCCTGCAAAAGCAGCGGGCGCACGGTGAGGTCGGGCGCGACCAGCGACAGGGTATGCGCAGGCGGGTACTGATTGCGCAGCACCCCTTCCAGCGCCGACCAGACGGGCGCGCTGTCGAAGAGCAGCAGGGCGGGCATATCGGGGTTGAGCGGGGGATGGTGCGCGCCGGTCAGCGGCGCCGCCCGCAAAAGCTGAACGCCGTCAGCAGCAGCCCATCCCAGCGCCTCGATCATCTCCGCCGCACGAGACCATCCTGATGGTGATGACATGGCCGATCCTTCCACCCGCAGGCAAAGCCTGCGGGCACTTTGGGGCGAGCGAAATTCACCCCAGAGAACACACGAGGGCGCAGAGACAACCGCAGGCTCGTCACTTATCTTCCCCCTGTTCTCTCTGGCCTCTACGGTTCAGGCTCTTGACAGGAACAAAAACAGACAAAACCCCCACCAGAGCACAGGGGGGATTTTGCCTGTCCGTCCATCGCCAGGATGGTAGAAGCTTAACGCTTGGTGTAGGTCGGGGCCTTGCGGGCACGCTTGAGGCCGGGCTTCTTGCGCTCTTTGACGCGCGGGTCGCGCGACAGATGTTGCCCTTCGCGCAGGATGGAGCGCCACTCCGGCTCGATCTTCAGCAGGGCACGCGCCACGCCCAGGCGGATGGCATCGCGCTGACCAGTGACGCCCCCGCCCTGCACTTTGACCGTGACGTTGTAGGTACGGTCTTGCCCCACGACGCGCAACGGTTCCAGGGCGATATCCAGGTCGCCGAAACGCGGCAGGTACTCTTCGGCAGGTTTGTCGTTGATGATGACCGTGCCGTTGCCCCCTGGCCACAGGCGCACGCGCGCCGTCGAGGTCTTGCGTCGCCCGATGCCCTCATAATACTGTGTTGACATAGTCACTCAGTCCTCTTCCTGCCTGCTAGCGGCTCAGTTCGTATGGCTTGGGCTGCTGAGCCTGATGCGGATGCTTGTCGCCCGCGTAGACCTTCAGCTTGCGGATCATGTGGCGGCCCAGCCGGTTCTTGGGCAACATGCCACGCACGGCCAGCCGGATCACCCGCTCCGGATCACGGGCCAGTTGCTCGCGCAGAGTGCGGGCGTGCACTCCGCCCGGATAGCCCGAATAGCGGTAGTACACCTTCTGATCGAGCTTCTTGCCCGTGACACGGATTTTGTCGGCATTGACGATGATGACGAAGTCGCCGGTGTCCATGTGGGGCGTGAAGATCGGCTTGTGCTTGCCGCGCAGCAACGTCGCGACCTGGCTGGCCAGACGCCCCAACGTCTGATCCTTGGCGTCGATCACAAACCATTCGCGCCGGATGTCGTCTTTTTTGGGAGAGTAGGTCTTGATTTTCATCGTTCCACTTCGCTCCAGCGGGCGTCTCCCCGCCTATGGTCATTCATAAGTCACTGCGATCAGGCACAAACCCCGCGCCGGGGCCGCCTGGTTGGGCCAGTCCCCCTCTGCGCTCTCCAGCGCACGCCTCAGCTCCTCGAGCGACAGCGCCCCGCTGCCCACCCGCACCAGCGCGCCCACAATACGCCGCACCATATGATAGAGGAAGCCATTGGCTTCGATGCGGTAGCGCAGCAATTGCGTCACTGGCGACGGCGCGGGCAGCGTCTGCACCTGCGAGCAGAACACCTGGCGGACGGTACTTTCGCCCTGTGTCGGCTGCCCGAAGGCGGCAAAATCGTGCGTCCCCAGCAGCAGGTCTGCCGCGCGCTGCATCATCTGGTTGTTAAGCGGCTGGCTCACCGGCACCTGCCACGCATAGCGATCCAGCAGAGGGTGACGGGCCGGAGCCACATAGAGCGTGTACTCGTACACACGGCTGCGCGCATCATAGCGCGGGTGAAAGTCTGGCGGCGCTTCGCTGAGGGAGTGAACCGCCACATCGTCGGGCAGGTTGGCGTTGAGCGCCCGCCACAAGTCGGCGGGAGGGTGTCGCCACAGCACGTCGAAAGCGATAACCTGCCCCGTTGCGTGTACTCCCGTGTCCGTGCGCCCCGCCGCTTTCAGCGTCACCCGCTGCCCCGTCACCCGTTCGATGGCCGCTTCGAGCACGGCCTGCACGGTGAGGGTCTCCCCTGCCTGGCGCTGAAACCCCTGAAAGCGGGTTCCGTCGTAGGCCACCACCGCGCGGTAGCGCGTGGCCCCTGGCAGGGGAGCGGCGCGGATCATCGTGCCCGTCAGGACTCCTCGCGATCCACCAGTTCCAGCAACACCATCGGCGCGGCATCGCCCTTGCGCGGCCCCAGCTTATAGACGCGCGTGTATCCGCCGGGGCGCTCCGCATAGCGGGGAGCCAGTTCGTTGAACATCTTGGCGACGTTGTCTTTGTCGCGCAGACGGGCGAACACCAGGCGGCGAGCCGCCACCCCACGAATGCGGTCTTCGGTGGCCAGGGCGCGCTTGGCGATGGTGATCAGCTTTTCGGCCTCGCTGCGGATAGCATCCGCTTTGGCCTCGGTCGTCTGAATACGCTCATGACGGAACAGGGCATTCAGCAGATTGCGGCGCAAGGCCTTGCGATGCCCTTCGTGCCGACTGAGCTTCTTGCCTGCTACTCTGTGTCTCATTTCGGCCAGAATCCTCGTCCGTAGTTAGCTGCCGTTGAAGATGTCGTGCTCCTGCGGCAGGAACCCTTTTTCCTTAAGGCGCGCGATCAGCTCGTCCAGCGACTTCTCGCCGAAGTTACGAATGGCGAGCATGGCGTCGGGGCCGCGATCGAGCATCTCCAGCACTTCGCCCACGTTGGTGATGCCGGTGCGCTTGAGCGAGTTGAAGACGCGCACGCTCAAGTCGAGCGCCTCGATGGGCGTCTCGTAGATTTCCGGCGGCAGGGCGTTGGGATCGGTCACCACTTCTTCTTCGGCCTGCGGCAGCAGCGATTCCTCGCTGACGCCGGCGATGATGATCAGGTGCTTCATCAGAATTTCCGCCGCCTGGCTCATCGCCTCTTCGGGGCGGATGGTGCCGTCGGTCCAGATCTCCAGGATGAGCTTGTCGTAGTTGGTCTTCTGACCGACGCGCGCCCGCTCCACATCGTAATTGACACGGCGGATCGGGCTGAAGATGGCATCCACCGGCAACTCCCCAATGGGCAACCGCCCGCGCTCCTCTGAGGGCGAAAAGCCCCGTCCCGACTGCACCGTGAATTCCACCTCGAACTGCGCGTCCGGCGCGTCCACCGTGAACAGGTACAGGTCGGGGTTGACGATCTCCACTTCCGGCGGGCAGATGATGTCCGCTGCGGTGATGGTACCCTCGCCGCGCACTTCCAGGCGCAGCCGCGCCGACTCAGTGTCGAACAGCTTGAGGCGCAACTGCTTGACCTGGAGGATAAACTGGGTCATATCTTCGCGGACATAGGGAATTGCCGAGAACTCGTGGTGAACGCCCGAAACCCGGATCGAGGTCACAGCAGCGCCAGGCAGAGACGAGAGCAGCACGCGCCGCAGGGCATTACCAATGGTAATGCCATAGCCCTGCTCCAGCGGGCTGATGATAAAACGCCCGTACTTTTGTGACGTAGCGTCCCCTTCGATCTTGGGCAGCACCATGTTGTTCGTAATCACGTCCCCTCCTCTAGATGGGACTGATGCTCGTCGTGGACTTCAGTCTACCGCTTTAGCGCGAGTAGTATTCCACAATGAGCTGTTCGTTCAGTGGGAGATCGATATCGCGGCGTTCTGGCATCCGCAGCACGGTGCCCTGCATGGCCGCCGGGTCTACCTGCAACCATTCGGGAGCGGCAGGGCGGTCTTCCATGTAGGCTCTCAGTTCCTTGAAGTAGGTTCGCTTGCGGCTGCCTTCGCGCACCGAAATAACGTCGCCAGGGACAACCAGATAGGACGGGATGTTGGTGCGACGCCCGTTGACCAGGAAGTGCCCATGCTGCACCAGCAGGCGGGCGTGATTGCGCGAATCGGCCCAGCCCAGGCGATAGATCACATTGTCCAGCCGGCTTTCGAGAATGGCCAGCAGGTTAGAGCCGGTCAGGCCAGGACGACGCAGGGCTTCGCGGAAATAGCGGCGGAACTGCCGCTCCAACACGCCGTACACGCGGCGCGCCTTTTGCTTTTCGCGCAACTGCAGGGAATAGTCCGAGCCGCGCCCACGGCGGAACTGCGCATCCTTGCCGTGCTGACCAGGGGGATAGCTACGGCGCTCGAAAGAGCACTTGGGCGACATGCACCGCGCGCCCTTGAGGAACAGTTTTTCCCCTTCGCGGCGGCAAAACTTGCAGACAGGTCCAGTATATCGTGCCATCGGTTTTTGGCTTCCTCCACACCAGGACAAGTGTGTTTACACCACTCGTCGAAACACAACCGTACAGACTTACCCTCCATCCGCGACGCGACGCGCACAACACCGCCGCGCCGCGCGCCCGGATAGACAGTGACGACTTAGACGCGCCGCTTCTTAGGCGGGCGCACCCCGTTGTGGGGCACGGGTGTCACGTCGGTGATCGAACGCACCTTCAGGCCGCTGGCCTGGATGGCGCGGATCGCCGCTTCGCGACCGGGGCCAGGCCCCTTGACGAAGACATCCACTTCCTGCATCCCGTGCTCTTTGGCGTTCTCAGCGGCCTGCTGAGCCACCATACGCGCGGCATAGGGCGTGCTCTTGCGGCTACCCTTGAAGCCGGCGGTGCCAGCGCTGGCCCAGGCGATGACGTTGCCCTGCTGATCGCTCATCGAGACGATGGTGTTGTTGAACGTCGCCTGGATGTGCGCCTGGCCGTACGGGATATTCTTCTTGATCTTGCGCGGCCCACGACGTGGCCCTTTGCTGGTGCTACGAGTGCGTCCCATAGTCTCCCAATTTCTCCTCGACACCACCTGTGCGAACGAACTGCACGCCTCGCCCTGGCTGTCTCCTCCGGCAACCGGCGCACAAGGGTGCGCGCAAGTCGCGGGCAGAGCCACACAGCGCAGAGGCCGTGCACGCCAGGGTGCTGTTACTTCTTCTTGGCTCCACGACGACGACCACGCCCGGCCACCGTCTTGCGCGGGCCACGCCGCGTGCGGGCGTTGGTACGGGTGCGCTGGCCACGCACCGGCAGGTTGCGGCGGTGACGCAGACCGCGGTAGCTGCCGATCTCGATCAGGCGCTTGATGTTGAGCTGAACTTCGCGCCGCAGATCACCTTCTACGCGGAACTGACTGACGCTGTCGCGCAGCTTCTGCACTTCGTCTTCCGACAGGTCTTTGACGCGGACATCGGGGTTGATGCCGGTCTGCGCCAGAATCTGCTTGCTGCGCGACGGGCCAATGCCGTAGATGTAGGTGAGCGCGACTTCGACGCGCTTGTTGCGCGGGAGGTCTACACCCTCGATACGTGCCATATAGCCGTCATCTCCTCATTCCTTGGCGGTCGGCACCCGCCAGACGGAACCTCAATTTTAGCGAAAAGCATCCCCCTTGAACAGGGTTAACTTGCAGCGCCCCCTAGGGCAGGGTCAGGATCAGCGGCGGGCCTTGCGGCGTCACCGCCACAGTGTGCTCAAAGTGCGCCGACAATGAGCCGTCCTGCGTCACCACTGTCCAGTGATCGTCCAGGGTGCGCACAGCAGGGCCGCCCGCGTTGACCATTGGCTCGATAGCGAAGGTATATCCCGGCAGCAGGGTCACGCTGCGAAAGACCAGGTTGCGCCGGCGCGAATTGGGCCACCAGTTGGGCACGTGCAGGTCTTCGTGCATGGCCCGCCCCACACCGTGCCCGGCGTATTCGCGCACCACGCTATAGCCGTGCCGCTCGACGAAGCGCTGAACGGCCAGCGCGATGTCGCGCGTGGTATTGCCTGCCACCGCCGCGGCGATACCTTCATAGAGCGCCCCCTCGGTCACTTCCAGCAGGCGTTGCGCTTCGGCAGAGATGCGCCCCACCCCTACGGTGATGGCCGAGTCGGCCACGAACCCCTTGTAAACAGTGCCGCAGTCCAGGCTGATGATATCGCCTTCCTGCAAAATGCGATCGGCCCGCGGGATGCCGTGCACCAGCTCGTGATTGATGGACGCGGTGATGGTGGCCGGGAAGGGGTGCGGGCTGCCCGGCGGATAGCCCAGGAAGGCAGGCCGCGCCCCGTGCTTGCGCAACACGTCAGCCGCAATCGCATCCAGTTCTAACGTGCTGATGCCGGGCCGGACGGCTTCGCGCATGGCCTGCAACGCCAGGGCATTGATGCGCCCGGCCTGGCGCATGATAGCCACTTCTTCCGGCGTTTTTGGCGTCACAGGCATAGAGCATCTCTCGGCGGGGGGAAGCGCGCCGTTTCCCCCCGCTTCGTCCTCAGTCCAACCCTAGCGCAGGAACCCGTCGTAGTTGCGCATGGTGAGCTGCGCTTCGAGCTGCCGCATGGTGTCAATCACCACGCCGACGACGATGATCAAGCCCGCGCTGCTGATCACCAGGGCCGGGTTGCGCGAACTGGCCGCAACCGCCGGGTCGAGCACCAGCCGCTGCACCAACTGCATCAGGCCCGGCAGGATGGCCACCGCCCCCAGGAACACCGCACCGACCAGCGTAATGCGATTGACGATGCGGTTGATGTAGTCCTGCGTGCGCCGTCCGGGGCGGATGCCAGGAATGAAGCCGCCGTTCTTCTGCAGGTTGTCGGCCAGGTTCTGGTTCTGGATCATCACGCTGGTATAGAAGAAGGTGAAGCCCACCACCAGCCAGAAGTAGATGAACCAGTACAGGAAGCCTTGCTGGTTGCCGAACATATCCTGGATGCGCGTGGCCACATCGCCGCTGAAGAAGCCCGCGACAATGGCCGGGAAAGTGACGATGGACTGGGCGAAGATCAGCGGGATCATGCCCGCGGTGTTGACCTTCAGCGGGATGTGCGTCGCGCCGCCGCCGTACATACGCCGACCGCGCACGCGCTTGCCATACTGCACCGGGATGCGCCGCGTCCCTTCCTGAATGACCACGATCACCACCACCGTCACCAGGGTGAGCACGACGAAAGCGATCAGGTTGAAGACCGCCGCTTCGCCCTGGAGCAACTGGTAGAGGTTGGCCGGTACATGCGCCACAATGCCCGCGAAGATGATGATCGAGATACCGTTGCCGATGCCCTGTTCGGTGATCAGTTCACCGAGCCAGATGGCAAACATGGTCCCCGCGGTCATGGTGACGATGACCGAGATGGTGGTCAGCAGGTTGCTGCCCGCCCCAAAGCCGAACCCTTCGATCAGGTCTACATTGAGGCCGGACGCATTGATCTGGCTCTGGAAGATGTTGATCTGGCCGATGGACTGCAGAGCAGCCATGGGGATGGCCAGGTAGTAGGTGTACTGGTTGATCTTCTCCTGGCCACCTGGCTCTTTGGCGATGGCTTCCAGGCGGGGGATGATGGGCACCAACAATTGCAGGATGATCGAGGCGGTGATGTAGGGATACACGCCATTGGCGATCACGCTGAAGTTGGAGACCGCACCTCCCGACAGGAGGTTGAGCACGCTCAAAAAGCCCGACTCATTCTCTCTAAAGAGTTGATCCAAAGCCCCGCGCTGCACCCCCGGCACTGTGACATGCGCGGCAAACTGGTAGATGACCAGGATGAAGAGCGTGTAGAGCATCTTCCGCCGCAGGTCTGGCAGCCGGAAGGCATTCCGTAGCGCCTCGATCATGGTGTCAATCCTTATCCGCTCGTTGATCGTTGCACAAGGCCGGGCGGTCTGGCACAGGCCGGGCCGCCCAGCCGGTCGAACGCACTATTCCGCTTGTTGGGCGCGCAGCTTGGCGACCTGCTCTTTGGGCAGCTTCTTGACGGTGGCGCGCGCGCCCTTCAGCAGCAAGGGCAACGTGTGCACCGCGCCACCGGCTGCCTCGATTTTCTGCTGAGCGCTCTTAGAGAAGCGATGCGCCTTGACGGTGAGCCGGACGCCCAGGTCGCCTTCTCCCAGCACCACCACCGGTTCTTCCGCCTTCTTGATCAGCCCCTTGGCGGCCAGCGTTTCCGGCGTCACTGTGTCGCCGTCGCTGAAGCGCTGTGCCAGATCGGCCACATTCACTTCCTGATATTCCACGCGGAAGATGTTGGTGAAGCCGCGCTTGAAAGGCAGGCGGCGCACCAGCGGGAGCTGACCACCTTCGAAGTATGCGCCTTTGTTGGGGCCGCTACGCGCGCCCTGGCCCTTGGTACCGCGCCCGGCGGTCTTGCCCTGCCCAGCGCTGATACCACGGCCTACGCGCTTGCGTCGGCGGGTAGCCCCTTCGTCTGGACGGAGGTCGTGTAGCTTCATTGTTCGGTCTCCTCGACCTTAACCAGGTGAACGATCTTGGCGATCATCCCCCGGATGGGCGGCGTGTCGTCGTGTACGACGGACGAATTCAGTCGGCGCAGCCCCAGCGAGCGCACTGTGTCCTTCTGACGTTTGCTATAGCCAATGGGGCTGCGCACCAGGGTGATACGCAGTTTTTTCTCACTCATTGGGCGCTCTCCTGCGCAGCCAGAAAGGCTTGACGTGCGCCGGGTCCTTACCGCGCATGCGGGCCACTTCCTCATAGTCCTTGAGCTGGGTGAGGGCCTCGAAGGTGGCGTGTGCCACGTTCAAGATATTGGCGCTGCCCTGGCTCTTGCTGAGGATGTCGCGCACACCGGCGGCTTCCAGCACGGCGCGCACCCCACCACCGGCGATCACGCCGGTGCCGGGCGACGCGGGCTTGAGGAACACCTTGGCTCCACCACAGCGCCCCACAACCTCGTGCGGGATGGTAGTGCCGGTCACGGCCACGCGGCGCATGTTGCGCCGGGCGCGTTCGGTCGCCTTGCGAATCGAATCGGGCACTCCGCGCGCCTTGCCGACGCCGATGCCCACCTGACCTTTGTTGTCGCCGACGACGACCACCGAGCGGAAGGCGAACCGACGGCCACCCTTCACCACCTTGGCGACACGGCTGATCTCAATGACCCGTTCGTCGAGTTCTTCGCGCTCTTCGTCGCGTCTTGGTTCTCGTCTTCCCATAGTTGTCTCCCAAAGTCAGCCCGTTGTACCAGGCAGAGCGCAACGCGCCCGCCTTCTGGCTAGAACTCTAACCCGGCTTCACGGGCGGCTTCCGCCAGGGCCTTGACGCGCCCGTGATAGCGGTAGCCGCCGCGGTCGAAGACGACGCGCTTGACACCCACAGCCTGGGCGCGCCGGGCCACCAGCGCCCCCACCATCTTGGCTGCTTCGGTCTTCGATTTGCCTTCCACCTGGCCGCGCAGCTCGCGATCAATGGTCGAGGCAGAAGCCAGCGTATGGCCGGCCACGTCGTCAATGACCTGAGCGTAGATATGGCCCAGGCTGCGGAACACGTTCAGGCGCGGACGTTCCGGCGTTCCGGCGATCTTGGCGCGCACGCGGCGATGGCGGCGTTGGCGTGCAACTTGCGATTTCTCACTCATAGCTGTCTCTCTCTACGCGCTACAGCCTAGCCAGATTTACCCGTCTTGCCGACCTTGCGACGGATCTTCTCGTCCTCATAGCGTACACCCTTACCCTTGTAGGGTTCAGGCGGACGCAGTTTGCGGATGTCGGCGGCCAGTTGTCCTACCACCTGCTTATCAATGCCGCGGATGCGCACGATGCGCCCGCGCTCTTCGACTTCGAACTGCACGTTCGGCGGCGGTTCGACCGGGATGGCATGCGAATAGCCCAGATGCATCACCAGCTTGTTGCCGTCCATCTCGGCGCGGTAGCCCACGCCCTCGACGACCAACACGCGCTGGAAACCCGTGCTGACACCAGTGATCATGTTGGCCAGCAGGGCGCGCGTCAGGCCATGAAAAGCACGGTGCTGGCGCTGATCGGTGGAGCGCTCTACCACGAGCTGCCCCCCCTCCTGCTTGATGATCATCGCGGGCGGGAACTTCTGCCGCAGTTCTCCCTTTGGTCCCTTGACGGTCACTTCGCTCCCGTCAATCGTCACCTGAACCTTGTCCGGGATCGGAATTGGCTTCTTCCCAATACGTGACACGGTTCCTCATCCTTCCTTAGTCATCTGACGATACGGTGCGCCAGGAGCGTTGGCCGGGGCTGGGCTGCCGCGTAGACCTTCTGGGCGATGAGGGGACGGCTGTCCGCGCCCTCGCCCAGAGCCTCTACTGGCCGCCGCGCGCCCGCCAGGCGTGTTTGCGGCGCTCTGGCGTCTTTACCAGACGTAGCAGAGCACCTCACCGCCAACGCCCAGGCGATGCGCCTGCTGGCCGGTCATGATTCCCCTGGGCGTGGTGAGAATGGCGATGCCCATGCCACTGAGCACCCACGGAATCTCGTCCTTGCCCACATAGACCCGGCGACCAGGCTTGCTCACGCGCTTGAGGTTGGTGATCACGGGCCGACGCTCGCGGCGCTGCCCCCAGTATTTGAGCTTGATCACCATCACAGGAGCGGGCTTGCCTTCCTCAAGCGTCACATCCTCGATGAAGCCCTCTTCCTTGAGGATCTGCGCAATCGCCATCTTCATTTTGGAGTGCGGGATCGCCACCGTGGCGTGCCCGGCCATGACGGCGTTGCGGATCCGCGTCAACATATCAGCAATAGGATCGCTCAGCATCGTTCGCTCCGCTCACTCACCAGCTCGATTTGACCACGCCGGGGATTTTGCCTTCCAGCGCCAGTTGCCGGAGGTGAATGCGGCACAGCCCAAAACGCCGGTAGTAACCGCGCGGGCGTCCGCACACTTTACCCGAATGGGGGTCTACATACTGGCAACGATTGCGCACGCGTACTCTGTACTTGCGCCGTGTTTCACGTGCCACCAACGATTTTCTGGCCATTCAGACCTTCCTTCTCTCACTGCCTGGGTGCCGCCAGCGGCGCTCACTGCGCGCGGAACGGCATGCCCAACAATGCCAGCAAACGACGCCCTTCTTCGTCGGTGCGGGCGGTGGTCACGATGGTGATCTCCATGCCGCGCACCTTGTCGATCTTGTCGTAGGCGATCTCCGGGAAGAGCAACTGCTCGCGCAGGCCCAGGGTATAGTTACCGCGCCCGTCGAACGCATCGGGGTTGACGCCGCTGAAGTCGCGCGTGCGGGGCAGGGCCACATTGATCAGACGGTCGAGCAGCGACCACATGCGCTCGCCGCGCACATCCACCTTCACCCCGATCGCGCGCCCCTCACGGAGCTTGAAGCCCGCGATGCTCTTGCGCGCGCGGGTGATGACTGGCTGTTGACCCGTGATGGTGCGCAGGTCTTCGACCGCGCCATCCAGGGCTTTGGGGTTGTCCAGCGCCTCGCCCACGCCGACATTGACCACCAGCTTGGTGATGCGCGGCACCTGCATGACGCTGGAGTAGCCGAATTCTTCCATCAGGGCCGGAATCACTTCGTTGCGATAGCGTTCCAGCAGACGACTCTTGGCCATAGCACTCCTACCTCACTCGCGAAGACGGCTAGTCAATGTCCGCGCCGCACTTGCGGCACACGCGCACTTTCATGCCGTCTTCTGTCACCCGGTAGCCGACGCGCGTCCGCTCGTTGCACTGCGTGCAGACGAGCATGACATTGGAAAGATGAATGGGCGCTTCGAACTCGATGATGCCCGGCTGCACCTGGCCACGCCCAGCCCGCACGGGTCGCTGATGTTTCTTGACGACGTTGACGCGCTCGACCACCACCCGGTTTTCTTTGGGGATCACACGCAGCACCTGGCCGCGTACGCCTTTATCCTTGCCGGCGATCACCTCGACGGTGTCGCCCTTCTTGATCCGTTGCATGCCTGCCCAACTCCCAATCTCGTGCCAGCCCAGGGGCGGCTAGAGGGTTTCCGGTGCCAGCGAGACGATCTTCATGAACCCTTTTTCGCGCAGTTCGCGCGCCACCGGGCCAAAGATGCGCGTGCCGCGCGGGTCTTTGGTATCGCCCTGCAGGATGACCGCCGCGTTGTCGTCGAACTTGATGTACGACCCATCGCTGCGGCGATATTCCTTGGCAGTGCGCACGATGACCGCCCGCACGATCTCGCTCTTTTTCACCGCCCCTTGCGGCGAGGCGGACTTGACCGTGCCAATGACAATGTCTCCCACCGTACCGGTCTTGCGCTGGGAGCCACCCACAATGTGGATGACCAGGATTTCGCGCGCGCCGGTGTTATCGGCAATTTTCAGCCGCGATTCTTGCTGGATCATCTTGTCGTTGCCTCACTCAACGTCACGAACAGCCGCTGTTTCCTGCTCCGGCAGTTGCAGCACTGCTTCCAGCGCCCAGCGCTTGGTCTTGCTGATGGGGCGGCTTTCGACAATGCGCACCACCGCGCCCACCGGAGTGGCATTGGACTCGTCGTGCACCATATACTTCTTGCGCGTCCGCACGACTTTCTTATACAGCGGGTGAGGGTGCGTCCGTTCGACCTCGACCACGATGGTCTTGTTCATGGTCCCGCTGCGGATCACACGCCCCACCAGGCGTTTACGGTTATTAGGCATCGGCATCCTCCTGAACGAGCTTTGCCGCCAGCCGGCGCTCGTGCTGAATGGTGAGCAGGCGCGCGATCTCGCGTTTGAGTTGGCGGATGCGCGTGTAGTCTTCGAGCTGGTTCATCTCCCACTGAATGCGCAGGTTGAACATCTCCTGCTTGGCATCCTGGATAGCCTTCGCAATTTCCGCGTCGGTCATCTGACGAATTTCGGCGGACTTACGCATCGCGCACTACCTCCTCCCCACTGATGGGGTCAGTCCGCTTGACGATCTTCGTGGCGATGGGCAGTTTGAAGGCTGCCAGCCGCAGAGCTTCGTTGGCCGTTTCCTGGTCAATGCCAGCCATCTCGAACATGATGCGCCCAGGCCGCACGACAGCCACCCAGTGATCCACCGACCCCTTGCCTTTACCCATGCGACTTTCCGCCGGGCGCTTGGTGACGGGCTTGTCGGGGAAGATGCGAATGTACACGCGCCCACGACGCCGGATGTGGCGCATGATGGCACGGCGTGCAGCTTCGATCTGGCGGCTGGTGATCCAGGCCGGTTCCAGCGCCTGCAACCCGTAATCGCCAAACTGGACGGTGTTGCCCCGCGCGGCGGTGCCTTTCATCCGCCCACGAAACTGCTTGCGGTGTTTTACCCGCTTCGGCATTAACATGGTCGTCCACTCCTCACAGGTCAGAACCCGGCGCACCCCGGCCCGCTGGCTCGCGGCGCGCCCTCGGCGTCGCCTGGCGACGCGGCGTTCTGCTTATTGGCTCACATAGACATCCGTCGGCTCTTCCTGGCGCTTGGGTTGCTCGCCCAGGGATTCGCCCTTGTAAATCCACACCTTGACCCCGATGCGCCCATAGGTGGTCAACGCCTCGGCAGTGGCATAGTCAATGTTCGAGCGCAGGGTCGCGCGCGGCACGCGGCCTTCCATCTGCCATTCGCGGCGCGCCATTTCGGCACCGGCCAGGCGACCGCTGACCTGAATCTTGATGCCCTTGGCTCCCTGGCGCATGGCCTGGCCAACAGCGCGCTTCATGGCGCGGCTATGGCCGATGCGCCGTTCGAGCTGACTGGCGATGTTCAGCGCCACCAGGCGGGCGTCCAGGTCGGGCTTCTCGATCTCCTCGACCTCAACCTTCACCTTCTTGCCGGTGAGTTCTTCCAGGCCCTGGCGCAGCTTCTTGACGCTTTCGCCCTTGCGCCCAATGACAATACCGGGTTTGGCGGTGAACAGCGTCACCTGCACCTGGTTGGGGTAGCGCTCGATCTCCACGTTCGACACGCCAGCGCGTTCGACTTCCTTTTCCACATACTGGCGGATGCGGAAGTCTTCCTGCAGCAACTGGCGATAGCGATCGCCTTCGGCATACCAGCGCGCCGACCAGTCGCGGTTGATCTTGAGCCGGAAACCAATCGGGTGTACTTTGCGTCCCATGCTTTTAAGCTTCCTCCTCCTGGCGCTCAGTCAACACGACTTCCAGATGGGACATGCGCTTGAGGCGCGGCTTATAGCGCCCGCGCGCGCCAGCCTTCATCCGCTTCAGCCGTGGGCCTTCGTTGGCCACCAGGTACGACACATACAGGTCGCGCCGGTTCAGCTCGAAGTTGGTCTCGGCATTGGCAATGGCCGATTCGATCAGCTTCGACAGATAGCGAGCGCCCTTTTGCGGCATAAAGCGCAGCACAGTCAATGCCTGATCCGCATCCATGCCGCGCACCTGGTCGCACACCAGGCGCATTTTGCGCGGCGAGATGGGCAGATAGCGGGCAGTTGCACGAACATCCATAGCCTATTCTCCCGTCTTGACCTACTTCTTCTTCTTTTCGGCCAAGTGACCCCGGAAGGTCCGCGTCGGGGCAAACTCGCCCAGCTTGTGCCCCACCATGTTCTCGGTGATGTAGATCGGCACGTGGCGACGCCCGTCGTGGACCGCAATGGTGAAGCCCACCATCTGCGGGAAGATGGTCGAGGCCCGACTCCAGGTGCGGATCACCTTCTTTTCGCCGCGCTCCCGCATTTGTTCGACTTTACGCAGCAGCTTTGGGTCAATATATGGCCCTTTTTTCAGCGAACGCGACATCCTTGCCTCCGCTCCTACTTCCGACGTGATCCACGACGCCGGACAATAAACTTGTCGGTGCGTTTGTTGCGCCGGGTTTTCACGCCCATGGCCGGTTTGCCCCAGGGCGTCTTCGGCCCCGGCATACCGATGGGCGACCGCCCTTCACCACCGCCGTGCGGGTGACTGTTGGGGTCCATGGCGCTACCGCGTACAGTAGGCCGCCAGCCCAGCCAGCGCTTGCGGCCCGCTTTGCCCAGCTTGATGTTGCCATGCTCGGTGTTGCCCACCTGGCCGATGGTCGCCATGCAGTCCTCGTGCACCAGGCGCACCTCGCCGCTGGGCAGGCGAATCTGAGCGTAGGTGCCTTCCTTGGCCAGTAACTGCGCCGACGTGCCCGCCGCGCGCGCCAACTGCCCGCCGCGCCCCGGCAACAACTCGACGTTGTGCACCAGCGAACCAACCGGAATCTGGCGGATGGGCAGGGCATTGCCCACGCGCACTTCGGCG
Source organism: uncultured Anaerolineales bacterium (assembly GCA_937135955.1). Taxonomy (GTDB): domain Bacteria; phylum Chloroflexota; class Anaerolineae; order Aggregatilineales; family Aggregatilineaceae; genus UBA2029. The sequence continues at coordinate 2,771 of CAKZOB010000037.1, read as the reverse complement.
TTCGGCCCGCTGACCACCGTATCGCCCACGCGCAACCCCAGGGGGGCGATGATGTAGCGGCGCTCGCCATCGGCGTAGAGCAGCAGGGCGATGCGCGCCGAGCGGTTGGGATCGTATTCGATAGACTCCACGCGGGCAGGGATGTTGAGCTTGTCGCGCCGGAAGTCAATCAGACGATAGCGACGCTTGTGCCCACCGCCACGATGGCGCACCGTGACGCGCCCCAGGTTGTTGCGCCCGCCGCGCTTGCGCAGTTCGCGCACCAGGCGGCGCAGCGGTTTGTCGCGCGTGATTTCCTCGAACGTGCTGCCCGTCATGTCCCGGCGACCGGGCGATGTGGGCTTATACTTCTTAATCGGCATCGGTTTACCTCATTCACTCTGCGGTCAGCGCTCATTAGCCCCGTGAGGTGCGGATATCTGAGCGCCGCCATGTCCTCGACGATTACATCTTGAACAGGCCAATGGACTGGTTGGCAGGCACCGTCACAATGGCCTTCTTCCAGGCCTGCTTGCGCGTGTACATCTTGCGCAGCCGCTGCCCACGCTTGGCAGGCACTACCATCGTGCGCACCTTGAGCACATCCACATCGAACAGGCGCATCACCGCCTCGGCGATCTGGATCTTGTTGGCGCGCATGTCTACCTCGAAGACATACTGATTCAGGCCTTCGGCCATGCTGTGCGACTTCTCGGTGATGACAGGGCGCTTGATGACGTCGTACAGATGCAGTTGCTTGCTCACCGTACTACTCCTCCTGGCCCTCGGCTGCCTTGCCCAGGAAGCCCCGGATCACCTCCAGCGCGTCCTTGGGGATGATGACCTTGTCGTGCGAGAGCAGGTCGCGCACGTTCAGGTACATGGCGCGCAGGTAGCGGGCGTTGGGCAGGTTGCGCACGCTGCGCTCCACCACCTCGTTGCGGTCGGCCAGCAGCAGCAGTGCGCTCTGCTCTCCCACCAGCCGGTTTAGCGCTTCGCGCATAGCCTTGGTCTTGGGCGACTCCAGCGTCAGCGAGTCCACGACCACGATCTGATCATCGGCGGCCAGGGCCGACAGGGCGCAGCGCAACGCCTGGCGGCGCATCTTGCGCGGCATGTGCTTGGTGTAATCGCGGGGCTGCGGCCCGTGCGCCACACCACCGCCCACGAAAATAGGGGCCGTGCGCGAGCCATGACGGGCGCGGCCTGTGCCCTTCTGGCGGTACCACTTGGCTTTGGTGCGGTTCACCTCTCCGCGCGTCTTGGTCTTGTGCGTCCCCAGTCGGGCGTTGGCCATCTGGCGTACATACGCCTGGTGCATCAGGCCCGTGTTGACCTCAACCTCGAAAATGTCGGGGGGCAACTCGATGGTGCCCACCTGGTCACCGGCCATATTACGAACTGGTACTTGCATGATTCACGACTCCTTGATGCGGCACGCCTAGTGCTGCTTGCGGGATTGCTTGATCAGCAGGATGCCGCCTTTAGCGCCGGGCACCGACCCGCGCACCGCCAGCATATGCTTTTCCGCATCAACCACGATCACTTCGAGATTTTGAATGGTGACACGCTGCCCACCCATACGGCCCGCCATGCGCGTGCCCTTCAGCACGCGGCCCGGCGTGGTCGTCGAGCCGATCGAGCCAGGCGCGCGCTCGCGGTCGGACTGACCATGCGTCTTGGGCTGGCGATTGAAACCGTGCCGCTTGACCGTCCCGGCAAAGCCACGCCCCTTGGACGTGCCCACGATGTCCACGCGCTCGCCGGGGGCGAACACGTCGGCCACGGTCAGCTTTTGCCCTTCCTGGACGTCAATCTGCTTGACGCGGAACTCGCGCAACACGCGCAGGTCGGGCAGGTCCAGGCCATTGCGCTTCAGATGGCCGCGCTTGGGCTGGTTGAGCCGCGACGACCCGTTGCGCTTGGGCGGCAGTTCCTCGAAGCCAAGCTGCACGGCGGTGTAGCCATCTTTTTCTTCAGTGCGAATCTGTGTCACATAGCATGGCCCAGCCTTGATGACCGTCACCGGGATCACCTGCCCGTTGCTATCGAAGATCTGGGTCATGCCGACTTTTCTTCCAATGATGCCCTTCATCACTGCCTCCAAGGGACTGGGGGGCAGGCGTCGCCCACCACGCATCATCCCTGCTTCGTCGCCCCAACTATCTGGTAGGGTTCTGCCGGGTTCCGACCCCGGCGGGCGGGCCGTTGCCGCCTGGCGACCGCTGTCTGCTGGCACGGCCCGGGCCTGCAGGGCGCGCACATACCGCGCGCCCCTGACCGGCTGCGCTTAGATTTTGATTTCAATGTCCACGCCAGCCGGTAAGTTCAACCGCATCAGCGTATCAATGGTCTTCGCGTCCGGGTCCAGCACGTCAATCAGACGCTTGTGCGTGCGGATCTCGAAGTGTTCCTGCGAATCCTTGTCAATGAACGGCGAGCGGCGCACGGTGAAGCGCTCGATGCGCGTGGGCAGCGGCACCGGCCCCACCACGCGGGCACCCGTACGCTCTGCCGTCTCGACGATGCGCTGGGCCGACTGATCCAGCACGCGATGATCATACGCTTTCAGACGGATGCGGATTTTCTGCTTGGCCATAAGAGTTCCTCAGATTTCCCTATCTGGTCAGAAACCAACCGGGGAAGCGGACAGATACCACCGCCATCATGTGACTGCTCGCAGTGCAACTTGTCCGCTTCCCACACCTTCGCCGTCGCTCAGTCGAGGATTTCGGTGATGACGCCCGCGCCGACGGTCAGGCCACCCTCGCGGATAGCGAACTTGGAGCCTT
>CAKZOB010000036.1 GCA_937135955.1 uncultured Anaerolineales bacterium | reverse complement strand
ATAGACATTAAGGGTCTGGTGCTCAACGCGGTGCGCCGTCGCGACGAAGGCTACGGCTACGGCTACGATTACTACTACTACAAGAAGCAGGGAGACGATCGCCAGAGCAGCACCAGCCCCTCTACAACGCGGAGCCACAGGAAATAGGGACGAACACGGCGATTAGAGGCCGGTTGAAAAGCCCCCCTCAACCCCCGGCCCCTTCGCCTGCGCTGCGCGCGAAGGGGAGCACTCGCACGACAGAGAGTAAGTCCCCTCGCCCCGCGACGCCGTCGCGAGGGAGAGGGGATTGAGGGGTGGGGGGTATCAAACGGCCTCCTAGAGGCCAGCCGAGCAGCCCTCAGCGGCGGGGTTACCTCACCAGCCCGCGCAGTGCCTTGACGTAGTTGACCAGCGTGTTGAGCAAAAAGCGCGGCCCGCCCAGTCGCCAGCGCCGCATCAGCCGATCGATCAGTCCGCCCCCGGCCCGCACCGTCAGCCAGACCATCCCCGGCCAGGCGCGACGCGGCACAGGCGCGGGGGTATATCCAGCCCCCCGAAACTCCCCGCCTGTCACGCGCTGCGCCAACCCGACTTCGGCGGGAGTGAGCGTCTGCGTCCAGCGCCCCAGCGCATCGCTGACAATGCCCTTGCGGTCGCTGCGGTCGCCTTCGGCGGTGTTCCACCAGCGCACATCGAGCATCTGCGGACTGAAGTCCAGGCCCAGGAAGGCGCACACACCCCGGACGGTCGTCTCTGGCTGCTGCACCAGGTCTTCATAGCGCACGGAGTAGAAGTGGTCGGGGTAGGTCGCCCGCGCCCGTTGCCCCGCGCGCACGGCCAGTCGCCATTCGAGCGCATCCCAGAGGGGATCGTAGACGCGCTCCAGTTGTCGCACCCGCCTTTCGGCGGGGTCGGTGGCGCGGACGCTGCGCGTGCGCTTCTTCTTAGAAGCCAGGATGTCGCGCGGGTCGCGCAGGATTTCGACGAACTGCGCTTCCGGTACGCTTTGCCGAATTTCGTCCACCAGGAACACGTGCTGCGGCGTCTTCTCGATCCAGCGTTTTTTGCCTGCGCGGGCGGTCAGGTGTTCGAAGGTGGCGCGGAAGGCCACACCATGGGTGCGGGGCTGTGTCGCGGCGACGATGGCCCTCACGTCTGCCTCGTCCAGCGGGGGCGGTACGGGACGATAGCCGCGCGGGAGCGTGCGCAGGCGATCCGGCCCGCCCTGCTCGATCAACTCGGCCAGCATCAGGATCAGGTTGATCAGCGTCTCGTCCTCGTCGAGATCGGGGTACAGCCTCTTGAGGAAGGGCAGGTAGGCGAAGTAGCGCGTCTCGGCGGCGGCGGCGAAGAAGACGGGATGGGCGGCCAGGATGTTGTGCAGCAGGGTTGTGCCGGAGTGCATGTAGCCCACCACGAAGACAGGCGCACAAGAGGTCTCCGGAAGCCGATTTACCTCGCCCTCTGGCCTCATTACGCCCGGACTTTCCCCCTCGCCCTGCCTGGCGACGGGAAGACGAGACGGGTCAGCACCGGGTGAGGGCGTCTCTTGCCGCCCTGGTTCCACTGGGTCAGCCTGGTTCATGAGCGTTCTCCCTGAGCGCGCGCATAGGCGGGCACGGTGCGCGCAATGAAGTCGGTCACGTCAATCAGTTCGGCGAGCATCTGCTGACGCCTGGCCTGCCAGCGAGCTGCCGTGTCGGGATCGGCCAGCAGGGCGCGCGCTTTGTCCAGCGCCTCGGCCTGGCCGGTGCGCGGGTCGTTGAACGAGTAGACCATCTCGTAACGCGCCTGCAACTCGTCAATATAGCCCCGCCGCGAAGTCGAAAGGAAGATCGCCGGCGTGCCCAGCATGGCGCACTCAGCAGCCATGGTGGCGCTTTCGCCGAAGAACAGCCGCGCGAACGCCTGCAGGTGTAGCATGTTGCGGCGTGGCCCGCGCAAGGCCAGCGCTTCCAGGTCGGGCGGCAGGGGCTTTTCGGAACTCAGAATGATGCGCCCGTAGGGGGATAGCGCCTCGATCACCTGCCGCAGATCGCGCACGCCAAAATCGCGCACGTCGTGACTGGCCTCCCAGTTGACCAGCCGCACGATGAGGAACGGCTCGCCGGGGCGCAGCCCTTCGGCGGCCAGCGCGGACGGATCGGGCGTGAAGTAGGCCGGATGAGTGTAGGCCAGTTGCTGGTAGCCGTTGTAGCGAACGTGCTTGCGCCCCACGTCCTGGCGGTAAGCGCGCGGGGTGATCACGACACGGGCCAGCGGGTAGGTGATGGCGTTAGACAGCCGCGCGTGCTCTGTATCGGAAAAGACCACCACTGGCACGCGCCCGGCCAGGCAGCCGTAGACCAGGAAGGTGCCCGCCTCGGCCACGGCCACGTCGGGGCGGAAGCGCCGCACAACGCGGCTCAGCCCCCAGGCCCGCTCGATCAGCTCCACCGCCAGGCCGAGCGGCCCACGCCGCGCCCCCCGCCCGATGCGGATATGCTCCAGCCCGAACTCGTCCAGCAGGGCGCAGGTGATGTCCTTGTTGCGGCTGGTGAGGCATAGCGCGTGCCCTTCGCGTTGCCAGCGGGCGATGGCATGGCGGAAGAAGTGCACGTGCATGGGATGCGTCAGATCGACCAGAATGCGCATGGCTAGCGGTCGCTGTTGATATAGCGCAGCAGGGCGATCTGCTCGGAGATCAGCCCCAGCATGAACAGGAAGACCCCCAGGCTGAAGATCAGCCCGCCGAAGCCGCTGAAGCGGTTGACCATCGCCAGTTTCCCGACGGTGTAGCTGCCGCCCGCCAGCATGAACAACAGGCTGATCGGCAGAAAAATCTTGAGCGGCACGAACAGGGTGCCCAGGCGCGTCAGCGTCAGCAAGAAGCGCAGCCCGTCGCGCAGAGGGCGGATTTTGCTCGCGCCAGTGCGGGCGGGCGAGACGAAAGGATGGTACTTCACCGCGTAACCGGCGCGGAACAGGCAGATCGTCAGCGTGGTGGGGTAGGAGAAGCCGTTGGGCAACAGGTAGAGAAAGCTGCGGGCGATGCTGGCCCGTACCGCCCGAAAGCCCGAAGTCAGGTCTGGCACGGGATGGCCGACGATGTAGGAAGCGTAGGCGTTGAACAGCCGGTTGGCGACTGTGCGGTGCCAGCGGGCCTGCGACCCGGCGCTGCGCGCCCCCACCACCATATCGTAGCGATCCATGTATTGCAGCAGGTTGGGGATTTCCGCGGGCGGGTGCTGACCGTCGCCGTCCATCAGCACCAGGATGTCGCCGCTGGCAGCGCGAATGCCAGACTTGACCGCCGCGCCGTTGCCGATGTTGTAGGGATGTGCCACCAGGTGGGCGGCGGGGTGCGCCTGCACGATCTCAGCCGTGCGGTCGGACGAGCCGTCGTCCACCACCACGATCTCGTCTACCACGGACTGCGCGGCGACCTGATCGAGGATGCTGCCAATGACCGCCTCCTCGTTGTAAACGGGGATCACCACCGACACACGTTGCCCATTGAGCACCGCCTTGCTCTCTCCTGATGAGAAATAGCCGTCAGTCGTCAGCGCCACTTGACCCCGCCCCCCGCGCACGGAGAGCCAGGAGGCGAGGGCTTCAAACGGTCTCTCCTCCGTGCCGCACGAGCTGAGGTAAACCAGGGCACGGCGAACTGCCCGACACGTCTTGCACGCCCCCTGATGATAGCGACAGAGCGGGCGAACAGCCACTTTGCGCGGGCGCGAGGGAAGGTTCTCAGCGATGTGCCCCACCCGATGGCCCTCAACCCCCGGCCCCTTCTCCCGCGCTGCGGGCGAAGGAGAGCATGCGCGCGACAGACAGTAAGTCCCCTCGCCCCGCGACGCAGTCGCGCGAGAGAGGGGATGCAGGGGTGAGGGGCAGCAGACTGCTGCACACGGCCCGTCACAGTTTGCGCGCGCCCCTTTGCGCTATAATCGCGGGGGTGCTCCACAGGGAACGACCAGGAGGGGGAACGACGGATGCTTTCATGGCAGGAATGGGCGCTGGTGGGCATCATGGCGGTGGCGCTGCTCGCCATCGGCTCCGGTCGTGTGCGCGCCGACTTGGTCGCCCTGTTGATCCTGATCACGCTGCCCATGGCAGGGCTGGTGAGCTTTCAGGAGGCGCTCTCTGGCTTCAGCCGCTCCGCCGTGATCACCATCATCGGCCTGTTCATGATCACGCAGGGGCTGGAAGATACTGGCGTGGTGCGCGCAATGGCCGAACGCCTGCGCCGCATTGGCGGCGGCTCCGCGACGCGCCTGATCATGCTGTTCATGGCCGCCGGAGCCACGCTGTCGCTGGTGATGAACAACATCGCAGCGGGTGCCGTGTTGCTGCCCGCTGCCGTTCAGGTGGGGCGACAGGCAAAAGTGTCCCCTTCCAAGCTGCTGATCCCCCTGTCTTTTGGGACGCTGGTCGGCGGCATGGCGACGTATTTCACTACAGCCAACATCGTCCTCAGCAGCATTCTGCACGACCAGGGCCAGGGCCGGCTCAATATGATGGATTTTCTGCCCACCGGCGGCGTCATCGTGCTGCTCGGCTTGCTGTTCATGGCGCTGATCGGCAGGCGGCTGCTACCGTCTCGCGAGTCGGTGGGGCAGGCGGCTATTCCCTACGACCTTTCGCTGAGCCTCTACGACACCTATCAACTCGAAGAACGGCTGTGGCAGGTGCGCGTGCCCGCTCAGTCGCAACTGGCAGGGACGCCGCTGCGGCAGAGCCGGATTGGGCAAGAACTAGGATTGACGGTGATCGGCATCTGGCGCGATCGGCATATGATCCTGAACCCAGACCCCGCCGAAACCATCCGGTCGAACGACCATCTGCTGGTGTTGGGCCGGGCGGAACGTGTGCAGCAGATGGAGCGCTGGGGGGTGGAGATCGTGCGGCCCAACAATCACCTCTACTCCCGCCCCGACTACTCGATTGGCCTGACCGAAGTGCTCATCCCTCCGCGCTCCTCTGTGGTAGGCAAGACGCTCTCCGACCTGCGCTTCCGCGCCCGCTACGGTCTGACGGCCATTGCCCTGTGGCGCGAAGGGCGCAGTTTCCGCACCGATGTGGGCAAAATGCCCCTGGAAGTCGGCGACGCGCTGCTGATGATCGGCAAGCCCGGCAGCATCGGGGCGCTGGCCAGGGAGCGCGATTTCCTGATCCTGCAGAGCGAAGAACCGCAGCAACCGCGTCTGCCACACAAGGCGCGGTGGGCGCTGCTGATCACCGTCGGCGTGTTGCTGCTCGCCATCCTGGAAATTCTCCCCACTGCCGAGACGACGCTACTCGGCGCGGTCGCCATGGCGCTGACTGGCTGCATCAACCTGGACGAGGCGTACCGGGCCATCGAATGGCGCGTGGTCTTCTTGATCGCGGGCATGTTGCCGCTGAGCACGGCCATGATCCGCACGGGCCTGGCCGCCCGCCTGGGGTCGGCGCTGGTGGATGCGCTGGCTCCCTTTGGCCCGCTGGCGCTGGTGGCGGGCCTGTTCGCCCTGACCATGCTGATCACCCAGGCGGTCGGCGGGCAGACGGCGGCGCTGATGGTGGGGCCGGTGGCGGTGACTTCTGCCGTGCAACTGAGCGTGAATCCCCAGGCCACGGCGGTAGCGGTGGCGATCGCGTGTTCCGCCGCTTTCCTGACGCCCATCGCCCATCCCGTGAACATCCTGATGATGGGACCGGGCGGCTACACCTTCGGCGACTTCCTCAAGGTCGGCCTGGGGATGACGGCGGTGACGTTCCTGGGGCTGCTGGTGGGGATGCACCTTTTCTGGCAGTTGTAGACCCCTCCATCGCTTCCCCTGCCCCTCACCTCTCATCCACCCGCCACGCTTCGACTGTCGCCAGCGTCTCGGCGGCGCGCTCTGGCAGTGACGGGCCGGGCCACATCAGCGGGCGCGGCTGATGTTCCAGGATGAGGCGCACCGAGCGGTCGTAGGTGAAGTAGTTCCACACCCAGTTGATAAACACGTTCAGCCGGTTGCGGAAGCCCAGCAACGTGATCAAGTGCAGCACCAGCCAGGCCAGCCAGGCGACGAACCCGCTGACCTGCAGCCGGTAGAAAATCCAGGCCACGGCCCGGCTGCGCCCGATGGTGGCCATGATGCCCCGGTCGCGCAGGCCAGTGTAGCTGAAGGGGCGCTGCGGTTGCCCGGCCAGCCGCCGCAGGATGTTTTGCGCCGCCAGCGTTCCCTGCTGTTTGGCGACGGGGATCAGCATGGGATACGGTTCGCCCCGCTCGTCTTCCAGGTAGGCCATGTCGCCCACCACGTAGATATCGTCGTGTCCGATCACCTGCAGGGTAGGGCGCACTGGCACCCGCCCGTTGGCCCGCAGCGGCACGCCCAGCATCTCCGCCAGGGGGGACGCCGACACGCCCGCCGCCCAGACCAGCGTCCGCGTGGGGATGACTCGCCCATCGCTCAGGCGCACTTGGTCTTCGCCGACATCGGCAACACTCTGCCCCAGGATGACTTCAACGCCCATATCCTCAAGCTGACGGCGGGCTGCTTCGCGCAGGCGCGGCGGATAGGGCGAGAGCAGATGATCGCGCATTTCAACCAGGATCACCCGCCCGTCCAGGCCGGTGATCTGATGCCCGAACTCCTTGCTGAGCACATAGCGATACAGCTCGCGCAACGCCCCGGCGGTCTCCAGGCCGGTAGGGCCTCCCCCCACGACGACCATCGTCGTCAGCGCCGCCCGCACAAGGGGGTCTTCCGTCCAGGCCGCCGTCTCGAAGCACTTGAGGATGTGATTGCGCAGGATCACGCTGTCGGAGAGCGTTTTCAGTCCGAAGGCGTACTGCGCGATCTGTTCCTGCCCGAAGTAGTCGGTGCGGCTGCCCGCCGCCACGAGCAGATAGTCGTACCCCTCGCAGCGTATGCCATAACCGGTGTCTACGGTCACTGTCTTGTCGGACGGATTGATCTCCACCACTTCGCCGCGCAGGAAGCGCACGCGCTCCATGCCGCGCAGAATGCCGCGCACCGGATAGGCGATCTCGCCCGGTTCCAGGCCGGAAGTGGCGACCTGATAGAGCAGGGGGGTGAACAGGTGGAAGTTCTCGCGGTCAATGAGCAAGACGTCAACATCGGCTTTGGCCAGGCGCTTGACCGCGTTCAATCCGCCAAAGCCCGCGCCGATGATCACGATGCGAGGACGGTGTAGGGTTGTCATCGGGCCGCTCCTGTCAATTGTGAAATCTGGCACGATATTTCTATGACAGAGATTAACAAAATTCGCCCGGAACGACCATTGGAGGCAGATGAGAGATGCTTTAAGCAGCCCTGAGCAGCGCTGACGCGCCCTGTCGCCCCATCCTCACGTCGCAGAGGGGGCAAGCCGAGCGCAGCGAGGCTGGGGGTGAGGTAAAGCACGGCGCAGCGAACGGCCCGTCGCATTTTGCGCGCACCCCATGTTAAGCACTTTTTGACATTTTTCAGATGTTGATTTAAATTAATTTTATTGTTTTCAACTCTATTTCGAGAAAGAGAATCACTGTGAAAACATCAAAGCTCGTACCAACTCTTCTCGTCGTCTTGGGCGTGTTGTTGCTGAGCCTGGGCAGCACAGTCCTGGCTCAGTCGCCCCTGCCGGGGACGCTCATCGCGTCCGGTTTCAATGGCCCCCAGGGTGTGCTGGTGGACCCTGAGGGCAACGTCTGGGTCATTGATAGCGGCATGGGCGGTGAGCAGACCATGCAGGTGCCCGGTGAGGACGGCGAAGAGATGACCGTCTCCGTGGGCACGACGGCACGTATCGTCGAGGTGGCGCCCGATGGCACCCAAACCGAGGTCGCGATGCTGCCGTCCCTGTACCTCGCCGAAAGACAGGAAACCCTGGGCGGGGCGCGGCTGGCCCTGTTGGACGGGGTATTGTATGCCACCAGCGCAGGCTGGAACGTGGCAGATTTGGATCCCCTGCCGCTGTTTGCAGCCATTGTGCGCGTGGACGGCGAGACGGTCACGCAGGTGGCGGGTACGTGGGCGATCGAGAAAGCCAACAACCCCGATGGCACGCTGCTTGACACGCACCCCTACGGGCTATCTGCTGGCCCGGACGGCTGGTTGTGGGTGGCCGACGCCGGTGCAAACGATCTGCTGCGCGTCAATCCAGCGACCGGCGAGGTCGTCCTAGTAGCTGCTTTCGCGGGACTGCCGGGCCCCTTCCCCAACCCGGCTCGCGGCGGAGCCATGGAAGCCGATCCGGTGCCGACGGCTGTGGCCTTCGACGCAGAAGGCAACGCCTATGTGTCGTTGCTCAGTGGCGGCCCGTTCGTGCCTGGCAGTGCCGCAGTGCTGCGCGTCACCCCGACGGGCGAGGTGAGCGAGTACGCCACCGGCCTGACCACGTTGACCGATCTCACGCGCGGGCCGGATGGCGAACTCTACGCGATTCAGTTCGGCATCTTCACCGAGCAAGGCCCCACGCCCAACAGCGGCGCGCTGATTCGCATCAAAGAGGGCAGCGCATCCGAGGTGGTGGTGGACGGGTTGCCCTTCCCAACGGGTCTGTCGTTCGATGCGGACGGCAACGCCTATGTGGCGGTCAACGGCGTTGGCGCGCCGGGGTCGGGCGCGGTGATCTGCCTGGAGGGCGTGACTGGCATGGCCGGACAACCGCTGCCGGCAATGCCCTAAGCAGGGCGTGATCCGGCTCGTACAATAACAACCTGTGAGGCGGGGGCGTATGGTCACACGCCCCCGCCCGCTTTTCCTTCGCCCTTACTCACCAGCGATGATGCACCTGCTCGCGGATATAGCGATCGTAGATGTCGCGCACTTTGGCCATGGTCTCTGGCGAGAGCGGCGGCAGGTCGGCGGCGCGGACGTTGTCTTCGGCCTGCGACGGGCGTTTCGCGCCGGGGATGGCGCAGGTGACTGCGTCGAACATCAGAATCCAGCGCAGGGCGAACTGCGCCATCGTCGCGCCGGGCGGCACCAGCGCCCGCAGTTCCTCGACGGCTTCCAGCCCGGTCTTGTAATCCACACCGGAGAAAGTCTCGCCCACGTCGAAGGCTTCGCCGTGCCGGTTGAAGTGTCGGTGATCGTCCAGGTCGAAGGAAGTCTGCGGGGTCATCTTGCCGGTCAGCAGACCGCTGGCCAGCGGCACACGGGCCAGGAGGCCCACCTTGCGCCGTTGGGCCTCCGGGAAGAACAGTTCGGCGGGGCGGTGACGAAACATGTTGAAGATGATCTGCACGGTCTGCACGTTGGGATACTCGATGGCCTTGAGCGCTTCTTCGACCTTCTCCACGCTGACGCCGTAGTAGCGGATTTTGCCCGCCTGCACCAGGTCATCGAGCGCGCCGAACACCTCCGGACGGTAGTACACCTCGGTGGGCGGGCAGTGTAGTTGCAGCAGGTCTATGCAGTCGGTGTCCAGGTTGCGCAGGCTGCGCTCGACAAAGCGGGTCAGGTTGGCGGCGTTGTAGCCGTCTGCTGTGTGCGGGTCAAGGCGTCGTCCGGCCTTGGTGGCGACGTAGATCGTCTCGCTACGTTCCTTGCGCACCTGCGCCACCAGGCGCTCGCTGCGCCCGTCGCCATAGACATCTGCCGTGTCAATGAAGTTGACGCCCAGGTCAATGGCGCGGTGCAGGGCGGCTATCGAGTCCTGGTCGTCCACCGGCCCCCACGATCCGCCGATTGCCCAGGCCCCGAAGCTGATCTCCGACACTTTCCATCCCGTGCGACCCAATTCGCGGTATTGCATGGCTGCATCCTCCTGAAGCATGAAGCACCACTACGCGGGCTATTCTAGCACATTTGTTCTTTTTGGTGATAGTGCACACCATCAGCTAAGCTTGAATAAAGAAAGAGCCATGAGAGCTGTGTCCTGAGTGTAGTGCGGGGCGTAGTGCGTGCCAACTTGTAGTAGAGATGAGGGCCTATCGGACGGCTTTATGGGAACAGCCCCGGCATTCACTTTCTGGGCATTCATAACTTCCCATTCATTATTCGTAACCTGATCAGGAGCGTGTATGGCTACGCAAGCGACACAACAACGTACCGGTGCCGAAGAGGTGCGCTGGGATTTGAGCGACCTCTACGCTGGCATTGACGATCCGCAGATCGAGCGCGACATCGCGCAGACTACGGAGCGCGCCGACGCCTTCGCCGCGACTTACCGGGGGCGCGTGCTGTCTCTGAGCGCCGAGGAACTGTATCGGGCCATCGCCGAATTCGAGGCGATTGTCGAGGCGGCGAATCGGCTGGGAGTCTTCGCACACCTGCTCTGGACGACCGACGCGGCCAATGCCCGCTATGGAGCGCTGTTGCAGCGCCTGACCGAGTGGGAAGCGCAGTTGCAACAGAAGCTGGTCTTCTTCGAGCTGGAGTGGGTGAACGCGCCCGATGATTTCGCCCAGGCCATGCTGGCCCATCCGGCGCTGGCGCATTACCGGCACTGGCTGGAAGTCACGCGGCGCTATCAGCCGCACCGCCTGAGCGAGGCGGAAGAAAAAATCCTGGCCGAGAAGTCGGTAACGGGGCGCAGCGCGTGGGCGCGCTTTTTCTCCGAGCTGATGGGCAATACCCGCTATCCCTTCGACGGGGAGGAACTGACGCAGGCGGCGATCCTGGCCCGGCTCTACGATCCCGACCGGTCGGTGCGTCAGCGGGCGGCGCAGGCCTTCACGGATGTCTTGCGTCAGCAGTTGCCCACCCTCACCTATATTTTCAACACGCTGGCCGCCGACAAAGCCTCCGACGACCGGCTGCGCAAATTCCCTAGCTGGATTTCTTCGCGCAACCTGGACAATCAGGTGAGCGACGCTGTGGTCGAGGCGCTGATCGAGGCGGTCACGGCGCGTTACGACATTGTGGCGCGCTACTACCGGCTCAAGCGCTCGCTGCTGGGGCTGGACAGGCTCTACGACTACGATCGCTACGCACCGCTGCCCGCCGCCGAAGGACACTATCGCTGGGAGCAGGCCCGCGATATGGTGCTGGAAGCCTACGGCAAATTCCACCCTCAGATGGCCGAGATCGCCGGGCAATTCTTCGCTCGCTCGTGGATTGACGCGCCGCCCTATCCGGGCAAGCGCAGCGGCGCGTACAGCGCTTCGACCGTGCCCTCAGTGCATCCCTACGTTTTCATGAACTTCACCGGCTCGGCGCGCGATGTGATGACGCTGGCCCACGAACTGGGTCACGGCGTGCATCAGTATCTTTCGCGCGAGCAGGGGATGTTGCAACAGCACACCCCGCTGACCACGGCGGAGATGGCCTCGACCTTCGGCGAGATGCTGGTCTTCAGCGACTTCATGGCTCGCGAGAGCGATCCGGCGGTGCGCCTGGCCATGCTGGCGCACAAGATCGAAGACACCTTCGCCACGGTCTTCCGGCAGATTTCCATGAACCGCTTCGAACACGCCATGCACACAGCCCGCCGTACCGAAGGCGAACTCTCCAGCGAGCGCCTGAGCGAGTTCTGGATGCAGACACAGCAGGCCATGTTCGGCGACAGCGTCGAGTTGACCGAGAACTACGCCATCTGGTGGAGCTATGTCCCGCACTTCCTGCAGGTGCCCGGCTATGTCTATGCCTATGCCTTCGGCGAACTGCTGGTGCTGGCCCTGTTCGCCCGCTATCGTCAGGAGGGCGATTCCTTTGCGCCGCGCTACCTGCAGGTGCTGCGCGCGGGCGGATCGGACTGGCCGGAAGCGATCCTGGCTCCGCTGGGCGTTGACCTGACCGCGCCCGACTTCTGGCAGGAGGGGTTACGCGAGATCGAAAGCCTGGTGGCGCAGGCGGAAGCGCTGGTCGCGCAGGGACAGGGGTAGAGGAGGCAGACTGCATGAGTCCCATGAGTCCACAGGGTAAGGTCACGCATTATTCGGCGGTGCCCGCGCAGGAATTCGGGGCCGAAGCGCCCGGCACCCGTATTCGTTGGCTGATTGACGATGAGCATGACGGCGCGCCGGTCTATGCGCTGCGCATGATCGAGATCGCGCCGGGCGGGCACACGCCGCGTCACAGTCACCCCTACGAACACGAAAACTTTGTGGTGGAGGGCACGGGGCGCGTGTGGCTGAATGGAGCCTGGCATGACCTCAGGCCGGGCGACGTGGTGTTCGTGCCGGGCGGCGAAGAACATACCTACGAAAACACGGGTGAGGGAGTGTTTCGGTTTCTGTGCGGGATTCCGGTGCAGCGCCTACGGTAGGGGGAAGCTGTTTCGCGTAGTCATAACCCCAAAAAGACCCCGCCCCCCAGGCAAAGACACTTACCTCACCCCCCGCCCAGCGCTAGCGCGCCTCGCCGAGCGAAGCGAAGCTGGGGGTGAGGTAGACCTCCGCTTGGTGGGGGTACTGACTACGCGAATCCCTGCATCTCACTTCCTGCGGTACAATGGAACTGACAGAGACTTCCACTCCTGCGGACAGGCCATGACCGAAAACTCACCTGTCAGTTCCGGTTACAGCGAAGCCATCGAAGACTTCCTGAAGACGGTCTACCTGCTGCAGCAGGAACAGGAGCGCGTGCAGACCTCCGCCCTGGCCGAGGCGCTGAACCTCTCGCCGCCGTCCATCACCGAGATGGCCAAGAAACTGGCCAGGGCCAACCTGGTGGAGCACGAACCCTACCGCGGCATCCGCCTGACCCCCGCCGGGCAGCGCGTGGCGCTGGAGATCGTGCGCAACCATCGTCTGCTGGAACTGTTCCTGGTGCAGGCGCTCGGCTATTCCTGGGACGAGGTGCACGACGAAGCCGAGCGTCTGGAACACGCTGTCTCGGAGCGGCTGGCACAGCGCATCGCCGAGTACCTGGGGCATCCGCGCTACGACCCGCACGGCGACCCCATCCCCAGCCCAGAGGGGGACATCGCCCCCCGCGAGCTGGTGCCGCTCTCCGAATGGCCGGTCGGGCAGCGCGGGCAGGTGGCGCAGTTGCGCGATCAAGCTCCGGAGATGCTGCGTTACCTG
The DNA here is from genome assembly GCA_937135955.1 of uncultured Anaerolineales bacterium. Taxonomy (GTDB): domain Bacteria; phylum Chloroflexota; class Anaerolineae; order Aggregatilineales; family Aggregatilineaceae; genus UBA2029. The sequence goes on along the minus strand of CAKZOB010000036.1, from coordinate 12,786 downwards.
GCCGAGAAGGGGCTGACAGTGGGCGCGGCGGTAGAAGTGGTGCACGCCGACCCCTTCGAAGGGCCGATCACCGTCAGCGTGGACGGCGACGAGCAGGTGATCGGCGCGCTGGTGGCGCAATACGTGTTGGTCGGGCCGGAGTGACCGCCCTCCCCAAAAGGTCGCACCGCTTTGTCCGCCGGGCAGGAAGAGAATTCAGCGCCTTATGACGGCAGGGCCTCGGCATCCTCACCTGTGCGCTTGATCACGACCAGGGTGGCATCGTCGGAGAGTTCCTGATCGCCCGCGAAGGCGTTGACCGCGCCCAGGATGCGTTCGGCCAGCGCCTGCGCGGGCAGGGCGTGATGTTGCTGAATGAGCTTTTCCAGGCGCTCTTCGCCGAACTCTTCCTCGTCCTGGTTGAGCACTTCGGTGATGCCATCGGTGTAGAGCACGAAGACATCGCCCGGTTGCAGGCGCAGGCGGGCCAGGTCGAAATCCGCCCCCTTGAAGATGCCCACCGCGACACCCTGCGCAGTCACATAGTCTACGGTGCCCTCAGCCGCATGATACCACAACGCCGGATTGTGTCCGCCGCAGGCATAGCGCAGTTCGCCGCTGCGCAGGCTCAGGTAGCCGACAAAAGTCGTGGCGAACATGCGCGAGCGCTGCTCGCTGATGATCATCTCGTTGGCCTGGCGCAACACCTGATCGGGCGGCAGGTCAAGGCTCATGCCATAGCGCAGCACCGTGACGCTGAGCGCCATGAACAGCGCCGCCGGAATGCCCTTGCCGGAGACATCGGCGATCACCACGCCCAGGCGACCCGGCCCCAGCGGGTAAAAATCGTAGAAGTCGCCTGCGACGGAGCGAATGGGGCACCAGAACGCGCCGAAGTCCCACCCGGCATGGCTGGGAATGCGATCGGGCAGGAAGCTGGCCTGGATGGAATGGGCCGTCTCCAGTTCGCGGTTGAGCAGTTGTTGCTGGATTTCCTGCTGATAGAGCCGCGCGTTTTCGATGCTGATCGCGGCCTGCGCGGCCATGGCCGTCAACAGGCGCTCGTCGCGGAAGGTGAAGGGGCCACCTTTCTTGTTGAGCAACTGCACCACGCCGATCACCTTTTGCTGGGGGTTGACCATGGGCGCGGTGAGGATCGAGCGCGTGCGGAAGCCGGAGAGCTGATCGAACTGCGGGTTGAAGCGCGGGTCGGCGTAAGCATCGGCGATGTTGAGAATCTGACCAGTAGCCGCCACGTGCCCGGCGATGCCTTCGCCAATCTTCAGGCGAATTTCTGGCACTGGTTCGCCGTTTTCGAGCAAGACTCGCGCCCACAGTTCCCCGCGTTCCTCGTCCACCAGGTAGATCGTGCCGCGCTCGGCGCTGATGGTCGTCACCAGCTTGTTGAGGATCAGCCGCAGCAGGTCATCCAGCTTGATGTTGGAAGTCATCACCTCGCTGACGGCGCGCATGGCGCTGAGTTCCTGAGCGGGGGTCATGGCCGACTGCCCCGATGAGGCCCGCTCGATCAGCTTGACCAGCTTGAGGGTGTTCGGCTGGCCCTGGCCGGGGCCGGTGGTACGTTCTACCGCGTCCATCAGCGAGTGGATGAAGTGCAGGCCCATGCCGCCCTTGATGCGCACTTCCAGGGGCGCGTTGATGTCGAATGGCCGCACTCTGGACGGATCGAGGGGGACGCCCCAGTCGGTGAGGGTGATCTGCACGAAATCGCCGACCTCGTGCGCGGTGAGCAACATCTGCCCTTTGTCTTCGCCAGGGTAAGCGTGATGGATGATATTGGTGGCGGCCTCTTCGACGGCCAGTTCCAGGTCGAACAGCGCCCGCTCAGAGAGCGATAGCCGCTGCGCGATGCCGTGCACGAAATGCGAGATGATGCGCAGGTTTTCCTGGCGGGCCTGCACGCGCAACTCGCCCAGAAAGGTCATAATCGCCCCGCTCCGTTCAAAAAAACAGCCCCCAGAACAGGCAGGGGGCTGTGTGCCCGATCCGGGTTCGCCGCCCTGCTACGAGAAGCTGGCCACCGCTTCTTCGACGGTGGGGTAGGTGCTGAAGAAACGGTCGAAGCCGATGATCTGAAAGACGCGCTGCACTCTGGGGTGCAGATTGACCAGCTTGAGATCGCCCTGGCTGGCGCGCACCTGCGTCAGGATGTCGGCCAGGGTGCGCAGTCCGGCGCTGTTGATGTAGCGCACCTGAGCCATTTCCAGCACCAGTCTGTGTTTACCTTCGGAGACCGCCGTCTGCAACGCCAGGTCGAGGTCTACCGCGCCCTCACTATCTACCCGTCCATCCAGGGTGAAGATGGTGACATCGCCCTGCTCCCGCTCGCTGATGTTCATGTGTCCCCTCCTGCCAAAACACTTTTGCTACCCTGATTGTAATCGGTTTATGAGGGTGGGGAAAAGAAGCGGCAGCAAGGAGGGCGTCTCACGAAGGTGCACGGTCGGCTGAGAATGCATCCGACCTGATTTGAGGGGGCGCGCAAACTGTGACCAGGCCGTGTGCCCCGCTGGGATTGACCTCACCCCCAGCCTCGCTACGCTCGGCCTGGAGGTGCGCCAGCGCCGAGCGGGGGGAGGTCAGCGCCTGCGGGCGGGCACATCGCTGAGAACCTTCGCGCGCTCCGGAAAGGAAGGCGTGCAAAGCCTTGGTTGGCCTCATCCCTGGCTCTCTCTCCAGGTACAAGATAAGTAACGATGCAACTAAGCTATCCCTGCACATGTGAAGAAAGGACAGCAAGGCGCGCCCGCGCCAGGCGGGAAGGGTCAACGCCCCCGCATCCCCCAGGCCCGAAGGCACCTCGCCAATGTATCCCTCTTGCGCCCGGTTTCGGAAAGACTAAAATTATGGTGACGCTGATCTTGTCCGGGCACGGTCTGCAGCCGTCCGCGTGCAGGGAGGTGCACATGTCTACCTCAACATGGATGGTGGTGGAGGATGAACCCGACCTGTACACGACCCTGCTGACGCTGTTCGGTGCATGGAGCATTGACGGGGTCGCCTTCACCAATGGCACGGACGCGGTCAAGTGGATTGATGACGTAGACGCTGGCGCTGCCGATACCAACATCCCCGAACTGGCGATCCTGGATATCCGGCTGCCGGGCGTCGAAGGCCCGGACATCGGCGCGCGGTTGCGCAAGAGTCCGGTGCTCAAGGAGATCGCCATCGTGCTGGTCACGGCCTTTCATCTGTCGCCGCAGCAGGAGAAAGAGGCGATCGCCAAAGCGCAGGCCGACGATCTGATCTACAAGCCGCTGCCCGCCCCGTCGGAATTCCGCGCCATTCTGCAAAAGGCCATCGCCAAGCGCCGCGTCACTCCCTCGCCGCTCACGGAAGCCCCGCCCCTGACCGAGAAAAGCGAGCCAGAACCAGGGGAGGGCGAGAAACCAGCCAACCAGGAAGCCGACCATGCCGCCCATGACACTCCCTGACCTGGTGCGCCGTCGTTTCGTGCACTATACCGCCCGGCGGGGCATGTCCGCCGCCGAGGTGGTGCGCATTATCGGCCTGCCGCCGGTTGTGCTGTGTCACCTGATCGCCGGGCAGAAGCTCTCTACCATCCCGCTGAGCGCCTATGCGCGCATCGCGGCGTGGCTGCAAATGCCGCTGCGGAACGTGCTGGCCCTGGCGGGGGTCACCCCTGCGCTGGCCGACCTGATGCGCCTGGGCATGGAGTGGCGCGGATTGCGGGCCAACAGTGCTCGCGATCAGCTTCGCGCGGCTCAGGCGGTGGGGATCAGCGTGGCGGTATTCCGACGCGCCCTGCACGGCTATGCCGATTTCCGCCCTTCGGCGCGCACCTGCGACCGGCTGGCGGCCTGGCTGGGCTGGACGGGGTTGAACGCCGAAGATATTGCTACGGCTGCCGGTGTGGTGATGTGTTATCGCCCGGACGGGCGGCGCGTGACCGTTGCGCGGGAGATGGCGCAGGCGCTCGCGCCCTATCCGTGTGCCTGCGGGCGGCCCGGTTGCATGGTGCCCGCCCATGTGCCTGCCGGACCTCGCCGCAAGTGGCGTAGCGATGCCTGCCGCATGTGGGCCAAACGGCGCGGGCAGGGTGCACCATCAGCAGCCCTCCCCCACCCCACCCCGATCGTCCGTTTTATCGTGATAAACGAACGCGCCGTCCCCGTGCGTTTTTGAGCACTCCAAGAGCCTTCAACCTCCATCAGATGGGGCAGGGCCGCGGCTGTTACCGATCGGGATCGCGGAGGGGTGTTGCAGGGCATCTCTTCAGCCCGATCATCGCCCTGAGATCGGACGCCTGAGTCACCCCCCTGCCCTGGGGTACATGCGACCGGATACGTGGTTGATTTGTGGCCGATGTCAGGTGGGGCAAAACAGTGTGCGGGCCGATCTGGCAGGCAGTGACCCTATGTTGCCCTGGGGCAACATAGCGACTCCCCAGGCTCTGTAAACTAAACCGAGCGCAGCGGACGAGCACAGCAAAAGTCACTCGTCGAGCACACCCCGTCTCTTTCTACTCAACGGATCGCAGTGCCCTCATTATCCGAGAAAGTGTCACCTATGTCTCCGAACATGTGTTACCTATCTCTCCGGTCTATACACGTTGGGAGAGGGGATATAGGGGTGAGGGCAGACTTGTGGGTAATGCATAGCTATGTTGCCCCGGGGCAACATAAATCGCCGGACTGCGCCGGCGATGAGCTACTACACCCTCTTTGGAGCAGGGGCTACTTTGGCACGCGCTGCTCGACGATCTCCAGCAGACGGCGCAGCGCCGCGATCTGCTGGCGCACCTCGTCGGGTTTCTGCCGCCGCACCCACTGATCCGCCACCAGCGATAGATCGGCCTGCGTCACCTGGCGGGCCAGCGTCGGCCAGCGACTGGCCACCCGCTCGGAGACGGTCGCCCGTTCCTCGTCGGTAGGCGGCGCAGCTCCCCGGAGGATGGCGGGCAACTGCCCCGATTCGACCAACTGCCGCACACGCTCGGCGGAGAGATTGCGCGTCACGATCAGGCGCACCAACTGCACCTGCAACGCCTCGTCGTCCACCTTCAACACGTAGCGCAGCCGCTTTTCCTCCAGCCGGTAACGGTCGGCCAGCTCCCACACGGAGTCGGGCAGGCGCAGCAGGGCCTGAATGCGGTTGAACTGCGCGCGCTGAATGCCGCCCAGGGCCGCGCGCAGCGCGTCGCCTTCGCCGCGGGGGACGCGATATTCCAGCGCCTGACGGTACCAGTCGTTGGGGATGGGGCGGGAGTAGTCCGGCCTGATGCCGTACAGATCGAGCAACAGGCGGGCCAACTGCCGCGCCAGGGCAATGGCCGAAAGCTCCTCGCGGCTGGTGTTCTCTGCCGCCTGCCGCCAGGGGCTGGCCGCGGGCACGACAATGCACTGAATCTGGTCGAAGCCGTTGGACAGCCACATATTGAGCCAGTGATGCGCCCAATAGCGGCGCTCGCCCGTCTCAATGCGGAAATAGCTCCCGTTGTCCATCTCTACCACGGTGATGGGACTGACCTGCCCGCCGTGACGGATGGTGGCTGCCGTGGCCACAATCGAGCGCAACAACTCTTCTTCTGGCCCCGGCGTGCCGGGAGGATCGGTCTCGAACGTCTCCGCGTTGCGATCGTCGGGGTTGCGCTCCAGCAGAGCGCGCCAGTCCGGGCGCGGGCGGCCCAGCCGCGCGGCTTCTTCGGCCACCAGCGCTTCCCAGCGTTCGAGCGCCTGCCGCGCGTTGAGATGCCCGGCCAGAAATTCATTGCGGATCGGTTCGGGCAACACCCGGCGGGGCTGTGCCGGGTCGGGACGGATGCGATCCAGGACGATATTCACCACGCGCACCCCGCGCCCGGCGATGTCCGGCGCGGTCTCGGCGATGCCTTCCAGGCTGCCCATTTCTTCGAGCAAGGCGCGCGTCCCTTGCGAGCGGCGCTTGGCCATATGTCACGCTCCAGCCGGTTTGAGAACCCGTTCGACCAGCTCGCGCACAAAGGCCATATAGGCCCGCGCGGCGCTGGATTGATCGTCGTACATGAAGATAGATTCGCACGCATCGTGCGCGTAGGATACCGCCACATTGATGGGAATGGGTGTGCTGAACAGGCGCGGACCATAGAAGGTGTGCGAGGAGTAGAGTTCCAGGTTCTCGCGCTCCAGCGTGACCCGCTGATCGTACTTCACCGGCAAGATGCCCGTCAGGCGGACGGGGATTTCCCAGGTGTCCTGCACCTCTTTGATCTTTTCGACGATGGCCTGCAGGCCGATCGTCTCCAGGAAGCGCATTTCCACCGGGATGACGATATCGGTGGCGGCGACCATGGCCATCGTCGTCAGGCGCGAGAACGACGGCATGGTGTCAATGACCACCCAGTCGTAGCGATCGGCCACGCTGCGCAGCGCATGGCGCAGACGCACCGCAAAGCCGTGATCTTCGGCCAGCCGCGCGTTGACCCCATCCAGGCTCGGCGAACCGGGCACCACGTGCAAATCTTCGTCCCACGTCGAGGGCACGATCAGCCGTTGCAGCGTCGAACCGGCCCGGTCGGGGCGCGCCAGCAACACTTCGCCCAGGCTTTCGGAGCGCCCCCAGTCGCGACGACCGGTGGTCAACAGGGTGGCATGTGCCTGCGAGTCCGTGTCTATGAGCAGCACCCGCGAGGGCAGATGATTATGGCGCAACAGCAGCACCAGTCCATGCGCCAGGCTCACCGCGGTAGTGGTCTTGCCCACGCCGCCCTTATTGTTGGTCAGGCAAATGCTGCGCATCAGGCCGTCTCCTGTGCCAGGCAAAGGGCGGTCATTCGTGTTTCGCCTGTCGGCACCCCGCCCGCGCTCTCCATCTCCGCCTGAGAGGCCATTTGCTACCCCCTCACCCCGGCGCTGTGCACCCCCCTCTATAGCCCTCGATGGGGCGAGGGGGGGGAACTCTGGTCCGTCTCCCCTTCGCCCCCCAGAGAGAGAAGGGGCCGGGGGTTGAAGGAGGCTTTTCAAACGGTCTCTGAAGCTCATATTCTCTCTTTCAGAGGCTCACTATTAGTAACAATCTATTTCATAAATTTCTGATGTTCGGTCATCAGAATAGCGCTAAGAGTCCGAGTCTGGCTCGATGCCCGCCAGGTACCAGGCCGCCCCCAGCTCCAGCAGGCGGTGCACATGAATCGGGCGGCGCAGGCTCAGGCCAAAGCGCAGGCTGACTTCCAGCAGCGCGTCCCACAGCGGCTGATCAATGTAAAGGGTGGTGCGCAGCATCTCGCCCGTCTGAAAATCCAGGGCGCGCAGCGGGGTCAGCACCGGACGATCGATCAGTTCGCGCAGACCCAGGATGCCGGTCAGGGAAACGGCCCCGGCGGGCAGGCGCAGGTCGTCGCCCAGCAGCGCGTGCAGATCGGCCACCATCTGCAACGCCGCCTCGTTGTACAGGTCGGAGGTGCTCACGGCACGATCGGATTGCTGCGAACGGCGGCTGGCCAGCGTCTTCATGCGCTGATGCAGGTGCACGGCGAAATGCCCTGTCGTCGCCACTCGGTGCTTGGGAGGACGGCCAGGTCGGCCCGCCGGCAAGCTCAGTTGCCGGTCTTTGACCATCTCCATCAGGCGGCGAAAGCTGCCATCGTGTTCGGCCACCATGCCACTCCCCATCTCGTCTTTCCAGGCGACCGCTTACTCGATCTCGTCCCGCAGACGGGCGGCTTCCAGCGCAGCGGCAGTGATGCGATCCATGCCGAACTCGACAATATACCACAACGCGGCCCCGGCCAGCTTCACCGCTTTGCGCGGGTAGCCCTTAGACAAATCATACAACAGGTCGAGCGCGTCGGGCATGAAGAGCGGGATTTTGCAGCCCGCCCGGTTCAGGCGGAAGTTGATCAATTCCGCCGTCTCAGCAGGGGTGAACGGTTCCAGGGTAGAGCGGGCCGCCACGCGGTCGTTGAGATCGGGCGCGTTGTGCAGGTTCAGCCGCAATTCCTCTTTGCCGATCAACACCACCTGGATCGGCACCATCCCGCCCGCGTTGAAGTTGAACAGCTCGCGGATGATGTCGAGCTGCCGCCGCACCAACACCTGCGCCTCGTCAATCATCACGATGCAGTTCTGGCCCGACGCGAAAATGTCCAGCACCATCGAGCGCAGGTCTTCCATCAGGCCGTCGTTGGTGCGCTTGCCGGTCTTGCCGCCCAGTTCCTGGATGATGCGGCGCTGCAATTCGCGCGTGCCAGGGTGCGGCGGATCGGGGATATAGGCCACCACCGAAGGTTCGCGCACGTCGCCGGCGGTGTACGAATTGTAGATGTAGCGAGCCAGCATGGTTTTACCCGTGCCGTAGTCCCCGATGATCACGCTCAGCCCCTGGCGCTGATCAATAGCGAAAGTCGTTTTGGCCAGCGTGCGCGCCGTCACGCCGGCGACGTAGAGATAATCCGGATTCGGTGACAGCGAGAAGGGGAAGGTATACATGCCGAACATGCGCTGCAAATCTTCCAGGCGGCGCTGAGTCACCGACGGATCGGGCGTATAGGAAGGGCTTGCCAGTCTGGGCTTGAGTTTAGAGGCCATCGCTCACCTCCTGGTTGACAAAACTATACCACATCTTTTCCATCCTGGCGGCAAGTTTGTCGCCAGATGGCCAATGACCGCTCTGCGGAACGCGCCCCCCTGTAACACAAACCAGGAAAAAATGCAAAAAATGACCAATTGGCACAGGTTGATTGACTCTGATGACAAATGATGCTATTATGGCAATCACAGCGTGGCGAAATGAGCGCAAGAGACCCGTTCCCCGGTCGTGTGAAGCGCTGCGGCGTAGCACCCCCTGATCACCCCGACCGGGCACGTTTCGGCAATTGCGATGCGCTCGCCGCCTTCTTTCCCTGGCGAAGGCGGCCTGTCCGGGCCTCAGCAGCGCGAGCGGGGCGCTGCGTACCTGAGCGGTCAGAAAAAGTTCTGTTGGCGAGCCAGTTTTCAGCCGGACTGAGCGCATCTTTGCCGTAGAGGGGTTTCCCCTCAGCATCTCGACAGGGAGTGAGACTCATGCCGAAGGCTACGCCGACGGACGGGGACAGTGTGCTGACGCTGTCCAAAGTCTACACCACCCCATACAGCGCCGTGATCCGCGACGACGTTGTGATGGGCATCTCCCGCTACTTCCTGGAACGCTGGTTGCCCACCCTGGGGCCAGACGTGGCCACCGTCATCAACACGCTGCGACAGCTCGATTTCCGCTGTAAAGGAGAGGTGATCACCATCAGCGGCGAGGCGCTGGCCCGCGAAGCGGCTATGTCGCGCCGTCACCTCTACGATTGCCTGGCCGCGCCCGGCCTGGCGGCCTTCGTGCGCGTCGAGGCGGGCGAGCGTCGTCAGGCCCCCGATGGCACCATCGCGCAGCTTCCCAATCGCTATCATGTCCGCATGGACGATCCGCTGGCTCCGGCGGATGCAGAACATTTGTTCTCTCTGCTGCCAACACTGGCCGCCGCACCGCTCGACGCCGCCCGCCAGGCTCTCGATCTCGACCCGCGTCAGCTTTGGGCCGCCGACCCCCTTGCTCCTGCACCACACTTCCTCCCCTCCCGCCCCTGGACTGCGCTGGAGGTGCTGCGGCGGGCTTTCCCGGATTGGCGCAGCCGAGGGCGTTCGCAGGAGATGGCCCGCCTGGCCGAGGCATTGCACCGCCATATCACCCTGGTGCGCGACGATGGGCGTGCCAGCAAGGTCATTGTGCCGCAATACTTCCGCCGCCGCTGGTGGGCGCGGCTGGGGCACGAACTGGCCTGGGTCTATCTGTGGCTGCGCGGCCAGGTCTACGACAACCCCGCCGAAGGACAGCGCCGCGACACCTGCTGGGTGGACTCCCTCTCGGCGCTGCTGACGCTGATCGGTCGCCCGCGCGAATGGTGGCGACGCAATGTTGAGCGCGCCCGTCCCAACGACGAGGGCTGGACGATCCGCGACTTCTTCGAGCAGATAGACGCGCGCAAGGGGCGCGATCCGGCCCACCCGCAATGGGTCGCCCGTCAGTTCCGCGTCGCGCTCGAAGTCCCCATCGCCCCCGAAGACCGCGCCCAATACGCCCTGCTGCTGCGAAGCTGGCCAGCGCAGGGCTTCACCGCGGAAGCGCAGCCCATGGGGTCTGCCACATCTGCGCACACCGGTTCCCCGTCGGTCTGCCACACTGATGCACACCGGCAGGAAGAGGGTGTGCCACAAACAGACACATCGGTAACGACAGGGTCTGCCACATCTGCGCACACCGGCGATCAGGGGGTCTGCCACACTGATGCACAGGGGTCTGCCACATTCGCGCACAGGGATTCTGAGTCCTCAAACAAAGCACCAAAAAGCAAACCCCAAGTACTGGCCAGCAGCAGCAAGCACCCGTCGGAGGCGCGCCCGCAAACCCGCACTAACGGCCAAGCCAAGCGCCCAACGCCCGCTGCTGCTGCTACCTTTAACGGAAAAGCAGAAGAACCTGTGTCTTCTGCTTCAAACAGCAGCGCGATCGCACAACGGCTGGAAGACTATCTGCACGACGCCTGGGAAACACGACCAGAAACGCCGCTGTGCGACGTTGCGCCCCCGACAGTCTGGCTGCGCGACACCTGGTCAACGCCCGTACAGCCCCACAGTCCTGCCTGGCAGGGCGTACAGAGCCAGAACATCAGCCCGCGCGATCTGCTGGCGCTGATCCTGGCCGTGTGGGCCGACAAGAGCGTCGAACACCCGCCGCGCTATCTAAGCTGGTTGGTGCAACGCTGGCAGAGCATGCCGGACACACCGCCGGTGAGTCACTGGGAGCGCTGGCAGCGGCTGGCCCAAATGCCACTGTGCGACTGGCCGCGCGAAGGGCGCTCGGAGTGGCGGCGACTGGCCACGCGCACCCCCGATCTGCTGCCCTTCGGTCTGGAGCGCATTTTTGCCCTCAGGCCAGCGAGCGCGGGGCAGGGGGGTAGGTGGGCAGCCGTCGCCGGGGCTGAAGTCGCGGCAAGGGACAACGGCCTGAACACCATTCCCATCAACTGCACGTTCACCATCCACAACATCTGGTATCTGGTGGAAGGGCAACTGGCCACGCAGCTTCCCCGCGCCACCTACGACGCCTGCCTGAGGGGCGCACAGCCTGTCTCCTATGCCAGAGGGGTGCTGACGGTGCGGGCGCGTGATGCGCGCGCCCGCGACATGTTGGTGCAGCAGTATGCCGCGCAGATCACTCAGTTGACTTCCACGCTGGCCCGTCAGCCGATCACGGTGCGGATCATCGCGGACGAAAACGCTGAGGAGCTGGCCGCGAGCGAACCGTCTACGCGGGACGGGTAGGCGTCCGCCCGAAAACCTCACCCCCGGCCCCTGGCATACATAGAGGCTGGGGGATTGCATCAAACCGCTTGTCGCTTTACCTCACCCCCGCTCAGCGCTGGCGCGCCTCCAAGCCGAGCGAAGCGAGGCTGGGGGTGAGGTAAGTAATTCGTAACATTTCCTTTGCACAGAAAAACTGGACTTGTTCGGCTCTGCGCTCTCGGCGGCTCGGCGGGCCACTCATTACCGCCAGCGCGCCGCGCTGACCGTCCCCTCGCTGAGCGCGATCGGCTGCGCTGCGCCGTCGGGCCGCAGCAGCCACACGCCCGTCGCGCCCGCCGCATCGCGGAGGGTGACCAGCACGGCGGAGCGGCTGGCGTTCCACTCCACCCGCAACACCTGCCCGCTGACAGTGCGCGTCACCTGGACGGGCTGTCCGCCTGGCATGGCGGGCATGACGTAGAGCGCCAGTGAACCGGGCGCGGCGCTGCCCACCAGAGCCAGCCGCCCGTTGGGCAGCAGAGCGGCGCTGTGCGCCTGAATGCCGCTGAGGGGCCGACTGGTGTATTCGGTGTACGTCCAGGCCGCGTCCATCTCCACCCGCCCTACCACGTTGCGCCCATCCCAGGTGTCCCCGCTGACGATGAGCGCTTGGCTGTCCGCCGTCCAGGTAGCGCTGGCATAGGGGAGCGCTTCCACCCAGGCGTTGGCGTCGTGCGTGAGCGGCACAGGCACAGTCGCCAGGCCCAGCGGCGTCTCGGCGACAATCGCCAGCGCCTGACCATTGGGTGCCCAGGTCATCCCTCGCGCCTGCCGTTGCTGGTGAAGCTGCTCGGCCTGCCCGGCGTAGGTGTTGCGGAAGACCTGCCAAGAGCGGTTGGAGGCCGGTTCGTAAATCCAGATGCCGCTATCTATGGCACTGACGTGATTTGGATCGCTGGTATCTACGCGCAGGGCCAGATATGTCCCGTCCGGCGACCAGGCCAGGTCGCTGATCAGCAGCGCGGGCGACAGGCCGAACTGGCTGGCGGGGGAAACCAATAGCGGCGCACCGTCTACATAAAGCTGATGATCGGGGGCGACAGCGGCCACCTGTCCGCTCCGGCTGACGGCGAACACGTCGCCCTGGGCCAGCGGCGCGGCTCTGCTCACCCCGTCGGGCAGGGCAACCAGGGGCGCGATCTGCCCCGCATAGCTGACCACAATCTGATTAATTTCGGGCAGGGCCGGGCCGACCGGGCCGCTTTCTCCCGCAGGGGCGACGGGCAACGCGCCCTGGCTGGTGGGTGAAGCGTAAGGATTGTAGAACGCTCCCTCGCCGGGGCGCGGCGTGAGAGTAGGCGGCGGCGTGGCCGGTAACGCTGGCGTGTCCGTCGGGCCAGGGGTAACGGAGGCCGGAGGCGCGGTCGGGCTGTCCGGGGCTGCTACCGCAGGGGTAGCCGGGGACAGGGTCGGCGGCGGGAACGGCGTAAACGTCCGCGTGGGGGGCGGTGTGACGCTGGGCGTGTGGCTCGGCGAGGGCGTG
>CAKZOB010000035.1 GCA_937135955.1 uncultured Anaerolineales bacterium | reverse complement strand
ACGAACCGATCTCCCTCACCGGCACCACGGCGATCATTGGCGGGCGCGTGGTGGAAGGCGTCAGCCCCACGCTGTTGACGCGCGATCTCGATCTTTACAAGGTGCCGCTGGAAGACGGCACACGCGAACTAGCGCTGCTCGACGCTGGACGGCGCACCTCGACCTTCATTGATCCCGATCACCCCGAAGCTGGCCCCATCGTCTGGGAAGGACGCTGGCGCACGCTGCAACCAGTGATGAAGTTCAGCCCGCGCACCGGCAACTTCAAGACAGCCTGGGAAGGTATTGACTTCCCTCTGCTCTTCCGCAACACCCTGATCATCGCCGTGACTGGCATGATCGGCACGTTGCTGTCGTCCACCTGTGTGGCTTATGCCTTTTCACGCTTCCCCATCCCAGGTAAGCAGATCATCTTCATGGTGTTGATCGGGACGATCATCCTGCCCAAACAGGTGACCCTGGTGCCCACCTACGCCTTTTTCTCGCGCATTCACTGGACGGGCACCTGGCTACCGCTAATCGTGCCGCATTTCTTCGCCAATGCCTACAATGTCTTCCTGCTGCGCCAATACTTCCTGACTCTGCCGCGCGAGATGGACGAGGCGGCGATGATTGACGGCGCGGGGCCTTTCCGCATCTTGCGCTCGATCATCATTCCGCAATCCTATCCGGTGCTGGTGGCCGTCGGCTTGTTCCACTTTGTGTACGCCTGGAACGACTATTTCGAGCCGCTGATCTACCTGCTGGGCAAGCCAGAGCTACAGCCCATCACCGTTGGGATTCAGCGCTTCAACTTCATCTACGACCAGCAACCGCATCTCATCCAGGCAACCGCCCTGTTGGGATTGATCCTGCCCGTAGTGCTCTTCTTCGCGGCGCAGCGCTTCTTCATGCGGGGCGTAGTCATTACCGGGGTGGAGAAGTAGTCAATGACCGAACGATTCGTGCTGGGCGTCAACTACTGGCCGCGCCGCAAGGCCATGTATTGGTGGGGAGACTTCGATCCTGGCGAAGTGGCCGAAGAGTTCGCCATCATTGCCAGCCTGGGGCTGGACGTGGTGCGCATCTTCCTGCTATGGGATGACTGGCAGCCAGCGCCCGATACTGTCTCGACTGTCTGCCTGGATCATCTGGTCACTGTGTGCGACTGCGCCGCTGCCAACAACCTGCAACTGGACGTGACCTTCTTCACCGGCCACATGAGCGGCCCCAACTGGGCACCGCGCTGGCTGCTGGACTCTTCTGCTGCGCCCGCCGCGCCAGGGATTCGCCAGGTGGTCAGCCAGGGGCGGGCGGTCAACAACCATTATCGCAATCCCTTCACCGATCCTGTCGCCCTGGAAGCCGAGCGACTCTTGCTGCGCACAGTGGTTAGCGCGCTCAAAGATCATCTGGCGATCTGGATGTGGAACCTGGGTAATGAGCCAGACCTGTTCGCCTGGCCTCCGGACGCCGCGACAGGTCGCGCCTGGGTGCGCGAGATGACGGGCCTGATCAAGGAGATAGATGACGCCCATCCGGTGACCTGTGGCTTGCACATAGCCAGTCTGACCACGGCCAACGGCCTGCGCGTGGATCAGGTTTACGCCGAGACGGATGTAGCCGTCATGCACACCTACCCGATGTACGTCCCCTGGGCGCGGCATCCTCTTGACCCCGACCTGGTGCCCTACACCTGCGCGCTGGTCACCGCCCTGTGCGGCAAGCCCACGCTGATGGAGGAATGGGGCGGCTGCACAGCCGCTCCCGGCCAGCCTTCGCAGACCTGGGAATGGATGGGCTATGGGCAACCGCAGCGGCAGTTCATGGCCTCCGAAGAAGACCTAGCGGACTACGTGCGCGCTGTGTTGCCGCGTCTGCTGGATGTTGGCGCGACGGGGGCCATGCTGTGGTGCTACGCCGACTATGCGCGGGAACTGTGGAACCGGCCCCCATGCGCTGAATCGCGCCATGAGCGTTTCTTCGGGCTGGTGCGTCCCGACGGCACGCTCAAACCGCACGCCCAGGTGATCAAAGAATTCGCCGCCAGCCGGCCTACTGTGCTCCCCGCCCAGCTCTCGCTGGAACTGGACATCAGCCCCGACGAGTACTACCGCGCGCCCGCCACCCATGCAGTCCGCCTCTACCAGCGTTACCAGCAGGCGCTACACGATGGAGGAGGGAAAGCGCGATGAAACGACTGGTGATCCCCCTGCTTTGCCTGCTGCTGGCGCTGGCAGGTGTAGTCGGCGCACAGGGAGAACCCGCGCTTTACATAGACGTGAGCCATTCCCTGGGGCCGATCAGCCCCTACGTCTACGGCGCGAACTATGGCCCGCTGCAAACCGTCCCCCTCGACCTGGCCGACGAGGCGCAACAGTCCGGCATTCGCTTCTTACGCTTTCCCGGCGGGCGCTGGGGCGACCAGAATAACATCCAGCATTTTCATATTGACATGTTCATCAAGCTGGCCCGTCAACTGGGAGCGGAGCCGAGCATCAGTGTGCGCCTGGAAGGGGGCACGCCGGAAGCCGCCGCCGAACTGGTGCGCTTCACCAATATCGAGCGCGGCTATGGCGTGCGCTACTGGGCCATTGGCAACGAACCCAATCTATTTGACAACTACACCACTGAGGATCACAACCGCGAGTGGCGCGCCATTGCTGAGGCCATGTTGGCCGTAGACCCCACCATTCTGCTGATCGGGCCGGACACCTCGCAGTATAGCGGCGACCCGGCCACCGATCCGCGCGACAGTCAGGGGCGCGACTGGGTGCGCGAATTCCTGCTGGCCAACGGCGACCTGGTAGATATTGTGGCCGTGCATCGCTACCCCTTCCCCCGTAGCATGGCCTACCCCGTCACCACCATTGACGACCTACGCCAGAACGCGCCGGAGTGGAGCCGCATTCTGCCTGCCTTGCGCGCGGTCATTCGCGAGACCACCGGACGGGACGATCTGCCTGTCGCCATCACTGAAGCCAATTCGCACTGGAGCAAGAGCATTGGCGGCGAAGCAACGCCCGACTCGTTTTACAACGCCGTCTGGTGGGCGGATGTGTTAGGCCGCTTGATCCGCGACGGGGCCTTCATCGTCAACTATTTCGACTTCCAGAGCAATCCCAGTCGCGGCGGTTGGGGATTGCTGGGGAGCTACGAGGTCCGCCCGACTTACTACACCTACCAGCTTTACAAGCGCTTTGGCAACGAGCTGGTGTACGCCAGTTCTTCCGTCCCCGATCTGTCGGTCTACGCCGCTCTGCGCGACGATGGCATGTTGTCAGTATTGGTCGTCAACCTGGGCGATGACCCGCAGGTGCACCCTCTGCACCTCGATGGCGCGACCGTCGCCGGGCCAGCAGAAGTATGGCGTCTGGACGCGGAACACAACGCCGAGCGCCTGGACGATCTCGCTCTGCGCGCCGAACCGCTCAGCGCCCCCGGCCAGTCTGTGACCCTGTACCTCATCCCTCTCACTCGCTGAGCGGCCTATGCGACTCGATCGGCGCAGTCTCACCCTGTTGTGTGGCATCTGGCTGGCCTGGGCCGCTATTCTGATCGGCTTTCAGAACCTGGTCGAGGCGCGCATGGAACCGAAGCGCCCCGACTATGCCCTGGCCTGGACGCCGCGCGAGACCGGACGCACCAGCCAGAACGACAAGCCCTATTTGATCGAGCCGTTCATGAACCGGCACGTGTCGTGGGACTCGGAGTTCTATCTGTCCATCGCCATCGCCGGCTACGACGATCCGCGCGTGCGCCTGGTACAGCTTCCCGGTCGGCAGCCCCTTTCCATGAACTATGCGTTCTTCCCGCTCTATCCGGCGGTGATGCGCATCGTCAGCCTGCCGTTGCGCGTCCTCGACCTCAACGAGATCGCCACGGCGACGCTGGCTGGCGTGCTCGTCGCCCTGGTCGGGACGCTGGGGGGCATGATCGCGCTCTACGACCTGGTGCGCGACGAACTGGGCGAAGACGGCGGTATCCGCATCGCTTTCTACCTGTTGATCTTCCCCTCCAGCTTCTTCCTGGCCCAGGTCTATTCCGAAGGGCTGTTCGTGGCCCTGGCTTTCGGGTCAATGGCCCTGGCCGCGCGCCAACGCCTTGTCTGGGCCGCGCTGCTGGCAGCGCTGGCCGTCTGGGTGCGCAGCACCGGTGTATTACTGCTGATCCCGCTGACCCTGGCATGGCTGGGGCAGGTGCGCGGACGTCGCATCGCCAGACGTGAATTGATATACGCCGGGGCAGTGTTGTTGCCCGCGCTGGCCTTCGCGGCGTGGTGGTTCGTGTTAGGCGATCAGTTTCACCTGGTGGAAGACCACTGGTTCGGGCGCAGCCTCACCGACTGGGAACGCACCCGCCAGGGCTGGAAAGCCGCGTTCGATAGTCTGCGCTCGGCGGAGACGGTAGCGCAAATGCGCGTCTATTATGGGCTGGAGTTCTCCGCACTGGGTCTGGCCATACTCGCCTGCCTGCTGACGGTGCGCCGCTATCCTGGCCCCGCGTTGTTCGGCTTGGCCGTGCTGGCTGTGACCGCTCTCAGCGGCGCGCCGCAGAGTCTGATCCGCTATGTCCTGGTTGTGCCGTCGGTGTTTATTCTGCCTGCACGTTTGGGGCGCTCTGTGGTTTTCGACCGTGCCTGGACAACGGCCAATCTGTTGCTTTTGGGTCTACTTGTCACACTGTTTACGTTCGATATGTGGGTCGCCTGAAAGGGGTAAGCGAGGCTTATGGAATTCCCAGACCATTTCCTATGGGGGGCAGCGACCTCCAGCTATCAGATCGAGGGCGCAGCGCAGGAAGACGGGCGCGGTGAGTGTATCTGGACGCGCTTCTCGCATACGCCCGGCAATACTTACAACGGCGACACCGGCGATGTAGCCTGCGATCACTATCACCGCTACCGGCAGGATGTAGCCCTGATGGCCAGCCTCGGCCTGCAAGCCTATCGCTTCTCAATCTCCTGGCCGCGCGTCATTCCACAGGGAACAGGGGCGATCAATCCCGCTGGTCTGGATTTCTACGACCGCCTGGTAGACGAGTTGCTGGCCCACAACATTCAGCCCTTCGTCACGCTCTATCACTGGGACCTGCCCCAGGCATTGCAGGATCGCGGCGGCTGGGAGAATGCGGATAGCATCGCCTGGTTCACCAACTACGCCGCGTTGATGGCCCAGCGCTTGGGCGACCGCGTCCGGCACTGGATCACTCACAACGAACCGTGGGTCGTGGCTTTCGTCGGTCACTACTTCGGCAGACACGCGCCTGGCAAATGCAATCTGGCGGCAGCCTATCGCGTGGCGCACCATGTGCTGCTATCGCACGGAGAGGCAGTGCCCGCTATTCGCCAGGTTGCGCCGGGCGTTCAGGTAGGCATTACGCTCGATCTGGTGGACTTCCAGCCGGCCTCGGAGTCGGCGGATGACATAGCCGCTGCTCACCGTGAAGACGGGTTTAAGAACCGCTGGTTTCTAGACGCTGTTTTCAAAGGGCGTTATCCCGACGATATGGTGACCCGCCTGGGCGCAACGCTGGACGGTCTCGATCTGGATACCGTCCAGAGGGCTGCGGTGCCGCTCGACTTTCTGGGCATCAACTATTATTCGCGCAACGTGATCGCCGCCGGCCCGCACGGCCCCTTGAACACGCAGCATGTACACGTAGATGGCAGACCGCACACAGCCATGGGCTGGGAAGTCTATCCGGACGGGCTGCGCAACGTGTTGGTGCGCGTAACGCGCGAATACGCCCCGCCCGCGCTCTACGTCACCGAGAATGGCGCAGCCTACGACGACCCTCCGCCCGTGAATGGCGTGGTAGAAGACCCGCAGCGCCAGGCCTACCTGGCCGCGCATGTACAGGCCTGCGCCGAAGCTATTGCCCAGGGCGTGCCGCTCAGGGGATACTTCGCCTGGAGCCTGATGGACAACTTCGAGTGGGCCGAAGGCTATCGCATGCGCTTCGGGCTGGTCTACGTGGACTTCGCCACGCAAGAGCGCATCCCCAAGCGCAGCGCCCTCTACTACCGCGATCTAATCGCCGCGCACCGCGCCGCACACTCCAGCCCTGCCTGATGGCTGGGCCAGGAACAGGCCCCGGCCAGGACATGGTCGGGGCCTGATATTCGACCAGGCATAACCATCAGTCAGACGATTTCTTCTCGCTCTCGGGCGCAGCGGGAGGTGCTGTGCGGCGCACTGTGAAGCGCGTCCCTGGCTTGGGGCGAGTGCCTGTTTCGGCAGCGTCCAGCAGCTCCACGCGGAGGCGCGCTGGCGTTTCGCAGCGGAAGAGCACCGAATGCCCGGAGACAATCTCCGCGCGCCTGGGCTTGAACTCCTTGCCACTGAACGCAATCAGCGTCACCTCACCCTTGCGGTAGCTCTTGGGATCGGGGTGTGCCACGCGGATTTGCATCTCGGCCCCGCTTTGTTCCTCCACGGCGCGGTAGACACCTGGACGCACCAGGGTCACCGCGAACAGATCGCCCGCCGGAATGAGCGAGGCGCTGTCGAGCGCGCGCCGTTCTTTGTGCTCGGTGCGGGCGATCTCAACAGAGTACGCCCCCGTGCCCTGCGACACATAGAAACCCATCACGCTATTGACGCCCAGGACGTAGCGCGGCCCATCATCGTGATCGCAGCAGTCGCGCGGGCGTTCCTGGGCCAGCGTCGCCAGATCGAGGTTGATCTGTTGTTGCGCGCCCGCCTCACCAACCAGCACCGCCGCCCGGTAGATCACTGCACCGCCGCGGCGCACGAACAGCTCGTAATTGCCCGCTTCGCTGAAATGGTGGAAGAGCGTTGTCAGCACGGTGAGCGCCCGGCTTTCGTAGGGTCGCACGCTGAAAACAGCCCGGTTGAGCAACACGTTTTTCTTCGGCATGGCTATGCTCCTACGTCCGCCCGAACCACCATTTCGAGATCATCGGCGCGCACGCTCAGGTTGCGGATGGGAATGCGCACCGGGATCAGTCCGCTTGCAGCGGGCAATATCTCGAAGGGGTCGTCTATGCGATAGATGGGGTTGCAGCTTGCGAAAAAGTCCAGCACCAGCGTCCCGATGAAGTCGAGCAGCCCGAAGCTCACATTGAACACATCGCTGAGCCACTCGTCAATATCGTCGGGGATATCCAGGATTGCGCGAATGAGATCGGCGATCCCACCGATGATGGCCAGGATCAGGTCGCGCACCCACCCACCGGGGATCAGCGCCGTGATCGCACTGGTCAGCGCATTCTCGATCAGGTTGCCGACGATGTCCGGAAAGTCGAACAGGTCTATATCCATCGTCTGCGGATCGAGAAAGATCTGCCACTGATTGTTGGTGGTCAGCGGGACTACACGCAGTGGCACGCAGGGATCGGGCGAGGGCAGCGGCAGACTGGCGTCGAAGTAGCGCGCGTCCAGGCTGCCGGTGAAGCTGATCTCCTGCGCCACAAAGCTGGCAAAGTCCGGCGAAATGGAAACGTCGGGGTCGCCGCTGAATATGCATATCCTCGGCAGGCAGATATCGGGGATGGGCCAGGGCATGTTGATACAGCCGCCGCCCACGCAAATCTCCGGAATATCCAGGCCGATGATCACTTTCAGCCGATCCCAGCGGATGTCCAGTTCCTTGATCTGCACGGTGTTGTCGGCGCGCAGGTCTACGGTGCCGCCTTCCAGGTGCATCTTCACGTCGTACCCCAGCGTGAACACCCCGTGATCCTGCAGGTCGGAGTCCTGGAACACGAAGTTGCGCTTGAGCAGGTCGAAAGAGCGAATGAAAGTCGCCTCAGAAACGGCGACAGTCAGATGAGCCATGATGAGGTCTCCTAGGGGGTCACAACCAGGTTGACGAACACTTTGAGCTGATCGTCTTCGACGGCAGGGTTGTTGGGAACGGCAGCAGGCACCGGCGCTGGTTGCAGCGAAATCTGCTGACCCACTGCAATGCCCTGCTGGCGCAACAACGCGGTGATATCCAGCACCATCTTTTCGATCTTGATGCTCAGGCGCGGCAAAACGCCCAGCCGCAACACAGCCTCAGCATAGCACTCAATGATGTTCTCCATTTCGACCGGCTGCAGGTCTACAATCTCCAGCCCATCGAGCCGCACCTTGAGATAATCATCTGTGCCGATCTTGCCCCATTCGAAGTGCAGCACAGCGAACAACTCCAGGCAGAAGCAAGTCAGCCGGCGCGCTGGCGGGACGATGGGGTCGCGCGGCTGACGCTCGGCCACATGAGTGAACGAAAACCGTTCTTTGCCCGCCTGGGCCACCGCAAACAGTTCTTCCAGGGGGATCAGGTCGGTGTAGTAGTCATCGGGCAGACAGCCCAGCCCAAAGCAGCCTTTCAACCGCAAAGCGAAGCGTTGCGGCGGCAATTCGCCCAGTTCTGGCGGCAGTTTGATCGTGTCGGAGTCGTGAAAGTCAAGCTGCACGTCAGTGAACTGCACACAGTAGTTCAGCCCAACCGGTTGCGCCGCCCCCAACACCGGCAAAGGGCTTTGCACAGTGAAAAGGGGATTGCCAGCGGCAAACACCTCTGGCGCGGCTTTGATGGGCACACACAACAAGTCCGGATTCTGGGCGAAGAACGGCGTCGCGTAGTTGAACAGCGAAGGCCGTTGGAGCATGATATGCCGCATCACACGATTGAGACCGTCCTCGTGTACAGCAGCATATAGATCACTGCGGTCAGTGAAAACCATGGGATACCTCTCTGGCTACGATGAAGGGCGGGAGGCAAGCAGCGGCAACGCAGCGGGCCAGCAGCCGCTGCCAGAGCGGGGGGTCAAGAAAGCATAGCATCTCCTCAAATTAACAATACTGATCACAGAAAAATATTGTATTAAATCTCCTAAATTGTCAAGTTAGAGAATTAAGTCACAAAGAAAGCATGGTCTTCTTCAGGGGCTGTTGAGGTGCTCAGGGTCAACCTGTCCACTGTTTGGGTTGAGGCGCGCCGGCCCCACATCTGCCTATGCCGTGTCGCCCTGCAACATTCCCTGATACACCCCTGGTGTCGAAGCGGGAATCTCGATGGCCCCCACCGCCTGCCGGTAGAAATCCACCGGCCCCGCCCCGCCGATGATGGCATAGCCATAGCCTTCGACCCACATGCTATGCAGACAGGCCAGCAACAGCGCCTTGCCGATACCACGCCCGCGCGCGGCCTCGGCCACGCCTGTTGGGCCGAAAAAGCCTTTGCGGGTCACATCATAGCAGGCGAACCCTAACAGCGCGTTCCCCTCAACAGCCAGATAGCACGAAACCGGCTGCCGACTGAAGGCTACCTCGCACTCGCTCTGCCAGTGTGGCCAGAAGTGCTGGCCGATCCAACCAATGACCAGATGCTTCTCCGCTGCCAGCGCCCGCCGCACCGTGACTCCCTGAATCTCCAGAGCAGCCAGAGAAGCCTCCAGCGAAGGCAATTCGTAGAGTTTGACCAGCATATCCGCCATGATCCGTTTTCCTTTCGCTCAGATAGGCCATCTTGCGCCCAAGTATGTCCGATCCTTGCCGATTGCGCCCGCCCTGCCCGCATTGTGCAGCTCCCTTCCGGTTGACGACCCCGCGCAGTTAAGAGAGAATAGCCCTGGTTTGTCGCCCGACAACCCGCCCATTATAGGCTATAGACGACGCTCCTATGACGTAGGGAGAAGATGTGATGACCGTGACCACCCTTGCCAACTACATCAACGGGGCCTGGCGGCCCTCGCAGTCCGAACAGTTACTGGATGTGCACAACCCTGCTACCGCGGAAGTGCTGGCGCGCGTCCCGCTCTCCCCGGCAGAGGAAGTAGATCAGGCCGCGCAGGCCGCCGCGACCGCCTTCGAGACCTGGCGGCGCGTCCCGCCGGTCGAGCGCGTGCAGTACCTGTTCCGGCTCAAGACCCTGCTGGAAGAGCACATAGACGACCTCTCGCGCTCCATCACCAACGAGAACGGCAAGACCTTCGCCGAAGCCAGGGGCGAGATGCGCCGCGCCATCGAAAACGTCGAAGTCGCCTGCGGCATCCCCACCCTCATGCAGAGCGAGTTCTCCGAAGACATCGCCAGCGGCATTGACGAGTTCGTCATCCGCCAGCCCGTGGGTGTGGCTGCCATCATCGCTCCCTTCAACTTCCCCGGCATGATCCCCTTCTGGTTCCTGCCCTACGCCGTGGCCACCGGCAACACCGTCATCATCAAGCCGTCCGAGCGTTGCCCGATGACCATGCACCTGGCCGTCGAGCTGATGCAACAGGCCGGCTTCCCGCCCGGCGTCGTGAACCTGGTCAACGGCGGGGCGGACACCGTCAACGCGCTGCTGGATCATCCGCTCATCAGCGCGGTCAGCTTCGTGGGGTCAACGCCGGTCGCGCGGCACATCTACGCCCGCGCCTCCGCCAATGGCAAGCGCGTGCAGGCTCAGGGCGGCGCCAAGAATCCCATCGTCGTCCTGCCCGATGCCGACCTGGAAACGACCATCCGCATCGCCGCCGACAGCGCCTTCGGCAACGCCGGGCAGCGTTGCCTGGCCGCTTCGCTAGCCATCACCGTCGGTGATGCGCGCGGCCCCTTCACCGAGGCCATCGTCGCCGCCGCCAGACAGCGCGTGGTGGGCTACGGCCTCGATCCGGACGTGACCATGGGGCCGGTCATCTCTCCCCAGAGCAAAGAGCGCATCGAGCGCCTGATCGAGCAGGGCGTCCAGGAAGGCGCACGCCTGCTGGAAGACGGACGCGATATCGTCGTGCGCGGCTACGAACGCGGCAACTTCCTGCGCCCCACCATCCTGGACAACGTGCCGCCCGGCGGCATCATCGCCCGCACCGAAATCTTCGGCCCGGTGCTCGGTCTGCTGCACGCTGAGACCGTGGACGAAGCCATCGCCCTAGTCAACAGCGGCGAGTACGGCAACATGGCCTGCCTGTTCACCAGCAGCGGCGCTGCCGCCCGCAAGTTCCGCTATGAGGCCATGGCTGGCAACATCGGCATCAACATTGGCGTCGCCGCGCCGATGGCTTTCTTCCCCTTCAGCGGCTGGAAGGCCAGTTTCTTCGGTACGCTGCACGGCCAGGGCCGCCATGCCGTCGAGTTCTTCACCCAGACCAAGGTCGTCATCGAACGCTGGCCCAAGGAGTGGTCGCGGCAGTTTTAGCGGTGAGCCGCCCGCCGTCCCGATGCCCTCTCAGCCAGGCGGCGGGCGCTTCCTCTTTACCCCCTCGCGCCCTTAGATCACTTCCAGCGCATCGCGATCGGGCAGCGGCGGGAACGGCGCGTGCGGCTCGGTCTGATACCAGAAGGCGGTTGAGGCGATGTCGTCCTGCAGCGGCAGGTAGCGTCCTCCCGAACGCCAGCCCAGCGCCTGAATGGTCACGCGCAGGTCGCGCTCGAAGCGAATCGGATCCATGATGTGCCAGCGATACATGCCAAAGCGTTGCTGACTCTGGTAGAGGCCGTCGGGCAGGATCACCTGAGGCAACCCCGAATACGGCGAGCAGAAAACGCCATACTGCCCTGCCGGGTGCTCAAAATTCCATGCGCCGCCGAAGTAGTCTTCCGTGCCCGTCCCGCAGATGGTGGGGAATTCGTCGTCCCCATCCAGGTAGAACTTAATTTCGCCCTCGCCCCACCAACCGTTGTTGTGCACGCCCCAGGCCAGGTACGTGCCCACGTAGTGTCCCCAACCCTGCACGCCATCCAGGATGATATGCACCGTCTTGTAGGGCAGCGGGTTGCTGCGCCGCCATTGGGCATGTAAATAGGCCACGTCGTCGGGGACATCGGTCAGCGTGTAGGTGATTTGATAGAAGAAACCCTTGATCTCTTCTTCGGTCAGATTTTCGATGGTAAGGCGCGCGCGGCGACGAAACGGCATCTCCCAATAGCTGTTGAAGCCCCCCGCCGGGTTGACTGCCACGGCCAGCGAGCTGACGTTGCAGCGCACGCACCAGCCGTTACAGAAGAAATCGCCCAGCGGCACCTCTACCGATGGCTGCGGCTCGTCGTCCCAGTAGCAGCGCAGGATCAGCGAGCGCCACCAGCGCGGCGCGACGGTGATCCACATATGCTGGATCGCCCCTGGTCCCTCGATGTCGGCCAGGGTCACCATCTGACGCGAGGCCAGGTGAATGCAGGGCGACACCTTCCACCCCTGGCCCAGGTCGCGGGCCGCCTGCGCCCCTGTGCCATCGGTCGCCATGCCGCCCTTCCCCTTTTCGCCGGTGAAATTCTCCGCGCTGATCGAGCGCGTCTGCGCGTGCGATAGGCGCGACAGCACTCCCAGACTCATATGCAGGCCGTTAAAGACGGTCATTGCCTCTTCCTTTCATACACAAGCTGGCATCACGCCCTCAAAGATACCCCAGACGCACGCTCCCGGTCATTTGAAAATTGGCCGCGCACCCCTCTGGACAAAGCCCGGTTTCCTTCTATAATGGATAGTAGAGGTCTATACCGCCCTAGACCAGTGAGACAATATGACTTTGAATCCTGACTCAACTGTCCCGCTCTACGTGCAGATCAAAGAGCACTTGCGCCAGCAGATCGAGAGTGGCGTCTACCCGTTGGGCGCGCGCCTGCCCTCGGAACGCGAACTATCGCGCACCTTTCAGGTCAGCCGCATGACAGCGCGCCAGGCGCTGCAACTATTGGCCAGCGACGGGTTCGTGTCGGCGCGGGTGGGCAAAGGGACGTTTGTCAAAAAGCCACGTATTGACCAGGAATTGCGCTTTCTCACCAGCTTCACCGAAGACATCCAGCAGCGCGGCATGACGCCCACCAGCCGGGTCATCGTCGCGGCGCTTAGGCCCGCCCCCCCGGAAGTGGCCGGGCCGCTCAAAATCTCCCCTGGTGCCGAAATCGTCCTGCTCAGCCGCGTGCGCCTGGCCGACGACGAGCCGATCGCCTGGGAAATTTGCCATGTCAATCACCGGTTGTGCCCTGGCATCCTGGATCGCCATGATTTCTCACGCGAGTCGCTCTATCGCGTTCTGCGCGAGGAGTACGGGCACAACCTGATCTGGGCGGATCAGCTCATCAGCGCGCGGATGCCCAGCCGCGAGGAGCGCAAAGCGCTCAATCTCGACGCGAACACGCCCGTGCTGAGCCTGACGCGCGTCACCTACACCGATCACGATCAGCCAGTGGAATATGTGGTTTCGGTCTACCGGTGCGACCGTTATCAGCTACGCACCGTTTTGCGCTATTCAAAGTAGGGATCACACCATGAGGGAACACAAGCAGGGTGCTCAGGCATATATGCAGGCTGTCCTCGACCGGCTGACAGCCATCCGCGACTGCGAAGCCGACGCCATTGAACGCGCAGCAACCGCCATCGCCGACGCCATCGCCAATGGCGGGATGATCTTCCTGTTCGGCACAGGGCATTCGCACATGCTGGCGGAAGAAGGGCATTTCCGCGCTGGTGGATTCGCGGCAGTCTGCCCGGTGCTCAGCTCCGGGCTGATGCTCCACGAAAGCGCGGTGCTCAGTTCGCGGCTGGAGCGTACCAGCGGGGTTGGGCCGGCGGTGCTGGCGCGTTATCAGCCCACTGCCCGCGATGTGCTGGTGATCTTCTCCAACAGCGGCGTCAACACCGTGCCAGTCGAGACCGCGCAGGAAGCCAAACGCATCGGCATGACGGTGATCGCTGTGGTGTCCAAAGAATACGCGGCGCGCATTGCTCCTGGGCCAGCGGGCGTCAAACTGGCCGACATCGCCGACATCGTGCTCGACAATCACGGCATCGCCGGCGACGCCCTGGTGCCGCTGGACGGAGAGGAAATGCGCGTAGGGCCGCTCTCGACCATCGCCGGTGCCTTCCTGCTCAACGCTGCGTTGGCCGAAGCCGCCTGCCTGCTCCAGGCCAGGGGCATCACGCCGCCGGTGTTCATCAGCGCCAACATGCCTGGCGCTGCCGAACACAACGCTCGCCTGATCGAGCAATACCGCACGCGCAACCCGCACTTTTGAGCGGCGCGTAATACAGGGTTTTCCCGGATAGTCCCATCCGGTTGACCGAACAGATCGTCGTGACCGAGTTTTTCAGAACAAGGAGATTTGGAGATGAAACGCACGCTTTCTACCCTGATCATCGTGCTGGTCGTCGCGGTGATGGTCCTACCCCAGGTCCCCGCGACGGCCCAGGAAAAGGTACAGATTACCCTGTGGCACATGGAACAGCCCCCTCATCGTGTGCAGCGCGTGCAGGAGTTGATTGACGAATTCAACGCCGCCAACCCCGATATCGAAGTCAAGCAAGAGCCGCAGAACTGGGGCGAAATCTACACCAAAGCGCCCGCTGCGGTCGCCGCTGGCAACGCGCCCGAACTGCTCTTCGCCATTCCGGACTTCACGCCCATCCTCAAGGACCTGGGCAAGGTGCAGCCCGTCGAGGACTTCGTGGCCGAACTGGATGCCGCGCACAAGTTCTATCCGGCAGCCGTCGCGCAGTACACCTATGATGGCCACACCTGGGCCGTGCCGCTCTACAACATGGCCCACTCGCTGTGGTATCGCAAGAGCGTCTTCGAGGCCGCGGGCGTAGAAGTGCCCACCACCTGGGACGAGTGGCTGGCTGTCACCGAGAAGCTGACTACGGGCGAACAGTACGGCATCGGCCTGCCCGCCAACAAGAATCTCTACACCGATCAGACCGTCTACGATCTGATGATCAACGCGGGCGCGGACGAAATCTACAATCCCGATGGGTCGCTGCGCTTCAACAACCCGGCGACGGTCGAAGCCTACGACATGTACAGCAAGCTCTACAAGTTCTCCCCGCCCGATAGCCCCAACTGGGCCTGGGGTGAGGCCGAAGCCTGCTTTGCCAACCGCACCTGCGCGTCTATCCTGCAATTCACGGTGATCACCACCTACGACACGCAGGCCGAAGGCGACCCGGCAGACCTGGGCGTCGCGCCTATCCCTTACAAAGAAGGCGTGGAGAATCCCGGCACCATCGCTTACGTCAACGCGGTGATGATCCTCACCGACGATCCGGCCAAGCTGGAAGCCGCCAAGAAGTTCATCCGCTTCATCCTGGAGCCGGAGAACTACGGGCGCTTCCTGAACATGGAGCCGGGCCTCTTCCTGCCTGTGACCGAGGATGGCGCGGTAGCCGAGAGCTTCTGGAACGACCCGCTGGTAGTCAAGTACAAGGAGCAGGTCGAGATCATGGTGCAGAACTCGACCGGCGGGCGTCTGTTCGGCTTCACCGGCGGCAATACCTTCCCCAGCATCGCGGCCATCTCCGCCCAGAACATCCTGGCCCAGACCCTGCAGATGGTCGTCATTGACGGCATGTCGCCCGAAGATGCTGTGGCCGAAGGCCAGAAGTTGATGGAAGAAGCCCTGGAAGACTGAGCAACTCTCGTACTTGCGGGGGAGCGGTGACGCTCCCCCCTTTTAACCTGGCTGGAAAGAGTATGCGCAACACGACACCGAGCACCGCGCGCGCGCGAGCCTGGGCGAGCTTCCGCTCCGAGTGGCTTTCCACCAACACCCTCATGGGCTATGCTTTTGTCCTGCCGCTCGTGCTGTGGCTGGCCGCTACCATCCTCTACCCCTTGCTGAAGTCCATTCAACTCAGCGTGCTGAATATCAAATTCATCGGCACGCCTGGCGAATATGTAGGGCTGGACAACTATCAGCGCGCCCTGACCTCGCCCTACTTCCGCGCGGCGCTGCAGAACAGCGCCATCTGGGTGGTGGGCAATGCTGTGGTGCAAACCGTGCTGGCCTTCGCCGCCGCGTTGATCCTCAAACAGCAGTTCGTGGGCAACCGCATCGCCCGCATCTGGATCATCCTCTCCTGGGTGGTGCCCACCGTGGTGGTGGTGATCATCTGGCGCTGGCTGCTGAGCGCGTCGGGCGGCATTGTCAACTATTCGCTGCAATCGCTGGGCATCATTGACCAACCGGTGGGGTTCTTTTCCACCGGCAACACTGCTTTTATCTCGGTCATCCTGATCAACTCCTGGCGCTGGTTCCCCTTCAACGCCGTGATCTTGCTGGCCGCGCTACAACGCATCCCCGCCGAGCTATACGAAGCCGCCTCGGTGGACGGGGCGAATGTGTTGCAGAAGTTTCGCTTCATCACCCTGCCTAGCCTGCAACCGGTGCTGTTCGTCATGGGCCTGATCGGCACGCTGCTGTCGTTCAATGTGTTCGATGTCATCTGGCTGCTGACCGGCGGCGGGCCGTCCAGGGCCACTACCACCCTGCCCGTGCTGATCTACGACACGGCATTCAAGAAGTACCGGCTCAGCCAGGCGGCAGCCATGTCGGTGCTGACCGGTATCATCCTGCTGATCTTTGCGGCGCTGTTCATTCGCTTCATGTCGCCGGCATCGGACAGTGACGAGAGGTGACCATGCTGTACAGAGTGCGTCGCAACCTACCCCTGGCGCTGTCGGTGCTGGCCTTGATGGTAGTCATCCTGGCTCCCTTCTACTGGATTTTCACGTCTTCGGTCAAAGAGCCGCAGGAGATCATCGCCCGCAGACCGACGCTCTTTCCGCAGTCGTTCACCTTCGAACACTACGATAAGCTGCTGTACCATTCGCCCTTCCCCACCTATCTGCGCAACAGCCTGATCGTGGCCATAGGCACCATGATCATCACGGTGGTGCTGGCGACGCTGGCCGCCTATGGGCTATATCGCCTGCGCTTCCCAGGGCGGCAGATGCTCTTCCGCATCATCCTGATCACCTATGCCTTTCCCGGCGTGTTGCTGCTCGTGCCCATGTACGACATGATGAGCCGCCTGGGGCTGGTGGATCGGCTGACAGCGCTGGTGATTGTAGACGTGACCCTGGCCGCGCCCTTCGCCGTGTGGATGTTGCAGGCCTTCTTCCGCACCATTCCCCAGGAACTCGAAGAAGCCGCCGCGCTGGATGGCGCTACCCGCCTGGGGATCATCGTGCGCATTCTGTTGCCGCTGGCCGCGCCAGGCGTGGCCGCCATCGCCATCTTCGCCTTCATCACCTCCTGGACAGAATATCTCTTCAGCTCGATTCTCATCGTCAGCGAGGCCAACCGCACCGTGCCGGTCGGGCTGGCGGGCATCATCGGACAATATCAGGTGGACTGGGGCCTGTTGCTGGCGGGAGCCACCGCCACCGCGCTGCCGGTGCTGGTGCTCTTCGGGCTGGTGGGGCGCAACTTCGTCGAAGGGCTGACGGCAGGCGCAGTACGCTGAAGACAAAGGCTTGCTATGAGATCGCAGGAATATCTGCTCGGCATTGATGCAGGCACATCGGTCGTCAAAGCGGCGCTGATCGATCCGCAGGGCCGCGAGTTGCTGACCGTCGCCCAACGCACCGCCGTACTAACTCCCCAACCGACCTGGGCCGAAGCCGACATGCGCGAAATCTGGTCTATGACGTGCTCGGCCATCCGGGGCGTGCTGGCGCAGGCAAACGTCGCGCCGGAGCAGGTCGCCGCCGTCGGTCTGACCGGCAACATGGTGGGAGCCTGGCTGATTGATGCGGAGGGTCAGCCGGTACGCAACGCCATCTTGTGGTGCGACGGGCGCACCCAACCGTTGATTGACAGGCTCAGCATCGAACGCCCCGACTTCATGTCGCGCATCTTCGACACGTCCGGCAGCGTGATGCAGCAGGGTTGCACACTGCCCGTCTTGCGTTGGCTGGCCGAGAACGAACCGGTCAGCCTGGAGCGCGCGGCGCACGTGCTGTGCTGCAAAGACTGGCTGTGCTACCGGCTCACCGGCACCATCCAGGTTGACCCCACCGAAGCCTCGGTCATGCCGGGCGACGCCCGCGCCCGCACTTACAGCGACGCCATGTTCGAATGGCTTGGCGTCAGCGCCTACCGACATCTGTTCCCGCCAGTCAGGCCGTCGGAGGCCATCGCGGGCACGGTGCACGCTACCGCCGCCGAAGAAACTGGTCTGCGCCCTGGCACGCCCGTTGTCGTGGGGGCGGGGGATGTGCCCGCTTCGGCATTAGGCGTCGGTGCCCATACGCCGGGCGTGGCCTGTTCGCTGCTGGGCACCAACTTCCTCAACTGCTTGGTCACTGCGCAACCCGTCTTCGAGCCGCGCGAGGTAGGCGTGCTGTTCTGCGAACCGGGCGATCGCTGGCTGCGGGCGACGATCAACGTCTCCGGCACCACCAGCCTGGACTGGGCCATCGAGCAGTTCGCGCAGCCGGAGAAGGCGCGCGCCAGCAACACCGCCGAGTTATTCGCCGCCGTCGAAGCGCTGGCCCGCCAGAGTCCGCCGGGAGCGCGCGGCGTGATCTACCTGCCCTACCTGAGCGCAAACGGCATCATCGCGCCCATCGTCGAGCCAGCCGCCCGCGCCGAATTCTTCGGCCTGACTGCCGAGCACACCCGCGCCGACCTGCTGCGCGCCGTCTATGAAGGGCTGGCCTTCTCCATCCGCGACGGCTACGAGGTCATCCCCGCCCGCATAGACGAGATACGGCTTTCGGGCGGGGCGTCGCGCAGCCATTTCTTCTGCCAGATGATCGCCGACGTGACCGGCAGGCGGGTGATCGTGCCCGCGGGCAATGAGTTCGGGGCCAGGGGAGCGGCCATGCTCGCCGCGGTGGGCATCGGCTGGTATGCGTCTCTGCCAGAAGCATTGACCGGCGGACAGGCCGCCCCGCGCGTGTACGAAAGCGATCCGGCCACCAGGGATGCCTACGAAGCCGTCTATGCCACGTATGGCGAGTTGCGGGCGGCCCTGCGCGAGGTCTGGCAGCAACATCGGCAGCGCCTGGCCTGGACTTCCCAACAACCAACCTGACCGCGGAGACGCAGAGGGCGCACAGAAAAGCCAGCGAGACGCTATGTTGCCCTCTGCGGCGAACTGCCCCAGAGATGGCCTATCTCCACGGGTGCATTTCAGTTGAGTTCACGAGTACAAGCGAACTGAGGCGGATTTCTGAAACCGTGCTTTGGGGTGCACTTTTGGGAGTCGACCGTGAACTTTCGTGAAATGCACGCTATCCCCACTTCTGTTGTCTTGACAAATCACCGCCCATTCCGCACAATACGTCTATACAAGTCATGAAGCTCGCCTGGGAATCCCTGTGGAAAGCGCATACGATACCTACGAATTCATTGATGGCTGGCTGATCCGCGACCGCGCCCCCTTTCAGCGCGAGGCCGAAGTGCGCAAAGCGACAGTCTTCGCCCTGGCCAACGGTTACATGGGATCGCGCGGCGCGCCTGAAAGCGCCCCCCTCGACTGGCTAGGCGTGGTGGGGCATCACATCAACGGCCTCTACGATTCGCCCACCGGCAACATCCTGCAGCGCGAGATGATCAACATCCCCGCCTGGACGCCGATCCTGCTGGAGGCAGACGGTCAGGCGTTGGCAGTGGGCGACGCCTCCTGCCAGGACTATGTGCGCGAACTTGATCTGCGCCGGGGTTTGCTGCGGCAGTCGGCGCGCTGGACACTGCCAAACGGCGGCACTTTGGAATGGCACAGCGAGCGCCTGGTGAGCATGGCCCGCCCCCATCTGGCAGCTATCCGCTGGCGGTTGGTGGCGAGTCGCCCCAGCCGGATTACCATCGTCTCGGCCATAGACGCGCGGGTGACCAACCGCTTTGCCCCCACGCACAGCGCCGCAACCGCCGCGCAAACAGTCGGCGGCGACCTGATGGTGACGCTGACCACCATCGAACAGCGCCATCAGGTGACGGTGATGGCCCGCCATCGTCTGACGGGCGCGGCGCAGCGGGCGCGCTGGTCATGGCGGGCGGACGAGACCCGCGCCGAAGGTACTCTCACCTTCGATCTGCCCACCGCGCAGATGGTCACGCTGGTCAAGTTCGCCTCCGTCTACGACAGCCGCTTCACACCTGGCGACCTGCTCAGCCATTGCCGCGCCGACCTCTATCTGGCGGAGGCGCTCGGCTACGATGTGCTGCGCGCCAGTCACGCCGCCCGCTGGGCCGAGTTGTGGGACTCGTCCGACGTGATCATCGAGGGCGACCTGCAGGCGCAGACGGCGCTGCGCTTCTGCCTGTTTCACCTGCTGGCGAACAGCCCGCACTCGGATCGCGTGAGCATTTCCGCGCGCGGCCTGCAAGGGCAGGACTACTGGGGATCGATTTTCTGGGACTGCGACATTTACGTCGCACCCTTCTTCACGGCCACCCAACCGGCGCTGGCGCGCCGCCTGTTGCGCTACCGCTACCACACGCTGGACGGCGCGCGGCGCAAGGCGCAGGGACTGGGCTTCAGCGGCGCATACTACGCCTGGCAAAGCCAGGAGACCGGCGACGAGACCTGCGCGCTCTACGTCTTCGACGACCCGCGCACCGGCCAGAAGATCCGCAGTTACTTCGCCGACGAGCAGATTCACATCTCGGCGGACGTGGTCTATGCGCTATGGCAATACCTGCAGGCCAGCGGCGACGACAGCCTCCTGGCCGACGGCGGGCTGGAAATCGCCTGCGAAGTGGCGCGTTTCTTCGTCTCGCGGGCGACCTACAACGCGGCCCTGGATCGCTACGAGCTGCGCACCGTGCTGGGGCCGGACGAATATCACGAGCGCGTAGATAACAACGCCTACACCAACGCTATGGCGCAGTTCAGCCTGTACGCTGCTCTGGCCTTGCTGGAACGAGCAGCTCGCCGCTCGCCAGAAACGCTGACCGAAGTACGCGCCCGTCTGAGCCTGGACGACGCAGAAATCGCGCGGTGGCGCGACGTGGCGGAGCGGTTCTACGTCCCCGCGCCCGACCCGCACACCGGCCTGATCCCACAGTTCGACGGCTACTTCGCCCTGGAAGACGCGCCGCCCGACGTGGTGCGTTCCCGTCTGGCGCATCCCGATCAATATCCTGGCGGTCTGCTGGGACCATATCAGAGTACGCAGGCGATCAAACAGGCCGATGTGGTGCTGTTGCTCTACCTGCTGCGCGATCGCTATTCTGCTGAGGTGCAGCGCGCCAACTGGCTCTACTACGAGCCGCGCACCGCGCACGATTCCAGCCTCAGCCCGCTGGCCTATGCGCTGGTTGCCGCCAATGTGGGCATGGTGGACTGGGCCTATCGCTACTTCCTGCGCACGGCGATGCTCGATTTGCTGGGTACCGGCCCGCACTGGAACCTGGGCGTGCACACCGCAGCCATGGGCGGCGCATGGCTCAGCGTGGTACATGGCTTCTGTCAGCTCGATCTGGGCGACGACGGCGTGCATCTGCTGGACTGGCCGCGTTTGCCCGCCGGCTGGCGCGCCGTGCGCCTGACGCTGTGGTGGCACGGGCACTGCGTTGGCGTGCAGGTCACGCCGCAGGCGGTCACCTTCGAGGTTGAGGGTGGCTCTGTGCCAGTCATCTACCCCGGCGGGCGTGCAACGGTCACCGCCGGAAGCACCCTGGCACTCGATTATGTGCCCGAACCGATTGTTTCCTTCTCTTCAACGGATTGAGGACAAAGACATCATGAGCAATTCCCTGGTAATCCCCACCGACGGCATGATCATCACCGAGGACACGCGCCTGGCACCGGGTGTATACGTGCTGCCGCATGGCCTGACGATTGCCGCCGACCATGTCACCCTGGATGGGACCGACGCCTGGCTGGTCAGCCCGCAACATACGGGCGTGGCCGTGAGCGCTGAAGGGCGGCGCGGCGTGACCGTGCGCGGGCTGAACATCTCCGGCTATTACCATGGTCTGCGCTTCGACCGTTGCCAGGACGTGACCATCGAGGGCGTGCGCGTGCGCGACACCGCTGAGATCGAAGGGATAGACACCTTCCTCTACCTGTGGCACCCCATTGAAGAAGTCTACAGCGCGGCCATCCTGCTTCATCAGGTGCGCAACGGCACTGTGCGTGGTTGCGATCTGCAACATCAGATGAATGGCATTCTGCTCTATGGCTGCTCTGAACTACTGATCGAGCAGAACAACGCTTCGTTCAACAGTGGCTGGGGCCTCTATCTGTCCGCTTCGTCCGACAACACGGTGCAGGACAACCGCTTCGACTTCTGCAACCGCGTCTTCCGCCGCCCGGAAAGCGGCGCGATCCGCGTGGAGGCGGACGCGGCGGGCATCGTGCTGGTCTACGGGTCGTCGCGCAACCGTTTCCTGCGCAATAGCTGCCTGTGTGGTGGGGATGGTATCTTCGTCGCTGGTTACGATCACAAGGGCAACCAGGGGCCGTGCAACGACAACCTGTTCGAAGAAAACGATTGCCGCCTGAGTTCCAACAACGCCATCGAATCCACCTTCTCGCGCGGCAACATCTTCCGCCGCAACGATTGCAGCCAGTCCAATTACGGGATGTGGATGGGCTATTCGTGGGAGAACGTGATCGAGGACAACGTCATTGAGGAAAACCGCAAGGTGGGCATCGCCGTCGAGCACGGCTTCGACTTCGTCATCCGTCGCAACCGCATCCGGCTGAACGGCGAAGGGCTACGGCTCTGGACGCGCGGCGGGCCGGTCGTCGCGCACTGGCCAGGGCACGAGGTCTCGCACAGCTTCACCATTGAGGACAACGTGATCGAAGGCAACGGCACGGGGTTCGCCGGCTATACCGGCCCGGAGACGACCGACCAGGAATGCCACGACTATCACCTGCGCGGCAACACCATCCGCAACAACCGCGTTGGCGTGCGCCTGGCCCGCGTGCACAGTTGTACTGTTGCGGGCAATCATTTCGATCACAATGTGGAATGCGCCGTGCGTCTGGAAGGCGATCCCGCTGTGGAAGTGAGCGAGAATCACTTCAAGGACAACGCTGCCGAAGTCGTCCATCTGCCGCAAGTCTCGCTCTGAACGAAAAGCGGGGACAGCGTCGTCTGCCCCCGCTTTTTTTCTCACTGCATCAGCCAGTCCAGCAACGCCCGCAGCAACCAGCGTCCCGCCACCTGATCGCGCAGACCGAGCGGCTGATCGCCCAGACCGCCCTGGAAACGCAGGGTCGTCGCTATCAGCCGACCCTGCCCCACCCGCGCCTCAAAGAGGGTGTCGGCCAGCGTGTATTGCGAGGGGTGCAGGCGGCGCATCAGCGAGCGCACCTCGCGGGCGTCTGGCAGGGCTTCAGTCAGCCGCGCCGTATCCAGTGCCCAGGGTGCGGCAATCCCGTAGAACTGCATATCGGCGAAGCCCTGGTGCGGGAAGCGCTTCAGCACCGGATGATCTTCCAGCAGATGGATGGCGTGCCACCAGAACGGCCCGGAGACGGCGGGCAACGGTGCATCGCCCGTCTGCAATAACAACACCGCCCCCCCATTCCGCAGATAATCCAGCAGCGCGGCGTTGAGCGTTGCCGCGATGACGGCGAGCGTCCCTGGGGCGGGCGCATCGGTCAGACGGAGGGCTGCGTCGCGCAGATCGTCCAGACCACCCAGCACGCCGCACGGATCGTACAGGGCCAACCCCTGCGGCCACTCGCGCACCGCCGGGAAGACCCACAGCGGCCAGCTATTGCGCACCGTGCGTTGTCCCGCCTGCAAGGCGACCGTCAGGCGCAGGGCGCGCGGCTCGCTCACCGCAGGAGCATGGCACGTCACCCGTCCAATAGACACAGGCCGTCCGCCAATCAACGGCCCGCTGATCGAGGGCTCGCCTCCTGCCACTACACCCCCTGCCTCGTCGGTGAGCTGCCAGCTCAAGCGCCCGCCGGGCAGAGGCGAACCGGCATGAGCCAGCACAACTTCCAGTGTAACCGTGCTATCGGCCACGAGGCAAAAGGGATCGGCGGGCGCGGGTCGGTCGCCATCCGCTGACCAGCGCCGCGTATGGCGACGCCCCAGCAACAGCACGGTCTCGTCGTTGAACTGCCGGAAAACCTCCGGATCAAACTTATTCCGTCCGAAGTCGTCGAACAGAGCGGAAGTGGCCAGCGGCGTATCGCGCAGGCTGGTGACATTGTAGCCGCCCAGCCGCGCCCAGGCGCGCACCTTTTCCAGCACGACCTTCCGCACTGCCAACGCCTGCTGCCGCGCAATTCTCACCAGCTCGTCCTCGCTCCGGTTCAGCCTCAGCGCCGCCATCCGCTCGCGCTGCTGGGTATGCGCGATTTTGGTCAGCGGATGAATGGGGTTTTGCTCCTGCAACCACCAGGGCAACTCGCCGCCGTGCGCGCGGATCACTTCCTCCAGCGGGCGATAGTCGTCCGCCGCACAAAACTCGCCGAAGATCAGCGGGCGGGCAGGCCGCCAGTCGCGGCGAAAGTGATCGGCCAGCGGCTGCAAGAAATGCGGATCGCAGTAGAAGTGATAGTCGTCGAAGTCGGTCAGGTCGGAGAGACACCCATACGCTTCGCCCGACCCGCTGTTGTCGCATACCAGCACGCCCGACGCGCCTGCGCGGATGATCCCGTCGAGCTGCGCGATCCATTCGGGCGGCACATGTCGCTCCAGTTCACAACCGGCGCTGTAGATGACAATCGAAGGGTGATGATGCACCGCCTGCAGAATCTCGGCATACTGCCGCGGGGCCTGCTCCAGCAGGTGCGGCGTGATCTCCGGCAACCACAGCGGCAGTTCCAGCCAGAGCAGCATGCCCTCTTCGTCGGCGATCTCGAAATAGCGCGGCCAGGGCACGTACAGGCATAGCTTCATCATGTTGAAGCCCAGCGCGCGGATGCGCCGGAACTCGTCGCGAATGGTGGCTTCGTCGGGCGTGGGGCAGATCAGGTCAGGGTACCAGCCCCAGTTGAGCGCTCCGCGCAGACAAACCGGCGCGCCGTTCAGCAACACCCTTTCGCCCGCGTGTGTCAGCGCCCGAAAGCCGAACGTCTGGCTGACGCGCGTCAGTGTCTGCCCCCTCTGCTCCAGCCGGATTTCGGCACGGTAGAGCGTCGGCTGCTCCGGCGACCACAGGGCAGGGTGCGGCACCAGCAGGGCGGTATCCAGCCGATCGCCGTTCAGCGCGCCGCGCCAGCAGGCGACCTCCCGCCGATCTGCCAGGCACGTCACCGTCACGACCGCCTGACACCCCTCCGCCTGATGAGCGCAAGCGGTCAGACGCACCATGCCTGTGTCGGCAGAGCTATGCACGGTGACCGCACTCAGCGCGGGGCGATCCTGCAGAGTCAGACGGACGGATTGCCACAGTCCGCCGAACAT
Organism: uncultured Anaerolineales bacterium; assembly: GCA_937135955.1. GTDB lineage: Bacteria > Chloroflexota > Anaerolineae > Aggregatilineales > Aggregatilineaceae > UBA2029. The sequence goes on along the minus strand of CAKZOB010000035.1, from coordinate 20,500 downwards.
CACCATCACATCCGGCAGAAATCCGGCCAGCGACTCGCGCAGGCCGAAGCGCCCGCCCGGTTTCCACACGGTGCAGACGATCTCGTTTTCCGTGCCGGGGCGCAGCGCTGCGGTGACATCCAGGGCGAAGGGACTCCAGCAACCGGTGTGCTCGCCCACTGGCACGCCGTTCACCATCACCTCAACGTGATAGCTCACCGCGTCGAACTGAAGCTGCGTCCTCCCGCCGGCCCACTCATCGGGCACAATAACGGTTTTGCGGTACACTGCCGGGCCGTCCAGCCGGTGCGGGAACCCCTGCGCCTCCCAGCAACCGGGCACCTGCACGGTGCCCGTCTTTTCGCCCAGCGTCAGTTCCCACGTGCCATCCAGAGCCAGCACCTGGGCCAGGTCGTTGTGCCATTGCCCCATCTACTGCCGCTCCAGTCGCTGCAAGAAATGTCCTCCCGCCGCCCACATCAAGGCCGCCACGGCCAGGTACAGCCCCGCCCCGACCAACAGTGCCAGCCGGAAGCCCTCCGTCATGGCGAACACCGTCGCCAGCGTAGTGCCAATGGTCGAGGCCACCGCGTTGGCTCCCCAGTGCACCGGAATGCCGCGCGGGTCGAGCCGATTGACCAGGCGCATTCCTCCGGGGAAAGCCATGCCCATGACGAAGCCCACGGGCACCAGCAGCGCCAGACTCACCGCCACGCGCAGTCCCAATGCCGCTGGCAAAGCCCAGCGGATCAGCGCCGGATAGACGAACGCCGAGACTCCTACCGTCACGCCCGCTATCAACGTCGCCAGGGCGATGACGCGCGGCAGGCGTTGCTCGGCGAATCGCCCGGAAAACAGGCTGCCCGCACTGCCGCCCAGCAACATCCCGCCGATCACCACCACCAGCGCCAGGGTCGGCGCGCCCAACAGCAGATTGAAGCGCTGGATCATGGGGATTTCCACCAGCATGAACGCCACGCCGATCAGCCCGAAGTACCCCACCCACAGCGACCGCTGCACGATCGAATCGCGGCGGGCATCCCAGGCCACGAACACAAAAGCCAGGTAGAACAAGCCCAGGATCAGCACGGCGCGCAGCAGCGTCACCAGCACAGACGGCAGGCCCGGCTGCAGATGATAGAAGAAAGGCCGGTCGTCCGTAGTGGGTTGATAGTTGAACTCCGGATTGCCCGCGATGTACTGCGACAGCGTCACCTCGCCCGTCGCCAGTCCGCCCAACAGGTCTTCAGCGATATAGGGCAGATACAGGATCGACTGGTTGCCGCGCTGCACGATGGTCTGCCGCAGCGCCGCGATCTCCTGCTGCGACCAGGGCTGCCGCTGTACGGTGACGACGGTCACGCGCGTCTGTGGATCATCGGTGCGCCGCGCGACCAGCGTCACCCGATCGAGCGCCTCGCGCAGGCTATAGCCCTGGTGTTGCAGCATATCGAGCACGCCAATGAACAACCGGATGCCCTCCGGCCCGGTGTGCGTAACAAAACCCAGCCGTCCGTCATCTGTCAGGTGCTCCCAGTAAGCGGTGAGCGCCTCGCGGGTGAAGATGTAGTTCTCCACCAGAGCCGCCGCGCCCGGCGTGGCCGCCTGACTGTAGACCAGGTTGAGGTAGATCAGATCGTAGCGCTGCGAGGTGCGCTCGACATAGTTGCGCCCGTCGGTCACAGCCACCTGCACCCCAGGCAGGCGGAACACGTCGCCAGTGTAGCCCGCGTAATCGTTGGTGAGCGCGACCATGGCGGGGTTGATCTCCACCGCCTCGATCTGCGCCGCTCCGGCCAGGCGCGCCTGAATCACGTCCTTGCCCGCGCCTGCACCCAGGATCAACACGCGCTCCGGCGTCTCGCCAGCCAGAAAGGGGAAGTAGTCCACATTGTCGCGCAGCCAGGCGCTCTCATCCGGACGTTGCGGATCGTAGCGCACCATGACGCTGCCCGCCCCCGCATCGCTGAAGACGTAGCGCAGCGCCTCGTCGGCGATCTGCACCAGGTCAACGCGGGCGAAAGGACTCCAGCGCGTCTCCATCAGCCGTGCGCCTGCCTCTGGATTGCGCAGCACATGGATCATGGTCTTGTCTGGCGGGGCATCGTCCAGGTCGGCAGGATCGTAGGCGGCAACGCCCAGTCCAGCCAGCAGCGGCCCGGTCAGGATCAGCGCGACGGCCAGAGCCAACAGAGGCCGCGAACGTCGCCCAGCCAATGCCAACGCCGCCAACGCTGCAACACTGCCCACCACCAGCACCCCATCGAACGCGCCGACTGTCTGCACCAGTCCCAGCGCCGCCAGCAGGCCAAGCACCGCGCCGAACAGGTCAGCCCCGTAGAGCACGGCGCTATGGCGGGCGTAACGGGCAAACAGCCCCGCGTTCACCCACCCCAACGCCACAAAGGGCAACAGAGCCACCCCCGCCGCCAGCCCCGTCAGGCGGGCCGACGGCAGGCGGGCGAAGACGATCGCAGCGGCGATCAACAAGGCCGCCGCCGTCAGCGCCCCAGCGGCCAGCCGTGCCAGCGTGAGGTAGCGACGGGTCGCGTGACCGATCCCCGCGCCGATGCCCAGCCCCAGCACCGCCAGCGAGACGATCAGGAACACGTAGTGATACTGGAAGATCAGCGAGAACAGGCGCGTCAGCAGGACTTCGTAGGCCAGACCAATGGCGGCAAGCGCCAGCAGAGCGCCTGCCGCCCGGTACACTTCGTTTCTGGGAGTTGTCGGCTCCGCCACTGTCTTCTTACCCCTTCAGGCCGGTCAGTTGGATACCCTCGATGAAGTAGCGCTGCAGGAAGAAGAAGATCAGGATGGTCGGCGTGATCACCACCACCGAGGCGGCCATGAGCACCTCGTAGTTGGTCGTGAAGTGCCCCTTGAACAGATTCAGGCCCAGGGTGGCGGTGAACTTACTGGGGCTGTTGATGAACACGTAGGGCGTGAAGAAGTCGTTCCACGACCACAGGAAGGTGAAGATGGCCATGGTTGCCAGGGCGGGCATACTCAGCGGTAGGATGATACGCACCAGAATCTGTAGCCGGTTGGCCCCATCTATACGCGCGGCTTCTTCCAACTCTACCGGTATGGTCATGAAGAATTGCCGCAGCAAGAAGATGAAGAAGGCATTGCCGAAGAAGGAGCGCAGAAACAGGGGATAGAGCGTGTCAATCATGCCGAAGTTGCGGAAGATCTCGTAGACCGGAATGAGCGTCACCGGAAAAGGTAACATCATCGTCGAGAGCAACACAGCGAAGAGCACGCTCTTGCCCGGCGCACGCAGCCGCGCGAAGGCGTAGGCCACGATGGTGCACGACAGGAAGTTGCCGATCATGTTGAGGATGACGACTACCGTCGAGTTCTTGAAGAACGTCAGGAAGTTGGCCCCGCCGATGTGCGCCGTCAACGCCCGGCGGTAGTTCTCGGTGCGCAGGTGCAGGCGTGTGTTGCGCTCCAGGTGGTCGGCATCTACTTCATAGGCATTGGGGATGTCCGACAGCGGGATGACGATCAACATGGTCTGCTGCGGCCCGACGATCGCCACCGTCTTGTGCTCGCCGAATTCCTCGAAACGCTCCTTGAAACGCACAATCCCGCCGCCCGTGATGCGCTTGGAATCCTGATCCTGGGCCAGCTTGCTGATCGGCCCCAGGCGGATATTGGCCGCGTACTCCACCGGCAACACGATCGTCTCATTGGTGCCCTTCTGGATGGCGATCACGTCGGCAGAAGTGCCGTCTTCCAGCGTGATTTGCCAGCGCTCATAGATCAGGTTGGGCAGCGTGTACACCTCCGGCGTGCCGGTCAGCAGGCTGTTGGGCACAGTGAAGGCGTGCTCCAGCACCGTGTCCAGTTCCAGCACCGGGAACCAGCCATCTTCTGAAAGGACAACGTAGGACTGCCCGGAAGTGTCGTTCTTCAGGGTGTAGATATCGAGTTCCGTCGCGCCCACCGGAGCCACGGACTTCTCGCCCAGGTCTTCTTTGTGTACCAGCCGCGCGTGCTGCGCCACGCTGGTCTCAGAGACTACCACCAGTTCGGACTCCGGGCCGGTGGGCAACACCGGCACCACTTGCCCATCAATTTCCACTTCGCGCCCCTGAAAGGTGACGCCCTGATATTCAGGTCGGGCGCGCTTGGCGCTGTTGACCACAGTCAGCGGCAGCACACGGGCGGACTGAATACTCTCAACGTCAATGACCGCCATGGCCTCTTCTACCTTGGCCAGGGCCACGACCTCGCGCGTCCCTTGTGGGCTGTTCCATTGCCGCACATTCAGCGGCACACCGTTGATCTCGCGCGTCTGTGCTTCGGAAAGTGCGCTGGCGGGCACCAGTTGCAGGTGCGCCTCGATATCGCTGAAAGCGATCACCGTCGTATAGCGTCGCCGTCCCAGGCGGATGACCTCGTCCTGTTCGCCATTTTGGGTCACGCGATAGGTATTGATGCCCACGTTTTCCTGTCCGGCGGGCACCTGAATCCACTCCACCGGCAACCAGATCGGCGGGCGAGTGAAAATCTGCCATTCGGGTTTGAAGCTGGCCGAAAGCATCCATAGCATCGGGAAAAGCATGAAGCAGGCGCCGATCAGCAAAACAATATAACTGACCAAAATACGGAGACGCCGGAAACCCCTCTTGCCGAACAGCGAGTGACGCAAGCGATATTCGCCAACAGCTACCATCGCTGACGGAGTGCTGCTGCTCATCTCACTTCGCCTCCGCTTCATAATAGACCCACAGCGCCGAGGAGCGGATCACCAGCAAGGTCATCGCCATGATCACCGCGAACAGGAACCATGCCATCGCCGATGCATACCCGAAGTTGATGAAGCGGAATGCCTGATTGTAGAGGTTGAGCACATAGGTCAATGTGGCGTTGTTCGGCCCGCCTTCGGTGAGCACCAACGGCCCCTCGAAAACCTGGAACGCGCCGATCAGCCCCAGCACCAGGTTGAAGAAGATCGTCGGGCTGAGCATGGGGATAGTCACATGGCGGAACTTGGCCCATTCCCCTGCTCCGTCTATCTCAGCGGCTTCGTATAACTCCTTGGGAATGCCTTTCAGCCCGGCCAGGTAGATCACCATCTGCCCGCCGATGCTCCACCAGCTCATCATGATCAGTGAAGGTAAGGCCCAGGTGGTGCTGGCAATCCAGCCTGGCCCTTTGACACCTACCAGATCGAGCACCTGGTTGACCAGGCCAAATTCCGGGTTGAGCAGGTACGTCCACATGACAGCCACGGCCACGCCGCTGACCATGGTCGGCATGAAGTAGATAGTGCGCCAGAAGTTCACCCCGCGCAGCTGTTGAGCCAGGATCATCGCCACCAGCAGGGCAAAGAGCGTCCCCGCGGGCACGCTGCCCAACACATAAAGCGTAGTCACCTTGAACGACTGCCAGAATAGCTCGTCGTCGGTGAACATTTTGACGAAGTTGTCCACTCCCACCCATTTCGGCGGCGTCTTGAGGTTGTAGCGGGTGAAGGCCAGGTAGAAGGAGCGCACCATGGGGTAAGCAGTGAAGGTGAAGAAGCCGATGACCCAGGGCGAGATCATCAGATAGAAACTCACCGCTTCCCAGCGGGCCATCGGCGTTCGGCCTAGCCAGCGCAAAAACAGCGGCGGAGGCGCTTCACGTTTTCCTGTAACGGCCACAATATCCTCCTCCAGATGACAACGCGCGATACCCTCCCCACCCCGCCGCACCGCGCAGGTTTCTACAGGTGAACAACGCGCTCCCTGGCGCGTTGGTGACCGACACCAGGGAGCAGCATTGGCTCAATTCAGCGAACTACCGGCCAGCCTCACTCTTGCGCCAGGCATTCTTCAGAGTCAGCCGCGATCTTGTCCAGGTAGGGCTTGGGATCAACATCTGCCCCGCCCTCGCCAAGCAAGAGTTCGAGCAGGTCAATAATCGGCTCCTCGATGCACTGCACGTAGTTCGGGTTCAGGGCATCGTCGTGCCGGCCTACATGCTCGGCCTCCGCCAGGAACACGCCGAAGAACGGATGATCGGCCATGCCAGAGGATTCCATGAGCGGGCGCAGCGCCGACAGCGCATAGCCGCCGCCATAGGCCTTCTGCCCAGGCTCGGTTGCCAGTTCGCGCAGCAGCAACCAGGCTTCGTCCGGGTGCTGCGTGCCCTTGTTGATGCCGAAACCGGCCCAGCAGATGGTGCTTTCGCGGAAACCATCCTCACGCGAGGGCGGCGGGACTGCGGCGAACGACAGGTTGGGGTTCTCCGACCAGGACTGATAGAACCACGGGCCGTACCACGGATACATCGCCACGAAACCATCGGCCAGCAGGTTGCCCTGAAAAGCGCTCTGCGCTTCCAGCGTGGGCGCTACATGATATTTGTGCACCAGGTCGCGATACCACTCGAAAGCGGCCACTGCCTCAGGGCTGTTGATGTAGCCCTCAGCCGTCTTGCCGTCCGGGCTGATGGTGTGCGAGCCGAAGGTGAAGATAGCCGTCTGGAAGGCGCGTGCCCAGGTGCCCATCGTGCGCGTGCCATACTGCACGATGTTGTTCGGGTCGAAGTCCGGGCTGAGCGCATTGTTGCCGTTGGCGTCCAGCGTCATCAACTGCGCATATTCGAGGAAGTCATCGTAGGTCCAGCCATCCTGCGGCAGTTCCAGGCCGGCAGCTTCCAACATACCAGTATTGATGATGGTGACCGTGGTGGCGTAGTCCTTGTTGAGCAGGTACTGCACGCCGTCAATGGCGCCCACTGCCAGCAGTTCCGGATAGTAGTCGTCGAGGTTGATGCCCACTTCCGGATCGTTGATGTAATCGTTGAGCGGCAGCAGGAAGTCTTTCATCTTGCCCAGGAAGCCCGAGTCAACCATCACCACATCTGCCGCCGTGCCTGCCGTCACTTGGGTCAACAGCTTGACGTGTGCATCATCGCCCAACGGCTCGTTCACGACGCTGATGTTGGGATACTTCTCCATGAAGCCGTCGAGCACCACCTGCGTCACCTTAGCCGCATTCTCGTCGTCCCAGGTCGCCAGGCGGAGATTGATCTTTTCCTGAGCGCTGGCATGCCCGGAAAAAGCCAACAAAACCGCGCTGAGCACCAGCGCTGTCGCCAACAAAGCCGAGAGTTTACGATACATAGAAACCTCCTTGGTAAATGGTAAGGAACTCTTTAATTTGAACTGTTCGCCCTTGGGTAGCTTTCGTCTGCGGCAGGATTTCCCTCCTATTCATGATGAGCTGTCTAGATAAGCGTGGGTTGACCAGCATTCACTGGCCACATGTTACGCGGTTCTCTCTTGAATGAGTATAACATCCCCCTCTGCACAAGTCAATGAGGTCGTCTAGTCAAATTGCGGAAAAGTCTAGACAGAATTGGCGTTTATCTCTTCTCTTGCGCCACCTGCCGGATGACGGCCTCAATGGTCGGCTGTGCACGCTCCAGCGTCCCATCCACAAAGACAAGGGTGGGGATATGCACGCCATCCAGCGGCAACGACTGATAGGGCGCGTAGCCGGACTCAAACACGCCCGTGCTACCGCGCGACGGATCGCCCTCGCAGATATGGCCGAAAAGACGCGCGTAGCGGCCTACCCACAGCGGCCCCTGTCGCCACGGCCCGGAACGCTGGAACATGGGGAAGATGCCCAGCAGACCATCCCACCAATCCTCACCCGTGACCAGCAAGTTAGGACGGTCGGCGCGCAATCGTTCGACCAGGGCCTGATACCCTTCCCGTACGTTGAAATCTGGATCGTTCGTCCACACTTCGACCGTGTCCAAAAACACGGCGTCGAAGCCATAGCTATCGATCAGGCGGGTGATCTGGCGGCAGAGTTCATTTTGCCAGGCGGGCGCGCCAGGGTTGAGCCAGGCCTGCCAGCCGGTATCGTGCGCGCGGCTGGTGTCCCAGTCCGGCTGATTGCCATGAAAGATGTTGCGCGTCGCCGACTTCATGTACGACGACGGCCCGAAGGTGTGGAAGTTGGGTGCCCAGGCGTTGGCACAGTTGCCGCCGAACATGGGCATCACATGCACGCCCAGAGCGCGCGCCTGCTGGCACAGCGCCGCGAACCCTTTTTCACCGCCCAGGCGCGGCTCCGGGCGATAGTCGCCGTACTGCCAGTAGTAACGCCCTTCCCAGCCCGGCAGATAGGCCAGGATATGCCGCCCGTCCAGCCGCTCGGCGACAAAGCGGATGATGCGTAGCATGTCCTGATACGTGTTGAAGACATAGCCCGACCAGTGCATCCCGTGCAGGGTCAGGCACAGGCGAATGTCGCGCGCCCAGGCGGGCACGTCGGGGCGATGTTCCCAGGGCAGCAGCCCGAAGGCGGACTCGGCGAAGGCCAGTTGCTCGGTGCGGAAAGAAGCAGGCTGTATTCCGGCATCCAGAATCCACAAGGGGACGTCCATCCGTCGGTCGAACCAGCGGGCATCTTCTTCGTGAATGCATTCGAGCGTGTACGAACCGGCCAGTTCCCCCATGTGCTCCTGGTAGATGGCGAAGCGTTTGGCGCGCGCGTGAGCATCTTCGCAGCGCGCCCCGATCACCAGACCGTCTGGCTGTTGTGCGCAGAGCATCGGCAGGCGCAGCCGGTTGGGATAGCGCTCCAGGAAACCGTCTTCGCCAACGGCGCTCAGCGGTTCATCCAGCATGTCCAGCGGAGTCAGCGGCGGCAGACCGCGCACCAGCACCTTGACCGCGCGAATCTTGTGTGGCGCGCTGACTGTCAGGCTCAGGTGCAGGCGACGGTCAGGGCCGCGCAATACGCGCGCTTCCAGCGAGCCAGGGGCGCGCTGTTGTTGCCCGGCCCAGCTCAGTTGCTCGCAACGCAGATGCCACATCGCGCCATCGTCCGTCACTGTGACCTGTTCAGGATCGAGGCCGTACAGGTTCTCCAGGGTGACGATCTGAAAGCTGAGCCGCCAGCCGGAGACCTCGAAGAGCGGATCATGAGGATCGAAACTGGGATGATGCATAATGGTACTCCCTACCTGTTCAGAGTATTGCAGCCGCCCGGCGATGTTCCCACCGGTTCCTGTCGTTTGCGCCGTCTGGATGGCGAAGACGGGTATGGCTGCCCCAGACCGGGTGTGTGCAAAATGAGACAGGCAATTTGCAGCAGTCTGCTGCCCCTCACCAAGCGGTTTGATGCAATCCCCCTGCCCCCCAGACCAGTCTAGTTGACAACTCTCCCATTCTCATAGACAATAACGTTGCACATGAATTGTATAGACATCTAGGACGTGCAGCCATACCTGCCACCTGTTCCGCCGGATTGTTGAGGGTTTCTATGTGCGCAATGCTTGAACGTGACAGCAGTATCCCCCTCTATATGCAGGTTGCCGAAATCCTGACACGACGCATCCTCAATGGAGACTACCCCCCAGGTTCCAGCCTGCCCGCCGAAGCGGAATTGTGTGCAGAGTTCAACATTGCGCGCGGCACGGTCCGACAGGCGCTGGGCAAACTGGAAGACGAAGGATTCGTGCGGCGTGAACAGGGGCGCGGCACGTTCGTCACCTGGGGTGAGGGACATGCAGGCGGCAACCGGCTCACCAGCAATCAGATTGGCTTCGTCGTGCCCTACGTGCGCGATTCGTTCGTCTCCACCATTCTACTGGGCGCGGAGCGAGCCGCCAGCGAACACGACCTGTCCATCACCTTCAAGCACGCGGCCAACGATCCTCAGCGCCAGGACGAAGTCCTGCAAGAACTGGCCGAGCAGCGGCTGGCGGGCATTGTGTTGTATCCGGTCAACTCGATGCATTCCGAGCGGGTGCGTCAGTTGTTGGGCATGGGCCTCGCGGTCGTGTTGATCGATCGCTACCTGCCTGGCACCGGAGCTGACTACGTCATGTCCGATCACTTCTATGGCGCGCTGCGGGCCACGCAGCATCTGATCGAACTCGGTCACCGGCGCATCGGCCTGGTATCGTGGCGCGACCCGGCGATCAGCCTGGAACACCGCGCCGCCGGTTACCGCCAGGCGCTGATCGAAGCCGGCCTGCCTTTCGATCCTAACCTGGTCTGCGAAGTAGAAGGGTACCCCAGCATTGACCTGGGGCCGCTGTGCAACTTTCTGGATCGTAGCACGGGGGTCACGGCTATCTTCGCTGTCAACGATCAGATCGCGCTGGCTGTTTACAAGGCGGCCCGTCAACTGGGCATCCGCATTCCCGAAGACCTGGCCCTGGTCGGCTTCGACAACCTGGACTTCACCATGCATCTGGATGTCCCTCTCACCACCGTCGAACAACCGGCCTTCGAGTTGGGACAGCAGGCTGTGCGCACGCTTATTCAGCGCATTGAGCACCCGACAGCCGAGCCACAGCGGATCGTCCTGTCTACACGGCTGATCGTGCGGCGCTCGTGCGGAGCGTACCTGAAACGCGCCATCCCTGCTATCCCTTAGATTCCCTCACGGCCTGGTCAGTCGGTAGCCGACGGCATTCAGCGTTTCAGGATGATCTTCACCTGCTGGATTTGCCGCAGGACGATCTCGTACACTCCATCGTTGAGCGCCTGCCAGGCCCTCAGTGTGTCAGCTTCTGCCTCCCTGACTTCGACTCCGCTGATCAGGTCCGCTGCGTGCACATGCACGACGATTTGACGGGAGAATGGCTGCTCGATGGACAGCTCGATGGTGTCGCCCGGCGCTTTGCAACGCACAGCGGTCTCGCCCTCGTCTTCATAGAGCAGGTAAGCGCTGTCCCCATGCGGGTAAATTTCCAGGATCAGCGGATCGATCCGGCCCTGGGGAATGCGGCGGGCTTCCTGCATCATCGGCACGATCGCGCCACCGCGCACGAACAACGGCAGCGTATCGAGCGGGGCATGCACCCGGATCGTCGCCGGGCCACTATAGCGCTCGCCCGTCCAGAAGTCGAACCAGACGCCCGCCGGCAGATAAACCATTCGCTCTTCGCCCGCGTCGTAGATCGGCGCGACCAACAGCCACGGCCCCAGCATGAATTGCAGGTCTTTGTCGCAGGTATTGGGATCGTCGGGGAAGACCAGCGGCATGGCGCGGATCACCGGCAGGCCGGTGCGGTGCGCCTCGTGCGCCAGGCTATAGAGGTAGGGGAACAGCCGGTAACGCAACAACGTATAGCGGCGTACGATCGCCAGCGCCTCCGGCCCAAAGAACCACGGTTCGCGCGGCGTGTCGCCGTGCATACGGGCGTGCGAGCACAGCAACGTGAACTGCGCCCAGCGAGTGTAGAGTTGCGGTGTCGGCATCCCACGAAAGGCGCCAATGTCGTTGCTCCAGAATGGCACGCCCGAAAGCCCCACCGATAGCCCGCCGCGGATGGTGCAGGCCAGACTGTCGAAGTCCGCTGCCGGATCGCCCGACCAGCAGACCGGGTAGCGCTGATTGCCCGCCGTGCCGGAGCGGCTCCAGACCACGCCGTAGCCGCGCTCCTGCTGCGTCACCTCATACACGCACTGATTGTAGAGCAGCGGATAGAGGTTGTGCATAGTCGCGCCAGTCTGCCCGTTGTAAAAAACTGCGTCGTGCGGAATATCTTCGCCGAAATCGGTTTTGAACACGTCCGCGCCCATGCGCAATACCGGACGGTGCAGGTCCTGATACCAGCGATAGGCCGCCGGATTGGTGAAATCCACGATGGCTACGCGGGCGTTCCACGAGGTTTCCGGCGTGGCGAAGCGCACCACCCCGTCGGGGCGCGGAGCCAGCGACAACCCATAGTCTATGATGTACACTTCGCCGTCAGGACGTTTGACGAAGTACCCTTCGCGCTTGCCGATCTCGAACAGGTCGCTCTCTACCGAAATGTAGGGGTGCTCCCACAGGCACAGGTGCAGGCCGCGGGCGTGCAGATCGGCGATGAACCCCTCCACATCCGGAAACGCCCCGCGATCCCAGGTGAAATCGCAGTACTTGCGCCAAGTCATCCACCAGGGGTCTACATGCACCACATCGGCGGGCAGATCGTGCTCGTCCAACCCGTCAACCAGCCGCTGCATGGCCGCCTGATCGCGGTACGAACCACACGAACTCACCCACAGGCCGAACGTCCACTTAGGGGGCACTGGCGCGCGACCGGTGAGGGCCGTGTAGCGCTCCAGGATTTCGGCGGGCGTCGGCCCGTAGATGACATAGGCGTCGAGCGCGGCAGTCTCGGCGACGATGGTATAAGACTGACACGACACGTTGCCCAGTTCCCAGGTGATGCGCGCGCCCGTATCCAGCAACAGGCCATAGCCCCGCGTGCTCATCAGGAAGGGGATGTTTTTGTGCGAGCGCTCGCTGGTCGAGCCGAACGCATCCACCGTCCAGCTTACGATGCGCTGCCCCACCTTGTCCAGCGGAGTGAATTTCTCGCCCAGGCCGAAGAGGTGCTCATCCGGGCGCAGATGAAACGATTCGCTCACGCGGGGAGCGTCGCCATCCCACACATACCCCAGCGGCCACACGAACGGACGGCCCAGCCCGTCCACGTCGCCCGGATTCTCGCGCAGCAGGTCTTGCCCCGCCGGGTCGAGCAGGCGCAGAAACCAGGGATCGCGCCCCAGGCGCAGGGTGAGCAGCCCGCCCGCCACGCGCAACTCCTCGGCGCTCTCCTCGACCTGCAACGGCACTCGACTCTGCGTATCCCCCACAACGATCGGCGTCGGCGGGTCGAGCCGTCCTCCTGGCGCAACGAAGGTGATGCGCCACAGGTACGGCGTGATGGCGCAGCAGGTCAGCGTCGCCTCTTTGCCGGCGGCAGTCTGAGCGATCAGATACAGCGTATCGGCCTCCAGCTGCCAATCCATCAACCGCGCGACCCAATCGAAGTTGTCCGGAGCGTGATATGGCAGAATACGTTCCACAGCTTGCCCCCTATTCATAGCGCCCATACAACTCGGCAGCTTCCATCATGGCGTTGATGTTCTCCAGCGGAGCATCGGGCGGGATGTTGCTGCCGTCCTGAATGATCAGCCCCCGGTAATGGGCCAGCTTCTCGATGACATGGCGCGTCGCCTCGCGCACCTGTTCCGGCGTACCGTCGCGGATCAGCATGGGGTTGACGTTGCCGACGAGCACCACGCGCCCTCCCATCACCTCCGCGACGCGATCCAGGTTTACCTGGTAACCGAAGCCCTGAAATTCGTTGATTTGCAGATCGTCGCGGAAGATTTCCAGCAAGTGATCGGACTTGCCGCACATATGCAGGCTGGCCCAGCCATCGAAATGAAAACGCAAGCGCTGATTGTAGGGCAAGGCGAATTCGCGGAACGCCTCCGCCGAGAGCGACACAGCCAGGTCATCCGTCCAGGCGAAGCTACGCGGCGCAGGCCAGTCCATCACCTCGGCGCAATAGTCCAGCCAGGCGATCATCTTGTCTGTCACGATGCGCAACACCTCGTGCAGAAAATCCGGGCGCTCATAAACCGCGGTGAAAGCTTCCACCTGCCCCATCACGTCGCCCGTCACGCCGAATGGCCCATCGGAGGTATTGGTGAGCGAAGGATTCGCCCCAGGGTAGAAGATCGGCCCACCCTGAAAGCGTACCGGATACTTATCAGCGACAGCGATCATCGCCTCGCGGAAGGCGATCTGCCGGGCGTTGATCCCGCTGTGCACGTAGTCTATGGCTTCCAGGCGGCGCAGGTCTTCGTCCGTCTTCACCCACCCCTCGCCCACCCAGGGGATATCGTCGTCAGGAAAGTGAATCTGGCAGCCCAGGCTGCCCGCCTCGAAGGTGTTCTGAAAATCCGTCCACGCCCCCACCCATGCGCCGGTGATGCTATAGGCATCGGTACGGACGTTCTCCAGCAGCCATTTCTGGCACAGGATTTGTGTGCGCAGCATGGTTTCGGGATCGTTGTAGTAATCGCGGAAGCGCACACCCACCTTAGGGATCAGGAAACGGTGTGCAATGGCCGGAATGACCGGCACACGGTCGGGTGTCTCGAAGCGCTTGGCCTTTTGCACGCGCTCGCGCCGCGCCTCGATCTCCTCGATCGGCACGGCAATTTCTATGACTTCTGGCATCGCTCAGATACTCCCTCAGTGTTCTGGATGGCGTGGGAGGTCAGCGGCGATGAAAGCGGCAAATAACGACAATCCCAACAACCTGTCTTGGCACAAAAATCAGTCGGTAGAGGGGCGTGCCCCTCTACCCATCAGTTCTGTCTGCACAAACTTATCTTTCCAGTTCTACATCGGTGCGCGCGTAGGCGCTGCACAGCAGACGGTAGCCCTCCTCTATCTCCTGAGCACACGAGAAGCATACTCAACGCGCGCGTACTGCGTCACTGTTCGCGAAGTAGGGAGCGCTTTAGCCATCTCTGTCTCTTCATCCCGTCTCAGCCAGAGACGCTAAGCGATGCCCTGCGCATGGCGCTTCTGCATCTTGACCGGCGTGTTTTCCAGCAACCAGGCCTCCATGCGGTCGCGAATCTGCTCCGGCGTCTCGTCGTAACCGTAGGTCTCCAGCAACACCGGCGTCCACTTCTGGCCCCAACGGATATGGAAGTTCTCGTCGCTCCAGTCGTAGGACACTGCAGCAGCAGAGACATCATCTTCAATGTCTTCCCAGTGCTCGCGGTTGGCGCGCTTCTCTGGCATCCCGTTCGGCTCGATGACCGTCGTGAGCAGCGCGTATTGCTCCACAGCGGGCAGCGTCATCATCACGTTGTAAATCTGCACCACCTGCGGCACTTCCTCGATCTTCAGGCCAAGCTGCTGCACGCGAATCTGACCAAGCTGACTATGCCGCACTTCGTCCCACAGATGACGCGCCACATTGTGCTGATATTCCCAGGGCATCTCTGGCGTCATCCACAGGATCGAGCCGAGCGTCTCCGCCGCTGTCATCTCGTTGAGATAGTGCTTGAAGCGCCACAGGCGGTGCCCTTCTGGATCGGCCTTGCGATCTGGCTCGATATCCTCATCCGGGTTGAAGATCGGCCAGTCGGGCATACGCTGACATTCCTTCCAGGGCAACAACAACGCGCGCTCGTCAGGACGCTGCGGCGCAGCGCGCTTTGGCCCAGCGCCGGTCGGGCCGCCGTCGGCCTCCAGCAAAGCAGCGATGTAGTCGCGCCAGGCTTCCCAACCCGAGTAGCGATCGGCAATGGTGGAGAAGTACTGCTCCGCCCAGGCGACTTGCTTCTCGGTGTTGGGGATCAGGGTCTCAGTGATCTTGACCGTCGGGTTGTCGAAGTCCGGCCAGGTCACTTCTGGATGCGTGCGATAGGCTTCCAGCAGAGCTTTCTTGATCACCAGGTAGACGGTGGCGATCACTTCGGCGGTGTTCTGCGCGTAATCCAGTTCGGCGAACAGACGTTGTAGCGTGGGGCTGAGGTTGCGCTCTGGCTGATAGTTGCGCAGTTCACGCAGGCGGGCGCGCAGGTGATCCGCTGCGTCGGCGCTCTCCCAGATGTGCAGGCCAAACTCATTCTTGGCCTCCCACTCCGGCACACCGGGCAGCCAACCGGCCAGGGTGCGCATACAGGCGCGCTCCAGGTAGGCGTAGCGCTTAAGGTATTCGACGTTGGTCTCAATGGAAATGCGCTGTTGTGCCATAGTCTTTCCTCCTTGGGCATGTTCTCAGGGTTTATCCCAATGGGACAACCCGAATTTGTTTCATTTGTATATACAATATCAGAAATACACGCCCAAGACCAGCATTTGCTCCATCAGCGCTGTCTACGCATAGCCACCATAGTCGCGGATGGTTTCATAGACCGCCAGCACGTTCTCTACAGGCGTTTCCACCAGCACATAGTCATGGCTGGGACAGGCCACATAGCCCCCGCCGGGCATCATGATCTCCAGGATGCGCCGCGTCTCGGCCCGCACCTGCTCCGGCGTGCCCTCGATGATCAACTGCGTGTTGATCGCCCCCATCAGCAGCATATCTCCGCCGAACTCCGCCTTGAGTTTCTGGGGGTCCATACCCCGGCAATTGGGCTGTAGCGCTTGCAGACCATCTACACCGGCCTCAATCATGGCCGGGATGAGCGGGGCGAAGCCCCCACAGCAATGCAACAACACCTTCAAGCCATAGCGGTGCCCCAGGTCGGTCAGGCACTTGAGCTGCGGCACAATGAAACGCCGAAACTGCCGTTCGCCCAGCAATGGCCCGTTCTGCGAGCCGAAGTCGTTGCCGATGAAGAAGATGTCGATCACGTCGGCGGCCTCGTCAAAGATGCGCCGATTGACGCCCTCGTAGTAGTCCACCACGCGCGTCAACACCGCCTCCACGATTGCCGGAGCCTCAAACATCTTGATCATCAGGTTTTCCATGCCCAGCAGGTCGATCGCGTCGTGCCAGAATTGCGACCAGTCCCCGCCCAGGATGGCGTATTGCTGGCAGAAGGGCGTAGCGTCGGCGCGAATCTGCGAGACATCCATCCAGGCCGAGTCGGGCCAGGGATACGCCTCGACCTCGGCCACTGTCTCGGCATGGGCCAGGGGATGACTGATCGGCATTCCGCCTTCGTACCCATGCCGCAGAATGCCGAACACCGAACGGTAGGTCGCGCCCGGCGGCAGGTTGGCGTAGGGGGCCATCTCCTCCGGGCCAGCATAGCGAGCGTAGACGCGCCGAAAGTCGTCGCCCACCAACAACGAGAGAGCCTCGTCGTCGGCCAGACCCAGTTCGTGCACCGCCTTGGCGCGGAACCCCGGCGATGCGCCCAGCCAGGCGGGCACATGATCCGGCTCGCGGTGAGCGAAGGCGGTCAGCACCCGCTCTTTGGAAGTCATGCGATCGCGCATCGCCTACGCTCTCCTGACACGCGCAACCAGAGATCGCCCTACTTCACCGCCCCGCGCGAAAGTCCAGCGATGATCATGCGCTGCCCCACCAGCACCAGCAGCAACACCGGAATGACCATGAACACGCTCAGCGCGCTGAGCATGTCCCAGGGGCGCGTGTAGGTCGAAGCGTCCGACGACAGTTCGATCAGGGCCACGCTAAGTGTCTTGGTGTTGTCGCGCTGCGCGAAAACCAGCGGGTAGAGCAGCTCGTTCCAACTGATAATGAAGTTGATGATGGTCATGGTCGAGAGCGCAGGCAGGATCAGCGGGAAGACCATGCGGATGATCACCTGCACGATGTTCGCCCCGTCAATCAGCGCCGCCTCTTCGATTTCAACCGGTATTTGCATGATGAACGAGACCAGGATCAGCACGGTGAAGGGCAAGATCAGGCTGCTCATGAGCAGGATCAGCCCGTGATGGGTGTTGATCAGATCGAACTGCTGGAAAGTCTCGAACATCGGCACCAGCACCGCGATCTGCGGCAACGCCGAGGACAGGATCAGCAGCATGTAGACGACGTTGCTGCCAGGGAACTTGATGCGCGCCAGGGCGTAGGCCGCCATTGCGCTCACCAACACCGACACCACCGCCGACCCCACGGCGAAGATGAACGAATTGCGCAGGTACTTGACGAACGGCACGGCGTCTATCATGCGCTGATAGTTATCCAGCGTGGGCGAAGACGGCAGGTAGGAGGGGGGGATGCTGAACAGCTCGTGTCGCGGCGTGATGGACGACACGACGATGAAATAGAACGGAAAACCAATGAACAGCACGAACACCACAAAAGCCGTGTAGGTCGTCACCGACCGGCCATGGCGACTCCACCACGACGGTCGCTGATACGGTGCGACGGCCACGCTCTCGATTTCGCTGTGCGCCACAGACATCACCGCCCCTCCTACGCCGAGACTTCCACGCGGCGCAGCGTGAAGATACCCAGGCCGCCCACCAGCGTCACCACGATGACCAGCGCGATGCTGATGGCCGCCGCGTAGCTGAAATTGAGCGAGTTGATCTCGTAGTAAACCTTCTGCGCGACCACCGTCGTGGCAAAGCCCGGCCCGCCGCCCGTCATGGCGAACGGCAGATCGAAGACGGCCAACTGCCACACCAGCAGGAACATGCTGATCGTCACGATGATCGGCAACAACATCGGCACGGTGATGAAGCGCAGGGCGTCGAACCAGTTGGCCCCGTCCACTTTGGCCGCCTCGTACAGCTCTTGCGAAATGCCCTGCAGCCCTGCCAGCAATAGCAGCGCCGCGAAAGGCGTGCTCTTCCAGACGTTCACGAACGTCACCGCCACCCGCGAGTTTTCCGGATTGACCAGCCATTTCTCGGTATAGCCGATCCGGCGCAACAGGTCGGGGATCATGCCGAACTGATCGTCGAACATCCAGCGGAAGCCGATGGCTGCCACCACCATGGGGATCGCCCAGGGGATCAGGCTGATGGTGCGCGCCAGGCCGCGCAGCCGGAAATTGGCGTTGAGCAGGTGTGCGATAATCAGCCCCAGCAAAACCTGGAAGAAAGTCGAGACGACGACGAACAAGAGGGTGAATTCCAGGCTTTCGCGCACTACCAGGTCGGTCGAGAGCCGCTCGAAGTTCGCCAGAGCGACATAGCGGCGCGGCGGAAAAGCCGGATTGTACTTCTGCACGCTGAGGATGATTGTCTGCAGGAAGGGGTAGAAGGTGGTGAACGTGCGCAGGGCCAGCGCGGGCAGGATCAGCACGAAGGCCAGCACATAGCGCCGTTGCTGCAACGACAGGCGCACTCTGGATAGCCGTATCACCTCGTCCAGCAGGCTGCCCTTTACTGCGCGGCGCGGTAACTGCCAGACGACGTGTGCCGCCACCGCCAGCCAGACGATCCCGCCTACCAGAAAAGCCAGCCCTGCCTGCATGCGGCCCATCTGCGCAAAGTTATCCTCAGCCGCCGCCGTGCGCGGGATCAGCCGGTAGTAGTATTCGCTGAGGGCAGCCAGCCAGCGCACCGGCGCTTCCAGCACCGATCCCAGGTCGAAGGCGTAGGAATTCTGGTAGTCGTAGTAGCCCATGAACTTGACCAGCCAGCCGACCAGCGCCAGCCCCCAGGCCAGCAGGCCAAGTTGCCAGGCCAGCGTCGCCGGCTGTCGCTGCGACCAGGAGCGCCGCACCGCCGCAGCGATCAACAACCCCAGGATGATAGGAATGAGCGGCATGAAGACGGGCACCGCCCCGCTCGACTCGAACATGGATGTCGGCGGGCGCGTGACATTGAAGCGCCACTGTCCCAACAAGGCAGCCGCGGTCAGCGCCAGCAGCGTGGCAGTGCGCCAGCTCCCCTCCAGCCATGTCCACAAGACACCGGCTACGATCGCCAGGGCAATGAACCCTAGCGCAGGGACTACGATGTTATCGTAGTCGGCCACGAAGACCAGCCATAGCACCGTCCATATCCACAGGATCAGCGGCAGACAGAGCACAACAGCGCTGCCCATCGCGCTGGCCCGCCAGTGCGCCAGACGGGTCACGACCGTTTCTTCGGTGGCGCTGAGATAAGTAGCGCCGCTATAGCGCCTCAGTACCACTATCAGGCGGATGACGAGTACCAACAGCGCCAGGACAAGCACTACCAGCACAAAGTCCGAGCGGAAAGCCGGGTCTGACCACAGGACATAGGCTGCGCTGGGCTTCTCGCCTCTGGCGAACTCCTGCCGGGCATTGGGGATGAATGAGCGCACGAATTCGCTTGCCAGGACGAACGCCCCGAAGCTCACCAGCCCCCACAGCGAGGGACTGTGCCGTTTACGCCAGGCCCCCCAGGCCAGCGCGGCGGAGAACAGCGCCATGACCGCCCACATGCGCGGGACGGTCAGCGTCTCGCCCAGCGTAAACAGCGATGTATCGAGCCAATCAATCATAGAAGGTTCTCCCTCAACAAACGGGAGCAACTTCGCACAGCCAGAACGACAGAGCGACAAAGTATTGAGGGGCGCTGTGCGAAATCGCAATATTGTCTAGACGATTTAATTATGCGACTGAACCATAGGGCTGTCAAATTATCGGCAGGCGCGCAATCTGGAGACTCTGCCAGACGGAATAGCCTGGCTATGGGAGAGTTGGGGAAGGTCTTGTCTTGACAAGGCACCCATACTACAATAGATTTGTCTATACATAGAGCGTAGAGACTGTTTTGGCCGAGGCGAGTTTATTTCGCCTGGCTTCCCTCTTCCGAAAGGCATAGCGCAGTGGAGAAATCATACCAGGCCACGTTGGTCAGTCACACCCATTGGGATCGGGCGTGGTACTGCACGTTTCAGGAATACCGCATTCGGCTGGTTCGTCTGGTAGATCGCCTGCTGTCTATTCTGGCCAATGATCCGGATTTCTGCGTTTTCATGCTCGACGGTCAGATGAGCGTGCTGGAAGACTATCTGGAGGTGCGCCCAGACCGCGCGCCGCAGCTTCAAGAGCTATGCAGGTCGGGGCGGTTGCAGGTTGGCCCCTGGTATGTGCTGGCCGACGAGTTCCTGGTCAGCCCGGAAGCCCTGGTGCGCAACCTGATGGTCGGTCACCGCATGGGCGAGCCTTACGGCGGCGTGATGAAGATCGGCTATGTGCCCGACGGTTTTGGGCACATCGCGCAGCTCCCGCAAATCCTGCAGGGCTTCGGCATAGACAACGCGTTCTTCTGGCGCGGCATGGGCGCGGACGGCGACCGCCTGGGGACTGAGTTCGAATGGCGTGCGCCGGATGGCT
>CAKZOB010000034.1 GCA_937135955.1 uncultured Anaerolineales bacterium | reverse complement strand
AACTCTACAAACGCCAGTGCCCAACCTATCCGGCTCATGTCCGAGATTTCGCGTATCCTTGACTTTATCCACTCCCCCCCAGAGCAAACCCTTGCACTACCGCTGTCCTTTCGATAAGATAATGGGCAGCAGCACTATGCGGGCATGGTGTAGCGGTAACACTACAGCCTTCCAAGCTGTCGTCACGGGTTCGAGTCCCGTTGCCCGCTCTCAGCAGCGCCCGGCGACCGGCTGGGCGCTTTCTTCAAGGGCCTGTAGCTCAGCGGTTAGAGCAGCCGGCTCATAACCGGTCGGCCGCAGGTTCGAATCCTGCCAGGCCCACTCTCTGCCCATAACTGAGCACAGCTGAATCAAACAGGGGCCTCCATTTCGGAAGCCCCTGTGCCGTTCTCAGAGCCACTCACCTAGGGATGCGGTGGCATTCGCCCTTCCTTGCTGTTGATCTCCTCATGGGGGTCGGCGATCGGGTACAGATCGTCAGCCCGCGCATCCTGGGTCAGGCGAACGGCTGGCCCAACCGGCCTGCTCAGGCGCACCGAAAACAGATCGCGCTGACCGGGGCTGTCTTCGCTGGCAGCCGCGTCGCTGTGGAAAACGACCGCCGTGCCGTCGCAGGTGAAGCTTGGCGCACGGTCTTCGAAAGAGTTGGTCGTCAGCAGCGTCACCAACCCTGTCGCCACCTCCACCGTGAAGACATCGGAGTCGCCGTCCACGTTGGCGAAGAAGGCAACAGATGCTCCGTCCGGCGCGAACGTCTGACCGGCCACGTCGGTGCCCAGGTCTACCAGACGGCGCGCCTGCAGCGTACCCATATCCATCACCCACAGATCGTAGACGCCGAAGTTGTTGAGTTGCAGCCACGCCAGCGTGCTGCCGTCGCGCGAGAGCACCGGCACCACATCCTCGGTGTCGTTGTCGGTCAACTGCGTCAATTCGCCGGAGATCACATCCAGCAGATAGATTTCCCAGTCACCGTCGCGGTCGCTCTGGAAGACCAGGCGCGCGCCCTCCGGCTGACCGCAGCCGCCGTCCGGGAACCAGAACGGATTGATATCGTTGGCCGCATCGTCGGTCAGGCGGACGGGCAGGCCATCGCTGGACACGTCGGCCATGTACAGTTCCCAGTTGCCGTCGCGGTTGCTCTCCCAGGCGATCAGGTTTGCCGGCCCCCATACGGGGTTCACGTCGTTGGCCGTGTTGTAGGTCAGGCGGGCCTGCTGCGAACCATCCACGCGGGCCAGGTAAATCTCCCAGCCGCCCAAAATATCGCGGTTGGTGGTGAAGGCCACCCATTCGCCATCGGCGGAGTAGGACGGCTGCACGTCCTGGCTGCCGTTGCCGCGGGTGATGTTGTTGACCAGGGAATTGAGACCATCTTCGGCCAGGCGGTAGATGTCCCAGTCGCCGTCGCTGTCGCTATGATAGAAGGCGTCCTGCGGACGACACACGCCGCAACCGATCTCGATCGGTTCCCAGGCCAGGCGCTCCAACTCGGTACCCGGCTCGCCAAAGGTCACCGGCACCACCGGGAAGACTGGCGGACGCGGCGGGATGGGGATGATCGTCCCACCGGGGATTTCGACGATCACCGGCGGCACGCCGATGCCGGAGGGCCTGATCACGTTGGGGAGCACTAGCTGATACACCACCACGTTGGTGATCAGTTCCACCGAGCCGAAAGCGTCCCACTCCGGCTGTTCGAGCGTGCGCCACCCCGTCCAGGTGCCGTCGCCCAGGATCACCGCGGTGCCCGCCTGTACGCGCACCTGATTGGGCGCCTCCGGATAGGCCCACGACTCGCCGTCGCTGGCCAGCAACTGGAAGCGTCCATCGGGCAACGTGCGCAGGAAGATCACGCCATCTACGCGGATGGGCACTTCATTGGCGATGATGTCCACCGGCACGCCGCGCGGACTCTGCACCACCAGCACATCCGGCGGCACCACCAGTGAAGGCGGTGTGCCCCCACCCGTGCGGAAGATGAACGCCTGCATAGGCGTCAGGCTGTCGCGCGTGATCACCGGCAACCCGCCGACTGGCGCGTCGCTGTTGACGTTCGCCCGCGGAATCCACGCGACCTGCCGGTCGAACATTACCCGCAGCCAGAGTCCATCGGGGCTGATGCCGTCGGCCTGCAACAGGGTGCCTGTGGCCAGGCTGCCCAGCACCTGAGCACCACTGCCCGGCGTACGCAGGGCGTTAGTCAAGGCAGTCAGGGTTACCGGCACCACAGTTGACGGCACCACGGCTTGCGCCGGATCGACCTCGTTGGTCACCTGCACGTCGCCCAGCAACAGGAAAACCGCCGACTCACCCGTGAGGCCCGCGGGCACGTTGGCCTGCACGTTCATCACGGCTACGCCCCAGGTGCCAGCACTCAGGTTGATCGGGGAAGTGCGCAGGCTGAGCAGGCCAGTCAATGCAGCGCGATCGCCCGGTTCAGTCAGGTCTGCGTCTGGCACTGCCGCCGAGAACGTAGCGCTCACTTCGGCGAAGCCGTAGCAGACGCTGTTCGCTTCCAGGTTGGCGCAGTTGGTATCCAGTTCGGATAGCGCACGACGTACGAGCTGTTCGTAGCCTACCTGCGCCCGGCTCGACTGCGGCACAGGTAGAGCGGCAACCAGCACAACGATGATAGCTATAAGAGATAGGCGCTTCATAAGATAACTCCTTGCCAGCCCTGTCATGCCTGAGCCGATGATGGCAGCCTTTGCCCACGCGATGTGAACACAGTCAAGATGAGAACTTTGAGTGGACTGCCCGGTAGAACGGCATCTTCCCCCATCATAAGTACCCCCTCTATCTCAACCCTCTGGAGCGTTAAGCGTCACGGCGAGCCGAGATTGTATTGAACCCTCTCCTCTGTTACGGAGAGTCACCACCCGCATACCGGCCAGAAGATGCCCTGTGGGAAACGGCCAGGCCACAACGAGGCACTCGCGCGATAAAATGCTCACAGCGATGCGCTTTTGGGCCGTCTTAAAGGAGACTGTCTATTGAACACCCCCTTACCCCACCAGACATTCTAAATCGCGAGACGGCAAAACACACCTTCTGCGTCCCACACGGTGCGTCACCTATTCTCGCAGAAATCGTCAACGCGGTATGATACGCACACTACATTCTTATAGTACAAGGTTTGTCGCCTACAGGCAACTATCTTTTGTCAACATACTGGAGCCCTTATATGTCTTTCACAAAACCTTCACAGATGAACAAGGCTGTTTTCCCTGCACGCCGCCCGCCCTATTTTGCTTTTGCGCCGATTCCGGTTATTGTAGCTGCGTCGCTGGGCGCGATGGCGCTCTGGTGTAATTTGCTGTGAATTGAGGGACTGGCTCGATGTCCGATCTGGAGACTCCCACGTTGCCCAAGCCGCTGGATGCGCCCGAAGAACTCTTTCGCGAAAAACGGCGCCGGCGGCGGCGCTCCAAGCGGCGCTGGTATCGCAAGCTGACGCGGCGGCTGGGGCATTACAACTGGCGCGTGCTGCTGCTGATGGCGATCACCATTCCGGCGGCGTTCGTCATGGGGGCGCTCATCCTCGCCATGAACGCTCGCACGCAGGTCGAAAACTCGTGGGAGAGTCTGGATCGCATCTGGACGACCGTGGGCCGCAAGTCCGGCGCGGACCTGACGCTCTCCGACTTCGAGCATCTGCAGGCGGGTGTGCGCGACCTGAACGCCAGCCTGAGCAGCGCCCGCCGTCAGACGCTGTTCCTGCGCCCCTTCACCCCTCTGAACGGCGACCTGCAAACGACCTTCAACATGCTCGACGCAGCCCAGGAACTCTCCCTGGCCGCCGATAACGTGCTCACTGGCCTGCAACCAGTGCTGTTCTTCCTGACGGAGGGGGAAGAAGAAGAGCGTGTCGCCACGCAGTTCTCGTCAGGCGAGCGCGTGGTGGAGCTACTGAACCTGGGACGCGGACGTTTCACCCGCGCCGGGCAACATCTGGACGCGGCCAAAGCCATCATCGAGCGCCTCGACCCCACCAGAGTCTCGCCCGGCCTGCTGGTTACAGTAGATGGCCTGGAAAGCACCTACCAATTGCTGGCGGATATAGACCGCGTGTTGCTCCAATCGCCCGAACTGCTCACCGCCGCGCTGGGCCTGGACGAAACACAGACATACCTGATCCTGGCCCAGAACAACGACGAGCTGCGCCCCGCGGGTGGTTATCTGAGTACCTATGGCTGGATGACCGTGCGCAATGGGCGCGTACTGGACTACGACTATCGCGCCACCACGCCCAACAGCCCCAACCCGCCGCCGCTGACCCTGGCCAATCAGATACAGATTCCGGAGTGGTGGATTCCCTATCAGCAGCCGATCTATGCCGCCTGGGATTCGAGCTGGTCGCCAGACTTCCCCACCACGGCGCGCATGGCCGCGTGGTTCTACGACAACGGCGGCAATCCGCACAGCCCGGTAGACGGCGTGATCGGCATTGACCTGGTGGCGTTCGAGTACATCCTGTCCGAACTGGGCAGCGTCTATGTGCCCGACTACGGTATCACCGTCAATAGCGATAACTTCCGCGAGACTGTCTATACCATCCGCGCGGCCAGCGAAGGCGAACACAAGGAATTCGTGGCCGCCGTCTATCGCCAGATTTTCAACGACTGGCAGCGGGTAGATCAGGAAAAGAGCGTGCAACTGCGCGGCGCATTGCTCAAAGCGCTGCTGGAAAAGCACATCATGCTCTATTTCACCGATGACGGCCTCAACGAGGCGATGCGCGTGCTGGGCTGGTTGGGCGATCAGAAACCCGCCCAGGATAACGACTACCTGCTGGTAGCCGAAGCCAACCTGGGCAACAAAGCCAACCGTTCGGTGCTGCGGCAGTTCACCTACGACGTAACCATCCAGGACGATGGCTCGCTGAGCAGCCGCCTGGCCGTCGCCTACGACTACTCAGAACGGGTGGCCGAAAAAGACCCCGCTGTCGCTCCGGCGCACGGCGATCTGGACTATCGCAGCCTGATCCAGGTCTTTGTGCCCGCCCAGAGCACACTCACCGAGACCAGCAACCTGCCTCAGCAGCCCGTCGTCGTGCCATGGGAAGCGCACACCGCCTTCGTGGCGCGCGCTGCCGTGGACTACAATCACAGCGAGCGCTATCAGTTCCTCTATCGCACGCCTCCGCTGGTGGCCCAGGAAGGCCCTTATTATCGCTACAGGCTGGTCGCGCAGAAACAGGCGGGCACCCTGGCCGAACCGCTCAACGTGCAGATCACCCTGCCCGCGGGCGCGCGCACGGTCTACAGCGACCCGCAGCCCGCCGCCAGTTACAGCCTGGATCAGCCGGTGCTGGAGTTCCGCCTGACGCTGACCTCCGACCGGACGATCGAGGTCGTCTATACGCGCTAGAGGGTGTTACGCGCTTTTCGCCCCTCATCCCCCGGCCTCTTCTCTCGCGCTGCGGGCGAAGGGGAGCATTTGGGCGAGAGAAAGTAAGTCCCCTTGCCCCGCGACGCAGTCGCGAGGGCGAGGGGATTTTAGGGGTGAGGGGCAGCAGACTGCTGCAGATTGCCTGTCACATTTTGCACGCACCCTTTTTGTGTTTCACCAGTTGTCCCCAAGTCTGCTACAATCTTCCTGTCTGCTTTCGTCTGCGCGCTATCTCAGGCTTGCCGTGCCAGACAGCGCCGAACCGGCGAAGGCCAATCTGCCCGGAAAACGGAGCAAAAGCTGCTCACACGCTGATCGCCAATCCTGAGCACCGCAAGAGCCAATGGGTGACTCTCGCGCCAGCTTCTTCGAACACCTGCACCCGGCGACGATCCCCGCCCGCTCGGCAGCTTTCACCTATACTTTCGGTCTGGGGGGGATCAGTGTCTTGCTGGTGCTGGTGTTGTTGGTGACAGGCGTGCTGCTGATGTTCTTCTACGAGCCATCTCTGGCGCGCGCCTATAGCTCCGTCGCCGCGATCACCTACGAAGCACCCTACGGCTGGTTCGTGCGCAACCTGCACTACTGGGCCGGGCAATGGTTGGTGGTCACTGCAACGCTGCACATGGCCCGCGTGGTCTTCACCGGCGGCTACAAACGCCGCCGCCTCAACTGGCTGATCGGCCTGGGACTGCTCGTCCTGGTGATCCTGCTGGACTTCACCGGCCTGGTGCTGCGCTGGGACGCCGACGTGAGCTGGGCGTTGCTGGTGGGCACCAACCTGCTGCGCGAGGTGCCCTTGCTCGGCGAGACGCTCTACCGCCTGGCCGTGGGCGGCGAGACAGTCGGCGCGGCGACGCCAGTGCGCTTCTACGGCTGGCACATCGCCGGCCTGACGATCGCGCTGCTTTTCCTGGGCGTGTGGCACATCTGGCGCGTACGGCGCGACGGCGGGATCAGCCATGCTGCGCGCACGCCGCGCCTGTCGCGCCGGGCGCTGGTACGAACCGAAGGGCTGGCGACGCTGGTCGTCCTGACGATGCTGGGCGTCGTCAGCCTGCTGTGGGACGCCCCCCTGGCCCCGCCTGCCGACCTCAACACGCCCGCCGCGCACGAAAGCGCTGCCCCGTGGTTCTTCCTGGGCGTGCAAGAGGCGCTGCGCTTCGCCAGTCCGCTGCTGGCCGGTGTGATCGCGCCGCTGCTCGTGCTGGGCGTGCTGGCTGCCCTGCCCTACGCGCTGGATCGCTCGGCAGAGGGCGAAGGACACTGGTTCAACGCTGCGGGGCGGCGGGCGCAGATCGTCTTCGCGGCGGCGTTGCTGCTGGTGATCGCCCTGACGGTCCGGGGGGCGCTGCGATGAGACGAGTAGCACTGGCAGGGCTGTGGCCGCTGTTGGCGACAGCGGGGCTGCTGCTGGTCGTCGTGGGGGCGTGGCTGCGCGAGCGCACCGCCCCCTGGCGGCGCTACCAGGACGATCCGCAGGTGCGCGCCGTCGTGCCCAGCCTGACCGGTCAGCGCGAGCTATGCCTGACCTGTCACTGGAGCATCGAGGAGATCAGCCCCTCGCATCCCGTGGAGGTAGTCGGCTGCGTGGCCTGTCATGGCGGGGTAGGCATCGCCCTGGACGAAGACCTGGCACACACTGGCCTGATCCGCAACCCCGGCGATCTGTCAGTGGCCGCGCAGACCTGCGGTGGCAGCGCCTGTCACAGCGGCGCGCCTGCCGATCACCGCGATCATCTGCCGCGCGTTGAGCGCAGCATCCAGGCGACCTACGCGGGAGCCATTGCCTATGTGCTGCGGGCTTTCGGCGTACAGCCCGACAGCGTGGCCCGTTTTGGGATATACGCGGTGCAGAGCTACGAGGGTCCGCCAGACAACGGCGGTCGCCCGGTGGTGGAGGCGTTGGCCGCCTTTCAGCCCGCGCCAGATGCGCCGCCGTTGGTGCAGCAATTCGCCGGGAATTGTCTGACCTGTCACCTGAGCGCTGAAGCGATCCAGGCCCCCTATTTCTACCGCGCGACGGGCTGCTCGGCCTGCCATGTGCTCTACGACAATGACGGGTTGTACAAGGGGGGCGACCCCACCCTGCCGCGCGACGAGCCGGGGCACATGCGCCGTCACGAACTGACCACGGCCATCCCCTATACGCAGTGCAATCACTGCCACAACCGCGGCAACTACGAGCTACCGACCATGACCTTCGTGCCGCGGGCGGACATCCCCGCGCCGGACTATCTGAACGCCATCGAGCGGCGCGTGCACGAGTATTATCAGCCGATCGGGCAGTTCACCCTGTGCGAGTGGGAACTGGATTGCGTGGACTGCCACACCCGCCGTGAAGTGATGGGCGATGGCTATCTGTACAGCAGTCAGCGCGACGCCCGCTACACCGAATGCCGCACCTGTCACGGCACGCTCGATGCCCCGCCGCTCAGCTACACCATCACCGATCCCGATGATCTGGCGCTGCGCCTGGCGTTCCTGAACCCCAACCTCGAACTGCAGGTCGGCGACACCATCCTGATGACCGACCTGGGCGAGCCGCTGCCGCACGTCGTCTGGCGCGGTGACCGGCTGGAACTAACCATGAAAGCGACCGGACAGCGTTACGACGTGCCGCTGGTGTTGGGATCGGGTTGCCAGCAGCGCCCCGATCAGCAGGAGAGCCATTATTGCCATGTGTGCCATGCCTACGAACGAGAATGAGTGGCCAGGAGAAGAAGACGTGGAGCCGCTGAGCCGCCGCAAACTGTTCACCGGACTGCGCAAAGCGTTGCTGGCCGCGACGGGCGCGCTGGCCGCGGGCGAGGCGGCGCAGATGATGGCGCATTCGTCTCAGCCAGAGCCGCCCGAAAGCGCGACCGCCGGCAAACCCGAAGACTATGCCGCGCCCAGCCTGACTTTCGTGCGCGATGTGCGCGCCTATCTGGTGCGCGACGCGCTGGGTTTCTACGCGCTGGATGCGGTATGTTCACATCTGGGCTGCCTGGTGCGCGCCGTCGGAGATGGCCAGAACTCGCCGTTGCTCGGCTTCGAATGCCCCTGCCACAACAGTCATTACGACGCTCAGGGCGAGCGGATCAGCGGGCCAGCGCCGCGCGGCCTGCGTTACCTGGCGGTGGAACTCGACAGCACGGGCAACCTGATCATTCACCGCGATCGCGAAACTCACCCCGACGACCGTCTGATTGCCTGAAGGAGAACACATCATGGCCCGCCCGACACCGCCCCCCCGCCCCGTTCTGGCCGACGCGCGCCTGGCCGCCCTGCTGGAGCAGTGCGCCGCGCTGCACGCGCACCTGTGCCCGCGCCAGGTACTCGGCGTGCGCATGGGGTTGCTGGGAGGGCGTCTACTGGGGCTGGACGTGCCGCAGACCGGCAAGCGGCTGCTGGCCTTCGTGGAGACGGACGGCTGCGCGGCGGATGGTGTCTCCGTGGCGACCGGTTGCTCGGTGGGACACCGCACCCTGCGCGTGATTGACTTCGGCAAGGTGGCGGTGACGCTGGTGGACGTGGAAACCCAACGCGCCGTGCGCGTGACCCCCAGCCCGCACAGCCGGACGCTGGCCGCGCACTATGCGCCGGATGCGCGCAGTCGCTGGCACGCGCAGCTCGCCGCCTATCAGATCATGCCGGACGACGAACTGTTGATCGCCCGTCCGGTGACGCTGCGCGTCTCGCTGGAGGCGCTGTTGAGCAAACCGGGGCGGCGCGTGACCTGCGAAGTGTGCGGCGAGGAAATCATCAATGAGCGCGAGATCGTGCACGAGGGCATGGTACTATGCCGGGCCTGTGCCGGGGAGCGCTACTACGATCCGCTGCCGTGAAGCACAAACCGCGCAGACGCGGAGTTTTTCGGTTTTCGCTGTGCGCGCCTTTTGCGCCCTACACGGGCGGCGTATGGGCCAGCCGCAGACGTTGCGCTTCCTGGCGGGCGACCCACCACGCGCCGGGCAAAGCCGCGCCCAGCATGGCCGTCGCCAGCCAGAACAGCCCGCCGATGCTTACCAGGGGCAGTAGCGCATAGGCGATCAACGGGCCGGCGGCGCTGCCCACATCGCCCACGGTGTTGATGATGCCCAGGATGCGCCCGCGATTGTTTTCGCCCTCATAATCGCCCACCAGCGTCATCACCTGTGTCTGCAGGACGCTGGTGGCGATCGCTCCGAGCATAATCGCTGTCACCACCACCACGCCCCGCCCGCCCGCCGTGAGGGCCATGGCGATCACGCCCAGGGCCAGCGCGCCGATCACCAGCCGCCAGCGCTCCCCGCTGAGGTCGGAGAGCCAGCCCGCCAGCGGCGACGCAACCAGGCTGAGCGCCTGACTGCCCGCTGCCATCGCGCCGGTGAAGGTAGATAGATAGATGACCGTCCCCGCCAGGTGCACCGTCTCGCCGACGCGCTCCTGCAACAACAGCGGCAAGACCGCGCTGAGGATGCCGATGAAGATCAGCCAGTTGACGCCCAGCAGGGCAATGGCCATGGCCAGCGGCAGGCGGTTGCGGGGTGGCGGAACGGGCGTGCCCGGCACCGTGGAGGGCGCGC
Organism: uncultured Anaerolineales bacterium; assembly: GCA_937135955.1. Taxonomy (GTDB): domain Bacteria; phylum Chloroflexota; class Anaerolineae; order Aggregatilineales; family Aggregatilineaceae; genus UBA2029. The sequence goes on along the minus strand of CAKZOB010000034.1, from coordinate 35,897 downwards.
CCCTGGCGACTGCCGCGCGCGTCGGTTGCGTTTCCGGCAGAGCCAGCCACCAGCCCACCGCCGCCGCCAGCGTGATCAACGAGCAGACGCGCAGCGCCTGCAAATAGCCCAGCCAGTCGGTCAGCGCCCCGCCAACTAGCGACGCGCCCCCCGATCCAATGAAAAACCACATCTGCAGGCGGCCCACAAAACGCCCGCGATTGGCGAAAGTAGAGAGATCGAGCGCCATCGTGCTGGCGCTGAGCCAGATGCCCGCCCACGAGATGCCCCACAGCAGCCGCCCGATCAACAGGGGCCAGAAGCCGGGGATCGTATAGAGCAGCGAGGACAGCCCGCCGCAGAACAGCGCTGGCACGGCAATGCGCCGCCGGGGGATGCGCTCGATCAGCACGCCCAGCGGCCCGTTGAGGACAATGCGGATCAGCCGGTTGGCGGAGAGCATCAGCCCGACGTTGGCCAGGGCAATGCCAGCGTCTGTGGTGTGCGTGGGCAACACCACATATAGCGTCAGATCGCCCAACAGTGAGACAGCCACCCCCAGGCCGATGATGTGCAGGGCCTGTTCGGCGGGCAGCCGTTGCCGCCACGCCAGGAAATCAGGCACGGTCGAATGCCTCCCAGATCGGCTGCCCTTCCCATACGTCAGGGCGGGGAATGCCCAGCAGATGGGCAATCGTGGCGGCGGTATCGTAAATGCGCACCGGCGTCGTCAGGGTGTGCCCGGTTTTGATCCCCGGCCCGCAGAGTATCCAGGGAATGGTCAGGTCTTCCGGCGATCCTGTGCCGTGCGTGTGCTCGTGCCCGCCGTGATCGGAGAGAAAGAGCACCGTGTACTCCTCGCGCAGACCTGCTTCGTCCAGCGTCGCCAGCAGCAGCCCCAGCGCCTCATCCATGCGCTCGATGGCCTGCAGATAGGCGGCGGACATCCATCCCGCCGCGTGCCCCACCAGGTCGGATTCGGCCAGGTAGACCACCAGCAGGTCGGGGCGCTCGCGGGCGAGCAGGTCGGCAGCCTGCGCCGCGACGATCTGATCGGCATCGGGCGTCACTGCCCCGTCGCGGCAATAGCTGACAGTCAGGCTGCCGTGCGCGGATAGGTCGCGCAGTTGTTCCCAGCTATAGAACATGGCCGTATGCCGCCGGTGCTGATGCGCAATGTCCACGAAGCTGGGGTAGGCCACCGCCGACGGCTGGAAGACGTTATCAGTGACGCCGTGCCGTTCGGGTGTCACGCCGCGAAACATGGACATATGGGCGGGCAGGGTGTAGCTGGGCACTACCGATTGCGCTCCCCAGGTATAGGCTCCGTTCTGCCACAGCCGATCAACGTGTGGGGTATGGGCCTGAGCCAGAGCATCGGGCCGGCAGCCATCGAAAATAACCAGGAGTGTTTTGCTGATCATGGGTGTGTATGGGTCTCTCCGGTGCGCGCGAGGCAAGCTTTCTCAGGGTGAATGATGGGTCACATGGGCGATGTGCACGACGATGCCTTCCCGTTCCAGGGCTTCGCGGAATTCTGGCTTAAGACCGTCGTCGGTGACGATGTCGTCCACCACGGATAGCGGCGCAACGCTGGCAAAAGTCTTCAATCCGAACTTGCGGCTATCGCTCAGCAAGATACAGCGCTGCGCATTGCGGATCATGGTACGTTTGACTTCGGCGTCGTCCGTGTTGTACTCGGTCAGGCCCGCTTCCAGGTCTACCCCGCCAATGCCGATGAAGGCTTTGTCCACATAGAACTGACTGAAAGTATACTCGGCGACCGGCCCGATGAGCGAGCGTTCACCGGGGCGGACAATGCCGCCGCACAACATCAGCCGGATGCCCGGCTGATCGGTGAGCAGGTTGGCGATGGGCAGGCTATTGGTCAACACAGTGATGTCTTGCAGGCGGGTCAGGTTGCGGGCCAGTTCGAGCGTGGTAGTGCCGATGTCCAGGGCGATGCTGTCGCCCTCGTGTACCAGTGTCGCCGCCAGCTTGCCGATGGCACGTTTGGCCTCAGGGGCTTCGTGCACGCGCGTCAGGACGGGCGGCTCGTAGCTGCGCCCGCGCGCACTGACCGCTCCACCGTGAATACGCCGCAGCAGGCTGGCGCGTTCCAGCGTCGAGAGGTCGCGCCGGATGGTCATGTCGGAGACGCCGAAACGCTCACAGAGTTCGGCGACGGTCACCGCGCCCTGTTCGGAGATGATCTGCAAGATGATCTTCTGGCGTTCGATTGCGTTCATATCATTTGCCTTTCGGCACTGACACTTCGTGTCAATTTACCAACACGAGCGTGTTGCATTTTATGTTGATTTGTGTTGAAATAGACACAAAGCGTCATCACCTGTGCTGCACGGCGATCGTCCTAATGTCGCCGCGACGGGATTACCAGATGATCGAACCAGTTGCGTAGCTCGGCCTCCCGATAGAGCGGGTCGAGGATATCCGGCCCGACGGCGAAGCGCGCGCGCAGCGCCGGATCGTCGGGGCGCTCGTGCAGGGCAAACATGGCTTCGGCGTAGGCCAGTACGTCAGCGGTGGTGGCGAAGAAACCTTCTTTAACAAGTGGTTCGGCGCGGGCGCGGATCAGGCGGGCCATCTCATAGAAATTGTACTCCGGATGGTATTGCGTGGCCCAAAAGACACCGTTCTTGTGTTTGACTTCCAACGCCTGCACATGGGTATGTTCGTTGGTGGCCAGCAGGGTAGCGCCGGGCGGCAGAGTGACGACTTCGTCCAGGTGCATGATGAAGCCGTCGTAAACGTCCGGCTTGCCGCGCAGCAAGGCGTGTGTGCGACCGGCCTCGGTGCGCGTGATGCGGCGGGCGATGGCCCATTCGCGGCCTTTGGGGTTCTTGCGCACTTCTCCACCGGCGGCATAGGCGGCCATCTGAATACCCCAGCAACTGCCGTAGCAAGGTACACCCGCTTCGTAGATAGCGCGGGCCAGCTCCACCTGGCGGGTGACCCGGGGATCGTCGGTGTGATAGATGGTCAGGTCGGAGCCAGTCCAGATATAAGCGTCGTAGGAGCGCAGGTTGGCCCCGCTGGGCAGGGCACTATCCAGGTCGGCGATGAAGAGCACGTCAATGGTGGCCTGCGGGACGTAGGAGCGCACGAAGCGGGCGTACATGTCGTGCGGGTGCCCGACGTCAGCAGCGTCGAAGCGCTCGCGGCTGGCTCTGGGATAGCCGTTGAGAATGGCGATGGCGAGGGGCAGGTCTTTGTACATAAGGCTTGTTACCTTTCAAACAGCATCGAACAAGATTTGTGTGGATTCGAAAATACATCATGTGCGCCAAAAATACTACTCACTGCTCTGGCCAGGAGGATTGCATCAAACCGCTTGCCGCTTTACCTCACCCCCAGCCTCGCTTCGCTCGGCTAGCCCCCTCCCCGACGCGGGGAGGGGGCAACGAGGCGCGCCAGCGCCGAGTGGGGGTGAGGTCAACCAGCAGATCACACCTGCGCTTACTTCTGCCCATGGTTCTGCTGGCTGGTTTTGATGCGATGACCCTGCTGCTCTGGCTGGTCAAACGCCCAAAGTCTACGAGACTTCGGAAATCGCAAAGCACGCGCTCTCCCCGTATCGCTTGCCTTTTTCATTTAAGGAAGGATAAGTCATGCCTTACGGCTATCACGGCAAAATCTTACACGTCAACCTGAGCACTGGCAGCCTGACTGTCGAAGAGCCGGACGAAATCTTCTACCGCACCTACATGGGCGGCAGCGCCATGGGGCTGTATTACCTGCTGAAAAACACGCCTCCCGGCACCGATCCGCTCGCTCCAGAAAACACCCTAGCGCTGATGGACAGCGTGGTGACTGGTGTGCCCATCTCCGGCCAGAGCCGTATGAGCGCTACGGCACGTTCGCCCCTCACCGGCATGGTCGGCGACTCGCAGTGCGGCGGCTTCTGGCCCGCCGAACTCAAATTCGCCGGTTTCGATGGCATCGTCATCTGGGGGCGTGCCGACAAGCCAGTCTATCTGTGGATTCACGACGGCGAAGCCGAACTGCGCGATGCCTCGCACTTGTGGGGGCGGGTGACACACGACGTACAGCGCGCCATCGAAGACGAGTTGGGCGACCGGCGCGTGCAGGTGTTGCAATGCGGCCCGGCGGGCGAGCGCGGCGTGCGTTTTGCGGCGATGATCAACATGTCCAACCGCGCCAACGGGCGCACCGGCATGGGCGCGGTGATGGGCAGCAAGAACCTCAAGGCGATCGTGGTGCGTGGCCGGCAACGCCCGCAGGTCTTCGATCAGGAAGCGTTCAAGGCGTTGGCTCGCTGGGGCGCAGACAACACCGAGGACATCATGGGCAGCATGACCCTGCTGGGCACGACGGCGCTCATCCGCAAGCAGCAACATCGCGGCGGCCTGCCCTCTTTCAACTACGCCAGCGGCGTCTTTGAGGGCTACGATGCCCTCAGTGGCGAGACGATGCGCCAGACGATCCTCAAGGAAACCGACACGTGCTATGCGTGTACGGTGCGCTGCAAGCGCGTGGTCGAAAGTCACGACGGCCCCTACCCGCTCGATCCCATCTACGGCGGGCCGGAGTATGAGACGCTGAGCACGTTCGGCACCTACTGTGGCGTCGCCGACCTCAAGGCCGTCGCTTACGCCAATCAGCTTTGCAACATGTATGGCATGGACACCATCTCCTGTGGCGCGACGATCGCCTGGGCCATGGACTGCTACGAGCAGGGCATCATCACGCAGGCCGACACCGGCGGCCTCGATCTGCGTTTCGGCAACGCCGAAGCCATGGTGCGCCTGACCGAAATGATCGCCCGCCGCGAGGGTTTCGGCGATGTGCTGGCCGACGGCTCGGCCATCGCCGCGCGGCGCTTTGGCCCGGCGGCAGAAGACCTGCTGATTACCGTCAAGGGGTCGGAAATGCCCGCGCATATGCCGCAACTCAAGCGCAGTCTGGCGCTCATCTACGGCGTCAACCCCTTCGGCGCGGATCACATGTCCAGCGAGCACGACGGCAGCTATACCGAGTTCAACCCGCGCATTGCCGAACTGGGGCTGCTCAATCCGCAGCCGTCTACTGTCCTCAATGCCGAAAAAGTGCGCTATGCCTTCTACACACAGTGCACCTACAGCGCCCTCGATACGCTCAGCCTGTGTCAGTTCGTGTGGGGGCCAGACTGGCAACTGTTCAGCCTGCGGCAGATGGCCGAGTTGGTGCGCGCGGTGACGGGCTGGTCGGTGACGGTCTTCGAGTTGCAGAAGTTGGGCGAGCGTCGCCTGAATATGCTACGCGCCTTCAACGCCCGCGAGGGCTTCGGGCGCGACCAAGACACCCTGCCCAAGAAGCTCACCAAACCGCTGCGCGGCGGGGCCAGCGATGGCCTGTACGTGACCGTCGAGGAATTCGAGCGCGCTAAAGACATTTACTATGCCATGGCCGGCTGGGACGTGATGACCGGCACCCCCAGCCGCGTCAAACTGGAAGAGCTGGGCCTCGGCTGGGTGGCCGACGAACTAGAGCGCGCGCCCTGCGCCCCAGGAGATAAACGGTGACTGAGGTACATCAGACCAGCCCCCTGAGCCGCGCGGAACTGGCCGACGCTGTGGAGCGCGGGGAGATCGAGACCGTATTGGTGGCTTTCCCCGATCTCTACGGGCGATTGCTGGGCAAGCGCTACGATGCCCGCTACTTCCTGGAGGCGGCGGAACACGGCCTGCACTTCTGCGACTACCTGCTGGCCTGCGACTTGGCCATGGACCCCGTGCCGGGCTATCGCTACGCCAGTTGGGAGCAGGGGTATCGCGACGCCTGGGCGACGGTGGACTGGGCGACGTTGCGGCGCGCGTCGTGGCTGGAGCGGTCGGCGCTGGCACTGTGCGACGTGCGTGACGAGCACACCGGCGACCTGGTGAGCATCGCCCCGCGCGCGGTGTTGCGCCAGCAGATCGAGCGGGCGCGCGCGGCGGGCCTGTTGCCCATGGGCGCCAGCGAACTGGAGTTCTTCGTCTTCCAGGAGACTTACGAGTCCGCCCGCGCCAAATACTATCATGACCTGCGCACCTTCGGGGCGTACATCGAGGACTATCACCTGTTCCAGGGCGCGAAGGTCGAGGGTTTGCTCGGCGCGATCCGCCGACACCTGCATTTATCTGGCGTGCCGGTCGAGTTCAGCAAAGGGGAGTGGGGCGCAGGGCAGGAAGAGATCAACATCCGCTACTGCGATTTGCTCACCATGGCCGACCGCACCGTCATCTTCAAGCAGATGGCCCGCGAGGTCGCCTGGCAACAGGGGCTGGCAGTCACCTTCATGGCCAAGTGGGACGAGCGGCACGCGGGCAGCAGTATGCATCTGCACTTCAGCCTGTGGAGCGCCGACGGCGCGCACAACGTCTTTGCCGGGGATCGACCCCTGGCCGACGGCCTGCCAGTGACGGGCAGCGACACGTTCCGCTGGGCGGTCGGCGGGATGCTGGCGCACGCCCGCGATCTGACGCTGTTCTTCGCCCCCAACGTCAACTCGTATAAGCGCTATCAGGCCGAGTCCTTCGCCCCGACGGCGGTGGCCTGGGCCTACGACAACCGCACCACCGGTTTCCGCGTGGTGGGGCGCGGCGATGCGCTGCGCGTCGAGTGCCGCATCCCCGGCGCGGACGCCAACCCTTACCTGGCGTTTGCCGCGTTGCTGGCGGCAGCGCTGGACGGCATCGAGCGCAAGACCGAGCCGCCGCCTATGTTCGCAGGCAATGCTTATCTGGCGACAGACCTGCCGCGCGTGCCCCGTTCTCTGCCCGAAGCGATCGCCGCCTTCGAGCGCAGCGAGCTGGCCCGCGCGGCTTTTGGTGAGGAGGTGGTCGAGCACTATCTACACTTCGCGCGCACCGAGCAACGCAAATTCGACGAAGCGGTCACCTGCTGGGAGCGCGCGCGCTTTTTCGAGCAGATTTGAATGGCGCAAAGCCCATGAAGGGACCTGAACATTCATGTTGGACTTTCTGAGGACTACCCCATAAGGAGCTGACAATACCATGCGACTCGAAAATAAAGTGGCCTTCATCACCGGCGCGGGTAGCGGCCTGGGCCGCGAGACAGCGCTTCTCTTCGCCAGAGAGGGCGCGCGGCTGGTGCTCAACGACATCAACGCGCAGACTGTCGAGCAGACGGCGCAGATGATCGCCGAGACAGGCGGCCAGGCTATCGCTGTCGCGGGCAACGTGGCCGACGAAGCCGATGTTGAGAAGGTGATCAAGGCGGGCGTGGCGCAATTCGGCAAGGTGGACACGCTGGTCAACAACGCCGGCATCATGCCCGACGAAGACATCTCCGTGCTGACCATGGAGCCGGATGTCTGGCGGCGCGTGTTTGATGTCAACGTGCAGGGCGTGGCCCTGTGCTGCAAGTACGGCATTCCGGAGATCATCAAGGCGGGCGGCGGCGCAGTGGTCAATATCGCCTCGTTCGTGGCCCTGGTGGGCTGCACCGTGCCGCAAGATGCCTATACCGCCAGCAAGGGCGCGGTGATCGCCCTGACGCACTCGCTGGCCGTGCAATTTGGCCCGCAGAAGGTGCGCTCCAACGCCATCTGCCCCGGCCCGATCATCACGCCGCTGATGGAGACGCTCTTCGCCACCGAAGAAGCCAAGATGCTGCGCCTGCGCCGTATCCCCATGGGACGTTTTGGGCAGCCGCCGGACGTAGCCTATGCCGCGCTCTATCTGGCGTCGGATGAGGCGTCGTGGGTCAATGGGGCAAGCCTGGTAGTAGACGGCGGCATCACTGTCAACTACTTCTAAGCAGCGCGTGAAGGGGGTGTGCGTTCCGTGTGCGGAATCCAACATCCTTTGTGTTGGCTTGTGTTGGCACAGAGACTTTTTTAGCATACAATGAGGGTAAGTCGGGGATAACAAGTACCCGCCGCACTGCTTCTCTGCACAGGCATAGTGCGCACCCCCTCGGCGACACATTTTGCACGAAAGGAGGCGTCACACGAGGAAGTTAAAGGGGCTTCACCCGGTTCTCCAGATCGTCAGGTTCTTTTTACCCACAGTTAGGATGGATTTAGTGTGCAGAGAGTAAAGTTCTGCTCGGTGCTTCGGCACTGCTGTCCATCCGCATCATTTAGCCTGTTTGAGGTGAGGAGATGAAAAAACTCGTATTTCTGTCCGTTGTGCTGGTCATGATGCTGGCGTTGGTTGCGCCGGGAGCGACTGCTGTCGCACAGGAAAAGATCAAGGTTGACGTCTGGATCGCCTTCCAGGATTATCGCTGGGACTGGACCAAGGAAGTAGCCGCCCGTTTCAACGAGATGTTCCCGCAGTATGAAGTCGTCGTCACCGGCGGCTATAGCTACGAGACGGTGTTCGCGCAGGTGGCCGTCGCGGCAGAGCAAGGCCAACTGCCTGCTGTGGTGCAGTTCTTCGAGGCTGGCACGCAGGACGCCCGCGACAGCGGCCTGTTCAAGCCGATCGCCGACGCGCTGGGCGACCGCACCGAAATCCTCGGCCTGCCGGTTGACTTCGATGACTTCGTCGAGCCGGTGCGCGCCTACTACACCCTGGACGGCAAGTGGACTTCGATGCCCTGGAATACCTCCTCGGCGATCATGTTCTCCAACATGAACTACCTGCGGGCCGCTGGTTGGGAAAAGCCGCCGGCGACCTGGAACGAGGTCGAGCAAGCCTGCGAGGCGATCATGGCCCTGGAGAATGCGCCTGAATACTGCTTCACCTGGCCGAATCACGGCTGGTTCTTCGAGCAGTGGCTGGCGCAGCAGGACGCGCTGTATGTCAACAATGGCAATGGGCGCGAGGCTCGCGCGACCGAGGCGGTCTTCAACAGCGAGGCGGGCGTGGCCATCCTGCAGTGGCTGGATGATCTCTACAACAAGGGCTATCTGTACTACAGTGGCGCGCAGGGCGGCGACTCCTGGTCTACCGTAGACCAGGCCTACTCGACGCAGCAGGTGGCCATGGCTGCCTACAGCAGCTCCGACACCACCCTCTACACGCAGATGGGCATCGAGGGTGGCTTCGAGACGGTCGCCTCGTTCCTGCCCTACAACGACGACACCGGCTGGACGGGCAACCTGATCGGCGGCGCGACCCTATGGCTGGCCGATGGCCTTGATCCGGCAGTGGAAGAGGGCGCGCTGGCCTTCCTGGTCTACCTGACCAACACCGAGAACGCTGCCGACTGGCACAAGATCACCGGCTACATCCCGATCCGCTACAGCGCCTACGACCTGTTGGAGAGCGAGGGCTGGTTCGAGCAGTGGCCCAACCAGACGGTGGCGGTGCAGCAGCTCGCCCAGAGCAAGGTCACTCCGGCGACCAGCGGCGCGCTGGTGGGCGGCTTTCCGGCCATCCGCAATGTGGTCACAGCGGCCATTGACCGCGTCCTGCTGAGCGACGACGACCCCAAGGCGGTGCTCGACGAGGCGGTGGCCGAAGCCAACCGCATCATCGAGGAGTACAACCTGCTGAACGCGCCGTAAACCTAGGGCACAAGCGATTCCTTCATCTGGGGGGCGACAGGGGAGTCGCCCCCCAATCGGGTTTTCTCAAAAATTCTAATCAGGAAGCCTAGAGAGAAAAATCATCATGGTCGTTTCTCCTGTGATTCTGATGCTGGCGGGCGCAGCGATCGGGGCCGCTGTGGTGGCCTACATCTTCAAACGCGCTGGCGGACTCTGGCTGCTGGGTCTGGGCCTGGGGGCCATCGCCGGGGCGTTCGGTTCGGCCCTCTTCCTGGCCCCGCTGGACTACTGCACCTTCGAGGCAGGGCGCGAGTCACTGGATCGGGCGTTCGGGCTGATCCTGGCTGCTGCGGGCACAGCTATCGTGGTGGCTCCGCTGGGCTGGCTCAGCGGCAAACTGCTGCGTCACGAAAGTCTGATAGAAGGGCAGCAAAGCCAGGGGGCGTTTCGGCATTGGTGGATTGCCATCCCCCTGCTCGCACCGACCCTCACCATCCTGCTGCTGTTCCTGTATTACCCCTCGCTGGAAACGTTGCGCCTTTCGACCATGCTCTCGCGGCTGGGCGCGCGGCGCGAGGTTTTTGTCTGTGTGGACAACTTCACCCGCCTGGTGGAAGACAAGACTTACTTCGAAACCGTGGTGCGCACGATGTATATGTCCTTTTTCATCGTCGTGCTGAGCATGGGGCTGTCGCTGTTGGTTGCCACCATGGCCTATCTGCCCATCCGCGGTGCGTCTATCTATCGGATTCTGCTGGTCTGGCCCTATGCCATGTCTCCAGCCGTGGCGGGGATTATCTTCTTGCTGATGTTCAACCCGTCGGGCGGCCTGATCAACTATCTTTTGGGAAAATGGTTGGGCATCAAGCTGGGCTGGTTGAACGACCCCAAAGTCGCCCCCTGGACGATCATCATGGCCAGCGTGTGGAAGTCCATGGGGTTCAATATCCTGTTCTACATCGCTGGCCTGCAGAACGTGCCCAAAGACCTGATCGAGGCGGGCGCGATTGACGGCGCGGGGGTGTTGCGGCGGTTCTGGCATATCGTCTGGCCGATGCTGTCGCCCATCACCTTTTTCCTGCTCGTCACCAACCTGACTTATGCTTTCTTCGAGACGTATGCCACCATTGACTACCTGACGCCCGGCGGCGGCCCGCTACGCTCGACGACGACCATGATGTACCGCGTGATTCAGCTAGGCGTGCAGAACAATGACATGGGCAAGGCTGCCGCCGAATCGATCGTGCTGTTCCTGACGGTGATCGGCATCACGGTGGTGCTGTTCCGGACGGGCGGGCGGCAGGTCACCTACGGAGTATGAGGCCATGACAGTCGTTTCACGAGAAAGCGCTCGCGTCACACCGGCCATCTGGCAGAAGGTGCGCAGGTGGTGGCCCAAGCGCTGGTACGCGCACCTCATTCTGATCCTGGCCTGCTTCATGTCGGGCATTCCCCTGTTCTACGCGCTCATCGTCAGCACGCAGACCAACGCGGAAGTCTTCCGCTATCAGTTCACGCCGGGCAGCGGGCTGCACGAGAACTGGCACGTGGTCTTCTACGAACGCCATCTGCACACCTACATGATCAACAGCGTGATCATGACCCTGGGCATCACCCTGGGCAAGACGATCTTCTCGCTGCTCTCCGGCCTGGCGTTCGTCTATTTTCGGTTTCCGGGCAAATGGCTGGTCTTCGGCTTTGTGCTCATCACGCTGATGATGCCCACCGAGGTGCTGATCATCGCCCTGTTCCGCTTCATCAACAAGCTGCACTGGCAGAACACCTATTGGGCGCTGATCGTGCCCTTCACCGCCAGCGCCACGGGCACCTTCCTGTTCCGCCAACATTTCTCCAGCATACCGGCGGAGCTATCCGAAGCCGCGCAGCTCGACGGGGCCAACCCGTTGCAATTTCTGTTCCGTGTGCTGGTGCCCATGAGCTGGAACACCATTGGGGCGCTGGCCGTCGTGCAGACCATCTATGCCTGGAACATGTACCTGTGGCCGAACCTGGTCATGTCCGACCCAGACATGCAGACAGTGCAGACCGGCATCGGGGCGTTGCGCCTGGGCGGCGGCGCGTTGCGCTTCGGGCCGCTGATGCTGGGCACGGTGATCGTCAGCCTGCCGCCAGTGATCATCTTCATCTTGCTGCAAAAGCAATTCATGAGCGGCTTCACGCTCACCCGCGACAAGTGATCGTCCCCACATCTGGTAACGGACAGGCAGGGGCGGAGGTCTGGCTCTCCGCCCCGCCTGACACATCCCCCTGGCACGACGCGCCCTCGCCCATCCCCCCTGCCCGACGAATGTGCTATGATCAGGGGCGTATCGCCTGCATCACCGCGCACTTTGCGCAGGTGCCCTCCCCATGACTGTTACGACCGCCGAACTGTATCAGTTCCTCTTTGACGAGCTGCCCGACGGCATCCTGGTTGCCGATGAAAACGGGCGCGTGCTCGCCGCCAACCCGGCCCTGGGTCGGCTGGCTGGTTGCGCGCCCGATCGTCTGACCGGACAGGCCCTGACAGCGCTATTGACCCTGCCCCATGGCGAGGACGACGTATGGCGTGCCATTCAGGAAACGCCCGCTCTGGAACTGACCCTCCGGCAACACGACGGCGGCAAGCTCTCCGTAGAGATGCGCCGAACGATCTTTGTGCACGAGGGACAGTCGTACTTCCTGATTACACTGCGCGATGTCACCGAGCAGGTGCAGAAATACGAGCGCCTGATCCGCAACGAGCACGAGAAACGCCTGATCGCCGAGGGACTGCGCGGCATCCTGGACGTGCTTAATTCCGAGCGCCCGGCAGACGAAGTCCTGGAATACATCATGGTGGAGGCGCAGCGTCTGCTCAAGGCGGGGGCCGTGGCCATCTTCCGCCTGCGCGACGAGGGCGGGCAGCAGGTGCTCGAACTGGAGGCCGCGCGCGACCTGCCCGCTGACTATGTCTCCGGGATGCAGGTGCCGCCGGGCGTGGGGGCGATTGGCAGGGCTGTCTCCGAGCACCGCCCTGTGTATCTGCCCGACATGCGGGCTGCGCTGCCCGATTATCAGCGCCTGCACGATCCTCACCGCGAAGCGCTGCTGATGCAGTTGATGGAACGCTACCGCGCGGTGCTGGCCGTGCCGCTATGGATGCGCGACGAGGTGTACGGCAGCCTGGTGCTCTACTATGCCGAGCCGCGCGAACTGACCCCCGAAGACATCGAACTGGCCGCCGCCTTTGGCGATCAGGTGGCCCTGGCCATTGCCAACGCCCGCCTGCGCATTCAGTCGGAGCAGGCCGCAACCATGGCAGAACGGCAACGCCTGGCCCGCGAACTGCACGACGCTGTCACACAGACCCTTTTCTCCGCCAACCTGATCGCCGAGGTGCTGCCGCAACTGTGGGAAGAGGATCAGAACGAGTTTCATCAGCGCGTGGCCGATCTGCGTCGGCTGACGCGCGGCGCGCTGGCCGAAATGCGCACCCTGCTGCTCGAACTGCGCCCCGCCGCTCTGGTCGAAACACCGCTGCGCGACCTGGTACGTCAGCTTGTCGAGGCGATCACCGGGCGCACGCGGCTCGATGTGCAGTTCACCGCCAATGGCGGGCAGCATGTCTATCCCCCCGAAATTCAGTTGGCCCTCTATCGCATTGCGCAGGAAGCGCTGCGCAATGTGGTCAAACACGCCCGCGCTCACACCTTGGGGGTGGAATTGAGCACGACCCCGACGCAGGTCTCGCTGATCATCCGCGACGACGGTCAGGGCTTCGATCCTCAGAACGTGCCCGCCGATCATTTCGGGCTGCGCATCATGCGCGAGCGGGCGGCGGCCATCGGCGCGGCGCTCACACTCAGCACGCAGATCGGTGAGGGTACCTGCGTGGCAGTACAGTGGTACAACCCCGTCCAGGAGGAATCATGAGCGAAGCGCGCAAGATTCGCGTGCTGATCGTGGACGATCACGAGATGGTGCGCACCGGTCTGTCCACGTTTCTGATGGTGCACAAAGACTTGGAGAATGTCGGAGAGGCCGATAGCGGCGAGGAGGCGATTCGCCTGTGCCAGCAGCTATGCCCAGATGTGGTGTTGATGGACATGGTCATGCCTGGCATGGATGGCCCGACGGCCATCCGCGCCATCCGTCAGCTATGCCCAGCGGCGCAGATCATCGCCCTGACCAGCTTCAAGGAGCAGGAACTGGTACAAAAAGCCATTCAGGCGGGCGCGTTGGGTTTCCTGTACAAGAATGTGTCGTCGGACGAGTTGATCCGCGCCATCCGCGCCGCCGCCGCCGGTCAGCCGACGATGGCCCCGGAAGCCCTGCAGGCGCTCATCCGCACGCACGCCCAACCGGCACGCCTGGGCCACGACCTGACTGAGCGCGAGCGCGAAGTGCTGGCGCTGATGGTCAAGGGCCTGAACAACGTCGAGATCGCCGACCGGCTGGTGGTCAGTCGCTCGACGGTGAAGGTGCACGTGAGCAACATCCTGGCCAAGCTGGGCGTCAGCAGCCGCACCGAGGCCGTGGCGCTAGCCGTCGAGCACAAGCTCGTCTCGCCCTGATTTTCGGGATTTGAACCGCCAAGACGCAGAGAGCGCGGAGAAGCGACCCGACCAAACTCTGCGTTCTTCTCTGCGCTCTCTGTGTCCTCTGTGGTTCCAAAAGACGCGCCCCGCATATTGGCCATCTGGCCAGGGGCAAATCGGGCGAGTGGACTATAGCACCTGGGTTTCTCTTCCCCTATAATCGCATTGGTCAGGCTTCGGAAATGCCTTGAGGCTTCCGAAGCCTTTGTACGCGAATCTGGCCACCTGGGAGGATAAAACAAACGCGCCATGGAAATCAAACCCCTAGACAATGCTCAAACCGCTGAGCTTGAGGAGCCTCCTGGCCCGGATACGGAGCGCGTTGCTGAAGAACCCCCCGCCAACGCGCCGGTCCTGGCCGTGACTCCTCGACCGGCGCTGTGGGCCGATGTCCCCGACGAACTGTGGAACGACTGGCGCTGGCAACTGGCGCACCGCCTGAACAGCGTCGAAGACCTAGCCCAACTGATTCACCTCACCCCCGAAGAAATTGAAGGTCTGACCGCCGAAAACCGCTTTCGGGTGGACATCACGCCCTATTTCGCCAGCCTGATCGATCCGGACGATCCGCACTGCCCGATCCGCCGGCAGGTGATCCCGCTGGGGCGCGAACTGGCCGCCTTCGAGGGCATGATGGAAGACAGCCTGGCCGAAGACCGGCACAGCCCGGTGCCCGGCCTGGTACACCGCTACCCCGATCGCGTGTTGATGCTGGTCACCACGCAGTGTGCCAGCTACTGTCGCTACTGCACGCGCAGCCGCATTGTGGGCAACCCCGGCGCGAACTTCAGCCGCGCCGAGTTCGAATTGCAGCTCGACTATCTGCGCCGCACGCCGCAGGTGCGCGACGTGCTGATCAGCGGCGGCGACCCGCTCACGCTCTCGCCCAAGGTGCTGGAGTATATCCTCTCCAGCCTGCGCGCCATCGAGCACATCGAAGTGATCCGCATCGGCAGTCGCGTGCCGGTCTTCCTGCCACAGCGCATCACCGACGACTTCGCCGAGATGCTGGGCCGCTATCACCCCTTGTGGATGAACATTCACGTCAACCATCCCAAGGAGATCACGCCCGAACTCAGCCGGGCGCTCGACAAACTGTCCCGCGCGGGCATCCCCCTGGGCAACCAGAGCGTACTGCTGGCGGGCATCAACGACAGTGTCAATATTCAGCGCGAGCTGGTGCACAAACTGGTGCGCAACCGCGTGCGCCCCTACTACCTCTATCAGTGCGATCTGGTCAAGGGCGCAGGGCACTTCCGCACCACGGTCGCCAAGGGCATCGAGATCATCGAAGGGCTGCGCGGGCATACCAGCGGCTACGCCGTCCCTACCTATGTGATTGATGCGCCCGGCGGCGGCGGCAAGATTCCCGTCATGCCCAACTACCTGATCAGTCAGGCTCCGGGCAAGGTTGTGCTGCGCAACTACGAAGGCTACATCACTGTCTACGACGAGCCGCTCGACTACGACCCGCACGCCATTGATCACCTGGATCGTCAGGCGGCGCATCGCCCCGAACCCGGACAGGCGGGCGTGGTCGGCCTGCTGGACGGGCGGATCAGCGCCATCAAGCCGGAAGGCTTCGACGAGATTCACCGGCGCGACGGCATTCAGCACCGCCTGAACGCGGACGAGCAGAAATGGCGGCGCTTCCACATGGGCGATGCCCTGCGCACACAACCCCAGGACAACGGCAACGGCGCAGCCAAAACCAACGGCAATGGCAACGGCAGGCGTCATACCATTCGCCGCCGTAACGGTCATGCACGCTCGCAGGGAGAAGCCTAGTCCGATGCGGATCGCTGTCCTGGCCAATCTGAAGAAAAACGCCCCCCGCTGGGAGGGAATGCCCGCCGATCAGTGGGACGATCTCGATAGTCCGCGCACCGTCGAAGCCATCGTCGCGGCGCTGCGCAGCGGCGGGCACGAGGCGGAGTTCATCGAGGCGAGCATTCACCCGCCCTATAGCCTGATCGAAGCGCTGCAGCGCTTCCAGCCCGACCTGTGCTTCAACATCGCCGAAAGTCACTTCGGTGACAGCCGCGAGTCGCAGGTGCCGGCGTTGCTGGAAATGCTGCGCATTCCCTATACCGGCAGTAAGCTGCTGACGCTGGCGCTGGCGCTGGACAAGCCCATGACCAAGCGCCTGCTCAAATATTACGGCCTGCCCACGCCCGAATTCCAGGTGATGGAGCGCGCCGACGCACCGCTGGCCCCCGACCTGCTGGACGAGCACGGCGAACTGCGCTTCCCTATGTTCGTCAAGCCCAGCCGCGAAGGCACCAGCATGGGCATCAGCGCCGACTCGATCGTGCGCACGGTGGACGAACTGCGGACACAGGTCGCCCGGCAGATCGCGGCCTATCGCCAGCCGATCCTGGTCGAGCGCTACATCCAGGGCCGCGAGATCACCGTGGGCATGGTGGGCAATCTCGACCCGCAGCGCGATTACCAAGTGGGCGAAGGCATGGTCTCCGATGAACTGCCCAGCGGCCTGACCTTCCTGCCGCCGATGGAGATCGATCTCGATCACTTCGCCCACTCGGAAGATCGCCTCTACACCAACCGTATCAAGACGGAGTGGGCCGAGACGATGGACATCTATCTGTGCCCGGCCCCCATCGAGCCAGACCTGGAACACCGCCTGAAGGTGCTGGCGGGCAATGTCTTCCGCGCGTTGGACTGCAAGGATGTCTCGCGCGTGGACTTCCGCGTTGATGTCCAGGACGGCAATCAGCCCTATATCCTGGAGATCAACCCCCTACCTGGCCTCAACCCCGACCTGAGCGACCTGTGGTTGCAGGCGCGCGCGGCGGGGTGGAGCTACGAGCGCCTGATCAACACCATTGCTGAACTGGCCGCCGCCCGCCATGGCCTCGTCGAGAGTGCGGCGGCGCGCCTCACCCGCTGACGCAAGCGGTGCGCACCTCCAGGCTGCTTCAGGCGGCGGGGGTGCGCACCACACAGCAAAGGAGAACGCCATCGCGCTCCCTTTGCACCGAGGCGATACAGATGTCTCGCGTACTTGTCATCGAACCCCATCCCGAAGTGCGCCATGCCCTGCGCGTGCTGCTGCAGCGGCAGCATCAGGCCCCGCTGGAAGTGGTGGGGGCGCTGGAATCGCTCGATAGCCTGCCCGATACGATTGACCGTTTACAGCCCGACCTGGTGCTGTTAGACTGGGAACTGGCCGCTGCGCACCGGGCAGTGATCGGCGCGATACGCGCCTTGCTGCCGGGGGTGGCCATTGTGGCGCTGGGTGTGCGGCCCGAAATGCGTCAGCAGGCGCTCAACACGGGCGCTGATGCCTTTGTCAGCAAGAGCGACTGCGCCGAAAGGCTGCTACAGGCATTGGTGGCTCTCACCTGAAGGTTACGCGCACTGAATACGGCCACTGGTTTCCCGGCGTTCTGAGTTCGAGAGCGCCGGTTTCTTATGCATCCCATCAGTTTCAGGAGGGTTGGCCATGTCTCTGGAGGTCATTGCCCTGGCGCTGGGCATTTTTGTCTTGCGTTTGGTCAACAACGCCGTCAGCACGATACGCCTGGTGGTGCTCAACCGCGATCAGCGGGTGCTGGCCACTGTGCTGGCCGTGCTGGAATCGCTGATCTTCGCCGTGTCGCTGGGGCCGGTGCTGGCCGACCTGGGCAACCTGCTCAACCTGTCGGCCTACTGCGGCGGCTACGCGCTGGGCGGCTATCTGGGTCAGGTGATCGAAGCGCGTTTCGTCACCGCGTTCATGACAGTCAATGTGATCGTGCCGGGGCGCGCGCACGAGATCGCCGAGCACTTGCGTCAGCTTGGTTTCGGCGTCACCGAGACGGTGGGCGAAGGGGCCAGCGGCGTGGTGACCATGCTGCGCAGCGTGGTCAAACGACAGGACGTGAGCGAGCTGCTGCACTTCGTCCGCCAGGACAACCCCAACGCCTTCATCACCGTAGAGGAAGCGCGCGCCGTGCAACGCGGCTGGCTGCGGGCGGCGCGCCCGGCGCGATAGAAGTTGCCCCCAGGTTGTCCTGCGCTATGCTTGGGGTGGCTTTCGACGATCGCAGCCGGGCAACGCACCGCGCCCGACTGCTAAAAGCCAAAACAAAGGCTTAGTCCGCTGAGGGATGCCATTGATGACCGACTCTCAACCATCGCCGACACGCCTGTCCGACACAATGACCCGCCGCGATCTGCCGCCGCAGGTGCAGTTGGTCTGGCATGGCCTGAACGACGAACTGAACGTGCAGCACTTCCTGGCTTCCGACATCCTCTGGGGCGAGTGCGACATTCACAGGGACCCGCGCCGCGACCGGCTGGTGCTGCATCACGACGAGATCACCAGCGCCGACACCGACGCCCTGCTGACCCTCGACAGTCTGCTGGCACGGATGCGCGAGCATGGCAAAGCGGCCAAGCTCGATCTCAAGGGCGGCGACGAATTGATAGAACCAACGCTGGCCCTGGTAGAGCGATACGGCTTCAGCGACGATCAGCTCTGGTTCAACGCCTACCTGCATCGCCTGTCTGCGAGTGGGTTTCGGCGGCTTGCAGAAGCACATCCAGGCGCAATCCTGCAAGCGCCGGTGGATTTTCTGGGGCCGCTGGCCTATAACCTGTCCGATCACCTCAAAGCCGTCCTCGACACGCTGCGCGGCTGGGGCATGAACCGTTTCTCCGTCAACTTCCTGAGCGAGTATCGCCCCCTTTTCTACGATCTGTTGCTGCGCTGGGGCCTGGAAGTCAACTTATACGGCGTGATCGATCTGGAGACGTTCCTACAGGCGGTGTTGCTCTTGCCGCGCTCGGTCACGGCGGATTTCAACTTCCCGCAATGGGGCTACTATGGGCGCGGCTCTGGCGAGGGTGGGCACTACTATACGTACGACGATCAGGAAAGCAACGCACCTCCTGGCTGACAGACGCTTTTCGCCGTCCTTGCGCGTTTGCCCTGGGCAGCCGACCGTGACGGTTGGCTGCTTTCTTTCTGCCCAGGGGAGAATTATGTGATGATCATCACTTATCTTGCAATCAATTTGTCACTAAGATAAAGTTGTTAAACCTTTCGAGTGTGGAAATTTAGAGTTATTGGTAGGGGGAGAGAAGATGACGTTACGGAGACACTCTTTACTATCAAAGAATGTAGCCCGCGCGCTCCGGCAACGCCTGCGGCGCGAGTACCAGAGTGGCGGGCGTCTGCCTTCTGAACTGGAGATCGCCCAGGAATACGGGGTCAGCCGGGGCACCATCCGCGACGCCCTGGCCATCCTGGAACGCGAAGGGGTGATCTTCCGCCGTCAGGGGTCGGGCACCTACGTCAACCAGTATGCGCTCAATATTCAGGCCAGCATTGAGAGCGCCTATGAATTCACCGACCTGATCCGTCAGGCTGGCTACCAGGCCGAGATTCGCCCCCTGAGCGTCGAACGTCAACCGCTGCCCGCCGACATCGCCGCACGGTTAGAACGCCCCCCCGACTCAGACGCCCTGTTCGTGCGCAAGCTCTTCCTGGCCGACGGCGAGCCGGCCATCTACTGCCTGGATGTCCTCCCCACTGACCTGGTGCGCGAACCGTATCAGCCCGAAGAACTGCACGCGCCGATCTTCGACTTCATGCGTCAGCGCTGCTATCAGACAGTGTCGCTGGTACTGGCCGACATCATCCCCCAGGTGACAGAGGGACAACTGGCGGAGCTGCTGCAAAGCCCGCTGGGACAGGCTTTGTTGCAATTTGACGAGGTCAGTTTCAACACCTTGAACAAACCGGTTTTGTTCTCGCGCGTGTACTATCGAGATGGGTATGTGCGCTTTTCCGTGCTGCGCAAGAAAATGTGAAGAGCTGTGCCAGCGCAACGGGAACCGCCGGCAAATACTCGCTCTGTTCCAACAAGGACCGCCCCATGATCTCCGTCACCGAACGTAAAGACCTGATCGCAGCAGCCCAGGGGCATCAACCGCTCGATCTGCTCATCCGCCAGGTACGGTTGGTGAATGTCTATACCGGGCGCATCGAACCGGCAGCACTGGGCATTCGCCATGGCCGCATCGTCTCGCTCGACGCCGACGGTTTTCAGGCGCGGCAGGTGTTCGACGCCGACGGCCAGTATGCCCTGCCTGGCTTCATTGATACGCACATTCACGTCGATTCCACGCTGCTCACCCCCGAAAACCTGGCGCAGTTGATCGTCCCGCGCGGCACGACAGCCCTCTTCGCCGACCCGATGGAGATCGCCAACGTCGCCGGGCTGGCGGGCATGGAAGTGTTGCTGGCGAGCACGGCTCGCCTGCCCTATCACATCCTGATCGAGGTATCGTCGCGCGTGCCGACCGCGCCGGGCCTGGAGACAGCGGGCGGCGAACTCGATTTGCAAGCCGTGCAACAGGTGCTCGACTGGGAGCAGTGCATCAGCCTGGGCGAACTCGACCCGTCGAAGGTGCTGGGTCTGCGCGACGAATACCTGGCGAAGATCGAGGCGGCGCACGCCCGCAACAAGATCGCCAACGGACATGCCGCCGGTCTGAGTGGGCACGCCCTGGCGGGGTATGCCTGCGGCGGGCTGGCCGACGATCATGAGGCGGTGAACTACGACGAGGCGTTGGCCCGGCTGCGCCTGGGGATGCCTGTGCTGGTGCGCGACGGCAGCACCGAGCGCAACCTGGAACCCATCCTGACCGGCGTACTGCGCGAAGGGCTGGACACGCGCCATCTCATGTTCTGCACCGACGACAAACACCCGGACGACATCCGCGACGAAGGGCACATTGACTACCTGGTCAACCGGGCCATTGCCCTGGGAATGCCGCCAGTGCAGGCGATCCAGATGGCCAGTCTCAACGCGGCGGTGCACTTCCGCGTAGACCATTTGCTGGGCAGCCTGTCGCCGGGGCGCTGGGCCGATATCATCCTGGCCCCTGCCCTGGACGAAATCCGGCCCAGCCATGTTTTCTTCAAGGGGCAGTTGGTGGCGCAGGAGGGCGAATTGATCGTTCCTCTTGCGTCTGCTGCCTATCCCGACTGGATTCGGCGGACGGTCACTGTGCAGCGCGGCACTGCAGCAGCCGACTTTCGGCTGGAAGCGCCGGGGCCATCGGCTCGCGTGCGGCTGATCGAACTGTATCCCGATCAGATCATCAATCAGGCGGGGCAGGTCACGCTGCCCGTCGTGGCGGGCAACGTGGCCGCCGACCCGGCTCAGGACGTGCTGAAACTGGCCGTTGTGGAGCGCTACGGCAAGAATGGTAACATCGGCATCGCCTTCGTGCGCGGCTTCGGCCTCAAACGGGGCGCGCTGGCGTCGTCGGTGGCGCACGATCATCACAATATCATCGTCGCTGGCGTTGACGAGGCGGATATGGCCGCCTGCGTGCGCGCCATTGCAGACATGCAGGGAGGGCTGGCCATCACCGCGGGAGGAGAAGTGCTGGGGACGTTGCCGCTACCGATCGGCGGTCTGCTCAGCGAAGCGCCCGTCGAAGAAGTGATCAGCAGCCTGGAGCGGCTCACCGCCATCGCGCACCAACTGGGCTGTACCCTGCCCGCGCCGTTCATGACCATCTCGTTCATCTCGTTGCCGACTGTCCCCGAACTGGGGTTGACGGATCGAGGGCTGGTCAGTGTGCGCGACCATGCCCTTATCAGCACATTGGTGGATCAGGCAGCGCGCTAAGGGAGGAGAGAGCAGGCCGAGATCAGACATAGAACTCACTTGTGCGGGGATTTTGTTTTCCTGGCCAGCCCGGTTGATGGGCGAGCCAGGGGCGCGTAGTCCGACGGTTTTTTCACATACAAAAGGAGTGAGCCATGAACATTCGCAAACTGCTTACCGGGCTGGTTGTGTTGGCGGTGCTGATGACCGCTCTGCCCGCCGTGGCACAGGAAGAAGTGCCCAAGGTCAAGGTCGCGCTGATTCTGCCGGGCCGCGCCGACGACGTCTCATGGAATCAGGCTTCGTTCGAGGGCATGAACGCCGCGGTCGAGGCGCTGGAAGGCGAGATCGAGGTCGAACTGACCGTCGTCGAGCAGGTCTACGATCCGGTGGACATTGAACCGGCGCTACTCGACTACGCGCAGCAGGGCTACGACCTGATCGTCGGGCACGGGTTCCAGTTCCAGGAGCCGATCATCAAGGTGGCCGAGGACTATCCCGATGTCAACTTCGCCATCGGCACAGGCTTCAAGATGGCCCCCAATGTGGGCGTCTATGACGTCAAGCTGGAGCAGGGCGGCTACCTGATGGGCCTGATCGCGGGCTATCTGACCAAGTCGAACATCGTCGGCGTGGTCGGCGGTGTGGATGTGTCGGAAATTCACCGCGGCCATGTGGCCTTCGTCCTGGGCGCACAGGCGATCAACGAGGATGTCAAGGTGCTCAGCAACTTCGTGGGCGACTTCAACGACCTAGCCGGAGCCAAAGAAGCCGCGCTCAGCCAGATTAAGGCGGGCGCTGATGTACTGTGGCAGAGCGGCGACGGGATCGGCATCGCTGTGCTGGGCGCGTGCGAGGAAGAGGGCATCCTGTGCATGGGCAACGTCGCCAACCAGAATGAGATCGCGCCGGAGAACACGCTGGCCAGCTTCGTCTACGACTGGGGTCCTGTGTACCAGCAGATGATCGAGGAGACGGTCGAGGGCACCTTCGGCAACAAGTACTACTGGATCGAGCTGGCCAACGAGGGTGTATCGGTCATCTACAACGAGGAACTGGCCGAGCAGTACATTGACGAAGAGTTGCAGGCCGCGCTCGACGAGGCTGTCGAGGGCTTCATCGAGGGTACGCTCGACCTGGGCGACCTGGACGCTTACAAGCTGGAGTGAGTTTTGACCGGGGGGAGGGCGGGCCATATTCGCCCTCCCCCTACGCCTGGCAATTGTCGGTGAGGCGGTAGAGCAAGTCCCTGGCCCTGCTGTAGACTAGGGCGAGGAGAGGCAGGCATAAGGAGGGTTCAAACCTGCTCCGGCGGCTTCGCTGACTGACAATTGCCCTTCAGCGCTGAACGAGGGACAGCATGATCACAGTCGAAATGCGTGGTATCACCAAGCGCTTCCCCGGCGTGCTGGCCAACGATCACGTGGACCTGGACCTGTACGCCGGTGAGGTGCACGGCCTGTTGGGAGAGAACGGAGCGGGCAAGACCACGCTGATGAATATTCTCTTCGGTCTTTATCAGCCGGACGAGGGCGAAATCCGCGTGCGCGGCGAACCGGTGACCATTCACTCGCCCGCCGACGCCATCGCCCTGGGCATCGGCATGGTGCATCAACATTTCAAACTGGTCCCCCCCTTCACTGTCACCGAAAATATTATCCTGGGCCTGGGGGGCTGGGGCTTCATTGACCTGGCCGCCGCCCAACGCGAGATCGCCGCGGTGGCCGCGCAATATGGGCTGGACGTAGACCCGACAGCGCGCGTGCAGACCCTTTCGGTGGGGGTGCAGCAGCGTGTGGAAATTCTCAGCAGCCTCTATCGCGGGGCGGAGGTGCTCATCCTCGACGAGCCGACGGCGGTGCTGACCCCTCAGGAGGCGGAGAGCCTGGCCATCACCCTGCGGCGCATGGCCGAGATGGACAAGACCATCGTCTTCATCAGTCACAAGCTGGAAGAAGTGCTGCGCGTGACCGATCGCGTCACCGTGCTGCGGGCGGGGCGCGTGGTCTACACTTCCATGACGCGCGACACCGACAAGGCCACGCTGGCCCGCGAGATGATCGGGCACGAACTGACCAGCCTGGAGCGGGCAAAGGTGCTGGCCCTGGCCGGTGATGAAGACGCCGTCCTGAGCGGTACAACGGGCGCGAGCGCGGCTACCAACAACGCGCCCAACCTGATCGAAGTGCGCGACCTGCACGTGCGCGACGACCGCGACCTGCCCGCCGTGCGCGGCATCAGCTTTCAGGTGCACGGCGGCGAGATTCTGGGCATTGCCGGTGTAGACGGCAACGGGCAGCGCGAGCTGGTCGAGGCGATCACCCGCGTGCGCCCCATTCAGTCCGGGCAGGTGTTCATCGCCGGCGAGGACGCCACGCACTGGAAAGCGCGCGACTTCATCCGGCACAATGCCGCCTACATCAGCGACGACCGTCACCGCGATGGCCTGATCTTCAACTTCGACCTCAGCCGCAACGTCACGCTCAAAGTCTTCGATCAGCAGCCTTTCGCCCGCGCAGGATTGCTCAATTTTCCGGCCATCGTGCGGTTTGCCCGCGACCTGATCGCCCGCTTCGACGTGCGCGCCCCTGGCCCGCATATCCCCGCGGGCAAGCTCTCCGGCGGCAACCAACAGAAACTGGTCGTGGCCCGCGAGTTCAGCCAGAATCCGCGCGTGATCGTCGCCAATAAACCCACGCGCGGTCTGGATATCGGCGCGGCGGCCTATGTGCACGAGAAACTGTTGGAGGAGCGGGCGCGTGGCGTGGCTATCCTGCTGGTATCGTCCGACCTGGACGAGGTCTTGCTGCTCAGCGATCGCGTGCTGGTGATGTTCAACGGGCAATCTATGGGCGTGCTGCGGCGCGGCGAGGCCGATCCGCAGACGCTGGGGTTGATGATGGCGGGCACGCCGCTCACTGCCTTGCGCGTACAGGAGAAAGTATCATGAGCACCACCACAGCCGATACAGCGGGCACTGGCACCGCCGAACGCGCCCCACTGCCCTGGCGGACGCTATGGGACAACGTGGTGCAGGCCGCCCTGTCGCTGGTGCTCGCGCTAGTGGTAGGCGGGGCGCTGTTGCTGGTCAGCGGGCGTGACCCGATCGCCGCGTATCGCAGCCTGTATTATGGTGCCTTCGGCACAACCGACCGCTTCACCGAGACGCTGGTCAAGGCCACGCCGCTGCTGCTGGTGGCCGTTTCGGTGTCCATCTGTTTTCGCGCGCAGGTGTGGAACATCGGCGCAGAGGGGCAGATGATCCTGGGGGCGATCTTCTCCACCTGGGTGGCCCTGCACGTCAAGGGACTGCCGCCGTTGTTGCACCTGGTACTGGCTTTCCTGGCGGGGGCGCTCGGCGGCCTGTTGTGGAGCCTGATCGCCGGCGTGCTGAAAGCCTATCTGCAAGCCAACGAGGTGATCACCACCTCCATGCTCAACTACATCGCCGTCTATCTGCTGGCCTATCTGGTGCGCGGCCCGATGATGGACCCGCAGGGCTTCAACTTCCCACAATCGCCGCTGATCCCCGAAGAATTGGAGCTGCCGCGCCTGATCGCCCGCACACGCCTAAACGTGGCCTTCCTGGTGGCGCTGGCGGCTGTGTTGCTGGCGCTGGTCTTCTGGCGCAGCACCTGGGGCCGTCGCACGGAGATCGTGGGGGCCAGCCGGCGCGTGGCGGCGCACGTGGGGCTGAACGTCCCGCGCACCATCCTGCTGGCGACAGCGCTCAGCGGGGCGCTGACCGGCATCGCTGGCTGGGGCGAGATTTTCGGGCTGCACTTCCGCCTGATCGAGGAAATCACCCGCGGCTTCGGCACACTGGGCATTGTGGTGGCCTTGCTGGGCGGCCTCAACCCCATCGGCATGACCATCGCCGCCTTCTTCTTCGCCGCGCTGGTAGTCGGCGGCAACGCCATGGAGCGCAACGCCAACGTGCCCTTCGCTCTGGTAGACGTGATCCAGGGCTGCGTCATCCTGCTGGTGCTGTCGCGGGCCTACCTGTTCAAGAGGTCGTCGTCATGAACTGGGACCTGATCACCGTATCCTTCGTGGTGGGAGTGCTGGCCTCCGCTGTGCGCTGGGCCGCGCCGATCCTCTATGCGGCGCTGGGAGAGGTTTTCACCGAGCGAGCGGGCATCCTCAACCTGGGGCTGGAAGGCATCATGCTCATGGGCGCGCTGAGCGGGTTCATCGGCGCGTACAACAGCGGCAGCCTGTGGATCGGGTTGCTGCTCGCCGCGCTGGTGGGCATGGCCATGGGCCTGCTGATGGCTTTCGTCAGCGTGACGGCCAGGGCCAATCAGGTGGTCGCCGGGCTGGGCATCACCATCCTGGGCGGCGGCCTCTCGACGCTGCTCTTCCGTCTGTTCTTCGGCCTGCGCACGCGCCCCCCGACGATCAAGACCTTCAAAGTGCATTCACTGCCCCTGCTGGGCGACCTCCCCATCGTCGGCGAGGTGCTGTTCGAGCACAATGTCATGGTCTACCTGGTCTTTATTCTGGTGGGCGTGGCCTGGGTGGTGCTCTATCGCACGCGCTTCGGGCTGGCGCTGCGCGCCGTCGGCGAACGCCCAGAGGCAGCCGACACGCGCGGCCTGAACGTGACCGCCCTGCGCTACATCAGCCTGATGATCGGCGGGGCCATGGCTGGCCTGGGCGGGGCCTACCTGCCGCTGGCCGACCTGGGCATCTTCTGGACGCAGATGACCGCCGGACGCGGTTTCATCGCCGTGGCGGTCGTGGTCTTCTCGCGCTGGGATCCGGTGCGCGCGCTGTGGGGGGCGCTGGTCTTCGGCGGGGCGGCGGCCCTGCAAACCGCCCTGCAGACGCTCCGAGCGCCCATTGACTCCGAGCTGTTGCTGATGCTGCCCTACATCGTCACCATCATCGTCCTGGTGGGCATTTCCCGGCGGGCGGAGTTCCCCGGCGCGTTTGCCGTGCCCTATTCGCGCGGCGAGAAGTGAGGCGGCCCATGGACCTGGTCATCCGCAACGCCCGGCACGACCGCACAGGTCAGCGCGTGGACGTGGGCATCGCCGACGGCGTCATCGTCGCTGTCGCGCCGGAGGGAGTGGGGCCGGGCGCGCGTGAATTGGACGCCGGCGGCGCGCTGATCTCACCCGCGCTGATCGAATCTCACTTTCACCTGGAAAACGCCCTGTTATGGGATGTCCCCAACCGCAGCGGCACGCTGGAAGAAGCGATCCGCCTCTACGCCGCCATCAAGCGCGACATGCCCGCCGACGACATCATGCGGCGGGCATCGGCGGTGCTGCGCGAGGCGGTCGCCAATGGGGTGTTGTGGCTGCGCTGCCATGTGGATATTGATCGCGTCGCCCAACTGCGCATCCTGGACGCCATCCTGGCCGTGCGCGAGCGCTTCCGCGACCTGATTGACGTGCAGGTGATCGCCTTCCCGCAACACGGCATGGCTCGCGATCCCGAAGTCGTGGACTTGATGTGGGCGGCCATGGAGCGCGGGGCTGATCTGGTGGGCGGGATGCCGCACGGCGAGCGCGACATGGACGACGCCGCCCGGCAGATTGAGATCGCCTTTGAGATCGCGCGGCACTACGACGCCGATATAGACATGCACATTGACGAGACCGACGACCCGTACTGGCAATCGCTGGAGCCGCTGGCCGAGCAGACCCTCGCTAACGGCTATCAGGGGCGGGTGGCAGCAGGGCACTGTTGTGCCATGGCCGCCTGGGACGACGTGACGGCAGCGCGCATTATCCAGAAGGTCAGGGATGCGGACGTGCACGTGATCACCAATGCGCCGATCAACCTGCTGTTGGAAGGGCGTCACGACCCGCAACCGGTACGGCGCGGCATCGCCCGCGTCAGGGAACTGCTGGCGGCAGGCGTCAACGTGACCTGCGGGCAAGACGACGTGCAGAACATGTTCTACCCCTACGGGCGTATGGATCCGCTGGAAGTGGCGTTGATCACCGCGCACGCGGCACACCTGGCCGCGCCGGATGAGATTCAGGCGGCATTCGACATGCCCCGTTACCACGCGGCGCGTATGTTGCGCCTGCCTCGCTATGGCGTAGAGCCGGGCGCGCCCGCCGACCTGGTGTTGCTCGACGCGGACTCGCCGGTGGACGCGCTGCGCCGCCATTCGCCGGGGCGCACGGTGATCCGGCGTGGGCGTGTGCTGGCCCGTACGCGGGTGGAGACGGAGTGGGCGTGATCCGCAGTTCGCAGGCATTGCCATCCCCGCCCTGGCTGTGGCATCATAGACAAACCGATATCGCTGCGTGACTGACTGTGAACCGAAAGGGCGCTGCCCATGATCTCGCGCGCGTTGCTGAGCGGCTTGCTGAGTGCGCTGCTGACCGCGACCTGGCTGGTGACGGCGGGGGCGGGCGCGTTCACGCCCACGCCCACGCCCTTCGTTGAGCCGGCGGGGTGCTGGGAGCCGCCCGACGATTACACCCGTCTGTGGGTCAACGGGGCGCTGCTCAACGCGCGCACATTGGCCATGCTCGATCACGCGCAGGCGCTCTACACGGCGAGCGGTGGCACCCTTGATCTGCGCCTGGCCATCGTGCAGGGCAGTTACAACGCTGGCGCGGTCGCTGCCAGCTTCGGCACGCACGATGGCGGTGGCGCGGTTGACCTGTCGGTGCGCAGCCGGGCGGACTGGAGTGTGCTATGGGACGAGATTCCGCTCCTGATCGTGGCGCTGCGCACGGCGGGTTTTGCCGCCTGGTTGCGTGACGCCGACGAACTCTATCGCGGCTCGCCCATTCACATTCACGCCATCGCCATCGGCGATGCCGAGCTTTCTGAGGCAGCGCGCGCGCAGATTGACGGCACCTTCGGCTATCTGCGCGGTTACGACGGACTGCCGCAGATCAACGGCGTGCCCCGTCCCGACCGGCACGGCGGCCCGGTCATCTGCGCCTGGATGGTAGCGCGCGGCTTCGGCGACCTGCGCGGGCAGCCCAACCCCTACCCCACGCCGGGCGGCACGACGATCCCGCTGTGGCCCATCCCGTAGGGCCGGTGCCCATGAACAAGAACATTCTGTTGACTGGTGAACCCGGTTGCGGCAAGACCACGCTGATCCAGCGCGCATTGACCCGCCTGCCCCAGTCCGCCGGTGGTTTCTACACCGAAGAACTGCGCAGCGGCGGCGTGCGTCAGGGGTTTTGTATGGTGACGCTCGATGGGGAACGGGCAGTGCTGGCACACCGCGACTATGCCGGTCCGCCACGTGTAGGTCGCTATGGGGTGGACATGGCCGCCCTGGACGCGGTAGCCGTGACCAGCATCCGCCGCGCTCTGACGAGTTGCGCCCTGGTGATCATTGACGAGATCGGCCCGATGGAACTGTTCTCCCCGGCCTTCCGCGCTGCCGTGCAGGAAGCGCTCGATAGCCCAACCGTGGTGCTGGGCACCATCGTCCGTCGCTCCAAACCCTTCTCCGACGCGGTCAAAGCGCGGCCAGACGTCACGCTGATCGAGGTGACGCCCGCCAACCGCGACCGCCTGCTGGATCATATCGTGGCGTTGGTGACGGCAGCGCTAACCGGCAACATCCTTCCCCCCGGAGAGATCACGTCGTGACGGATCGCGCTTCGCTCACGCTGTCAGCCAGGCCAGGTATCCGCCTGCGCCATCAGATCGTGTTGTTCACCCTGGCGCGATTGGTCGTCAACACCGCTCACCGCATGGTCTATCCCTTTCTGCCCACTTTCGCCCGTGGACTGGGCGTAGACCTGGGAGCCGTGGCTCTGGGCGTGACAGCACGCGCCAGCCTGGGGCTGATCAGTCCGGTGTTCGGCTCGCTGGCAGACCGGCACGGGCGGCGGCGCTCCATGCTGGCCGGGCTGGCGATCCTGGCGACGAGCATGTGGCTGGTCACTATCTGGCCGACGTATCCGGCCCTGTTCGCCGCGCTGGTGCTGGCCGGAGTCAGCAAGCAAATCTTCGATCCGGCCATGCAGGCTTACATCGGCGACCGCGTCAGTTACGCGCAGCGCGGCCTGGCCATCGCCGCCACCGAGGTGAGCTGGTCCGGCGCGTTCCTGATCTGCATCCCCGCCCTCGGCTGGCTGATCGCGCGCACCGACGCCTGGCAGACCCCCTATCCGCTGTTGGGCGGGGCGGCGTTGCTGGCGTTGCTGGTGCTGTGGCGCGTCATTCCGGCGGACTCCATGGGCACCGGCTACCGGCTCACGTTGCGCGAAGGAATGCGCCTGATCCTGGCCCATCACGCCGCGCTGGCCGGGCTGAGCATGGGCCTGCTGATCAGCGCCAGCAACGAACTGATCGGCATCATCTACGGCGCGTGGATGGAAGAGGCCTTCGCCCTCAAGGTGACAGCGCTTGGCGCGTCAGCCATCGTCATAGGGCTGGCCGAACTGACCGGTGAGGGGGCAGTAGCCGGGTTTGTAGACCGCATCGGCAAGCGGCGGGCGGCGGTGGGGGGTATCGCCATGAATATAATCGCCTGCCTGCTGTTGCCTGTGCTGGACTTCCGCGTCGAAACAGCGCTGGCCGGGCTGTTCCTGTTCTATCTCTCTTTCGAATTCGCTATCGTCAGCTCCATCCCACTGATGACCAACCTGGTGCCCGGCGCACGCGCTACCCTGATGGCCGCCAACGTGACCGCTTTCTCCGCCGGGCGTATGCTCGGCGCGCTGGTCGGCCCGGCCTTGTTCAGCATTGGGCTGCTGGCGAATTGCTCGGTCGCGGCGCTGGGCAACATGCTGGCGCTGGCAGCGCTGTTGCGGTTCATCCCGCGCGATTGATGAGGAGTGTTCGGCGAACAGAGGTCAGTCAGCAGTTGCCGTGCGGCTGCATCCGGCGTACAGTGGAACAGACTGCGGACAACCGACCGCTGTTCACCGCTCGCTGAAGTGACTTGATGAAGGTACGGCAAGGAAAAGCTTATGGCGTCTGCGAAACGTGTTGCCATCATGGTCACCTGCATGGTAGACCAGGTCATGCCGGAAGTCGGCGTCGCCGCGGTGAAGTTGCTGCGGCGCGCCGGCTATACCGTAGAGTTCCCCGTAGATCAGACCTGTTGCGGGCAGCCCTTCTTCAACAGCGGCTTTCGCGCCCAGGCCGCCGACCTGGCCCGACGCACGGTGCGCCTGTTCGAGCGTTACGACGCGGTGGTGCTGCCCGGCGGATCGTGCGCGGCGATGATCCGCAAAGAGTACCCGCACCTGCTCGAACGCTGGCCCGGCGAAACAGCGCGCGCCGAAGCGCTGGCCGCGCGCACCTACGAACTGAGCGAGTTCCTGGTGCACGTCGCCGGCTGGTTGCCGACCCCCGCCCCCAATGCTCCGCGCGTCACCTATCACGACTCCTGCCATATGAACCGTATGTTGGGGCTGGGCGCGGAGTCGCGGCAATTGCTGCGGGCGGCGGGCTGCGAGATCATCGAGATGCACGAGTCCGACCGCTGCTGCGGTTTCGGCGGCCTGTTCTCGATCCGCATTCCCGAAGTCTCCAACGCCATGACGCAGGAGAAACTGCGCCGCGCCGACGCCACCGGTGCGCAGGTGCTGGTGAGCGCCGATCCTGGCTGCCTGATGCAGATGCGCGGCTTCGCCCGACAGACTGGTGTGCGGTTGGCGCATCTGGCCGTGTTGCTGGAGGAGTTGACGCGATGAACGAGGTGAGTTTCCACAACTTCCGGGTCAGCGCCGCCCAGGCCATCGCCAACGCGCACCTGCAGAGCGCCATTGACGGCGCAACGCTCAAGTTCCGCAACGGGCGGCGGGCCATGCTGGCCGACCTGCCCGATGTCGAGGCCATGCGCGATCACTTCAAGGCCATGCGCTCGGCCACCCTGGCACACCTGACCGACTACCTGGAACAGTTCGAGTGCAACGCACGCGCTGCCGGTGCGCAGGTACACTGGGCGCGCGATGCCGCCGAAGCACAACAGATCGTGATCGGCATTGCCCGTCAGCACGGGGCACAACTGGCCGTCAAGGCCAAGTCCATGACTACAGAAGAGATTCACCTCAACGCGGCGCTGGCCGAGGCGGGCATCACCTCCGTGGAAACCGACCTGGGCGAGTGGATCGTGCAACTTGCCGCCGAAGCGCCCGCGCACATCGTCGTGCCCGCCCTGCACAAGACGCGCCAGCAGGTCGCCGAGTTGTTCAGCCGCGAGGTGGGCAAACCTCTCTCCGCCGACGACATCCCCACCCTCACCGCCGAGGCGCGCCGCGCCCTGCGCGAAAAGTTCCTGGCCGCGCAGATCGGCATCAGCGGGGCCAACCTGGGCGTGGCAGAAACCGGCAGCATCGTACTGGTGACCAACGAGGGCAACGGGCGCATGGTCAGCAGTGTGCCGCCGGTACACGTGGCCGTGATGGGCATCGAGAAGCTCTGCCCCACCTGGGACGACGCGGCGGTGTGGCTGGAATTGCTGGCCCGCAGCTCGACGGGGCAGCCGCTCTCGGTCTATACGACGGTGCTCACCGGCCCGGCCCGCCCCGATGACCCCGACGGCCCGCGTGAACTGCACATCGTGCTCTACGACGGCGGGCGCAGCCGCCTGATCGGCACGTCCTACGAAGAGGTGTTGCAGTGCATTCGCTGCGGTGCGTGCCTGAATCACTGCCCCGTCTACCAGGAAGCGGGCGGGCACGCCTATGGGCACGCCTACAGCGGCCCGATCGGTGCAGTGCTGGTGCCGCTATTGCTGGGCCTGGAGCAATACGAAGCCCTGCCGCACGCCAGTTCGCTATGCGGGGCGTGCCTGGAAGTCTGCCCGGCGCGCATTGACCTGCCGCGCATGTTGCTCGACCTGCGCGCCGAAGAAGTGACACACGGGATCATCGCTCCACCGGAGCAGGCGATTGAGAAGTCGGCGGCCTGGTTGCTGAGACATCGTCGCCTGTTCAACCTGCTCACCGACCTGGGCCGCGTGTTCCAGCGCCCGTTAGTGCGGCATGGCGGATTGTGGCTGCCGCGCCGCCTGAATCCGGCACAAGAGCGGCAACTGCCCTCGCTCGCGCCGCGCTCGTTTCATGACCTGTGGGAAGAACTGGCCGCCGAGGAAGCGGCCCCTGCTCCGGTTGCTCGACGACGGCTGCCTTCGCGCCGGACGACTGTCACCCTGGCCGGACTGAGTCTGCTGCCGCTGGCGTTGCTCTGGCGTTTGCTGCGTCGCAAGGGAGGGAAACGACGATGAACACCGCCCGCGAAGATATTCTGAACGCGCTGCGAGGTCGTGTGCGGCGGAGCGAAAGCCCCCCCGCCCCCTGGCAATCGCGCCAGCACTTCGACGACCCGATAGCGCGCTTCGCCGATACGCTGACTTCCCTGTATGGCGAGGTCATCCGCGCCACCAACGCCGACGATGCGCTCAACCGGCTGGGCAATGTGCTGACCAACCTGGGCGCGACGCGCGTCGCCGTCAACGACGAGCCGCCCCTGGCCGGCGTAGACCTGGCCGCCCGCTGGCCGGACATCACCTGGCATATCGTCGGGCGGACAGAGGGCGACCTGAAGTCGTTCTGCGCGGACGCGGATGCAGGTGTCACCGGCGCGATCGCGGCGCTGGCCGAGACGGGCTCGATCGTCGTCAGCAGCGGGCCGGGGCGTAGCCGCCTGGTGTCGCTGCTGCCGCCGGTGCACATTGCCCTGGTGCCAGTCAGTTGCCTGACGACCGATCTGCTCACCTGGGCCGCAGCGCGTGCGGGGGAATGGCCCGCTAACGTAGTCGCCATCACCGGGCCAAGCCGGACTGCCGACATCGAGCAGACGACAGCGCTGGGGATGCACGGCCCTAAGCGCGTGATTGCGATCCTGTATGGTGAGTAGGGAGTCTTGAGCAGGGTAATCGCATCAAAACCAGCCAGCAGAACCATGGGTAGAAGTAAGCTCAGGTGTGATCTGCTGGTTGACCTCACCCCCGCTCGGTGCTGACGCGCCTCCAAGCCGAGCGTAGCGAGGCTGGGGGTGAGGTAAAGCGGCAAGCGGTTTGATGCAATCCCCCTGGAGTCTTGAGCCTGGAGCTACAGGAACAGCACCGCCCCGCAAGCTGACGAGCGCCGGGCTGAAGCGCTCGCCAGGACTGGCACGATGACAGACCTGCGCACAAAAAAGACTTCGGAAGTCTGCGAGACCCCGAAGCCTTTTGTCTTCTTGCGCCCGGCGCGCTCAGGATTCGCCGCTGCCTGTTCCTGTCACTTGGCCGCGAGCAACTCGCCCGCCCGTTCGATGTACTCCAGGCTCTGATGCCGGAAGTAGGTGTTGTACAGTTCGGCGTAGTGCCCGCCCTGCGCCAGCAAGGAATCGTGCGTGCCTTCTTCGATGATCTTGCCCTCGCGCAGCACGATGATACGGTCGGCGTTTCTGACCGTTGAGAGGCGGTGCGCGATGACGATGGACGTGCGCCCGGACAGCACCGTCTCCAGCCCTTCCTGGATCAGCGCTTCGGTCAGCGGGTCTACGCTGGCCGTGGCCTCGTCGAGGATGAAGATGGACGGGTTCTGCAGCAGCACCCGCGCCAGCGCCACCAACTGCCGCTGTCCCATCGAGAGACTCGCGCCGCGTTCGCCGACCTGTGTGTGCAAACCGTTGGGCAACAGATCGATCCAGTCGCCGCCCGCCACCTGCTGGGCGGCATGGAGCACCTCGTCGTCGGAAGCGTCCTGCCGCCCGTAGCGGATGTTGTCCATCACCGTGCCGTCGAAGAGGAAAGGCACCTGCGTGACGATGCCCAGGTGCGCGCGGTAATCGTCCAGGTTCAGGCGGCGGATGTCGTGCCCGTCTATCAGAATGCGCCCGCCCTGGAACTCGTAGAAACGGGCGATCAGGCGGACGATGCTGGTCTTGCCAGAGCCAGTGTGCCCTACCAGCGCCAGGGTCTCGCCGGCGTGAATGGTCAACGAGAAGTCTTCCAGCACACGCTCGCGCTCGTTGTAGGCGAAGTCCACATGCTCGAAGCGAATCTCCCCCTGGACGGTTGGCAGCGGCTCGTTGCCCGTCTGCACCACCTTCGGTTCGGCGTCAATGAGGGCGAAGACGCGCTCCCCCGCCGCCAACCCCAACTGGAACTGACTCCAGAAGGAGGCAATGCTGGTCAACGGGTACCAGAACATGGCCATCCCCTGCACGAACAGGTAGAAGTCACCTGCGCTCAGCGCGCCATTTCTGGCCGCCGTCCCGGCGAAGTAGACGATGGCTGCCGTCCCGATGCCCGACACGACATTCAACAACGGGAAGATCGAGTTGAAGACGTAGCCAGTGCGCAGGTTGACCCGGTACGACTGCGCATTGACCGCCAGGAACTCGTCGTAGATAGTGTGCTCCTGACGGAATGCCTTGGCCACGCCGATCCCGCTGACCGTCTCCTGGATGTGCGCGCTGACTTCGGCCAGGATGCGCCGCGACTGCGTCACCGTGCGCCGCGCCACCTTGCGGAACCCCAGCGCCACGCCTACTACTACTGGCGCAACAGTCAGCAGCACCAGCGTCAGGCGGGCGTCTATGCTGAGCAGATAGCCGATCAGCAGGACGACGAGCAGCACCTGGCTCAGCAACTCTATCGTCAGCGAGACGACCTGCGAGAACGCCTGCGTATCCGACGTGACGCGGCTGGCGATCTTGCCCGACGCATACTGGTCGTAGAACGACAGATCGCGCTGGAGCACGGCGTCGAAGGCGTCTTCGCGCATGGCCAGCACCACGTTGCCGATGGCCTGCGCCGAGAGCGCCCGCCGCACCGCGTTGAACAGCCAGCCCAGGCAGCCCAGCGCCGCCGTCACCGCCGCGATGAGCAGCAGGGTGGCCGTGGAAGTGTCCTCCTGTAGGCGGTCGAGGCTGGCCGAGATGTAGATTGGCAGGGCGGTCTGTGCCAGCGAGGTTAGCACCACCATCACTGCCACCACGATCATGCGCACTGCCTGCGGGCGGAAGTAGGCCAGGATACGCCCGACCAGTTCCCGATCGCTATAGCGGCGGTCGTAGTCTTCGGCGTCCAGGCCGTCCATGATGAAACCCATGGCGGTTGCTCCTTATGTGTCTTCAGTTAACAGCAGTCAGTTGACAGTCAGAACGTCCTCTGGAGCGTAGCGTACCATCCCCTACTGATCCCTGAAAACCGATCCTGAGAGGCCATTTGATAACCCCTCACCCCGGCGCTGCGCGCTACCCCTCTCTCTCAATGTGGAGCGAGGGGGAAAACCTGGCCCGTCTCCCCTTCGCCCCTCAGAGGGAGAAGGGGCCGGGGGTTGAGGGGGGCTTTTCAAACGG
>CAKZOB010000033.1 GCA_937135955.1 uncultured Anaerolineales bacterium | reverse complement strand
GAGCAGATGTTGCAGACGGATCAGGCGCTGGTCAACACGCTGGAAGTCGTCGGCAGCCGCACCGAGCAGATGCTGCGCACCGATCAGACGCTGGTCAGCGCGCTGGAAGTCGTCGGCAGCCGCACCGAGCAGATGCTGCGGATCGATCAGGCGCTCAACCGCGAGATCGGCATTGTGCGCGAGGCAACCGGTCATATCCTGGCCATCAAAGAGGAGATCGCCCGCCTGCAAAACCTGCTGCAGTCCACCCGACAACGCGGACGGCTGGGCGAGGTGTTGCTGGAAGCCTTGCTGCGCGATGCGCTGCCCCCCACTGCCTATGTGTTGCAACATCAGTTCGCCAACGGCACCCGCGCCGACGCGGTGATACAACTGGACAAGGCGTGCGTGGCTGTGGATTCCAAGTTCCCGCTCTCCAGTTATGAGCGTCTGCTGAGCACGACAGACGGGGCCGAGCGCGACCAGCTCGCGCGGCAATTCGCCCGCGACGTGCGCAAGCACATTGACGACATCGCCGCCAAATATATCGTCCCTGCCGAGGGCACCCTGGACTTTGCGCTGATGTTTGTCCCTAGCGAGGCCGTCTATTACGAGTTGGTGACGCACAGCAGCAGCGGTGAAAAAGACCTGCTGACCTACGCTTTCGAACAGCGCGTGTTTCCGGTCAGTCCCAGCACCTTTTATCCCTACCTGCTCACCATTGCACGCGGACTGCGTCAGCTTTACGTGGCGGAGAACGTGCGCCAGACTATCGCCGAGATCGCGCAGTTGCAGCAAATGCTGGCTCAGCAGGCCCGCAAGTGGGAGACGGCGCGCCGCCAGATTGACGACGCCCGCCGCAATCTGGGCGAAGTCCAGGCGGCAATGGACGAAGTACGTGATAAAATCTTGCGGATTATTTCGCCGAGCGCTGAAATCCTCAGCACGACCCTGGACGTAGACGAGACCCTTTGATGAGACGCACTCGCTTTCTGACCGGAACTTTCTTGCTGCTTGTCCTGCTGCTGGCTGCCTGCGGGGATGACGAGCCGTCGCACACTGTGCGCAGCGGCGACCTGCTCCTCAGCGAATCCTTCGCTGCGCCACAGACCTGGGAGCAGGGCGTCTATCCGCCGGACGCCGCGACGCCCGACTCCCAACTGGCGGTGCGGGAGGGGCGTTATGAACTGTTTCACCGCGCCGGACGCACGGCTTCCTTCACCTGGGGCGCGGGAGCAGACGCCCCGCAGGATGTGATCGTTGAAGTGAGCACCGAGCAACTCAGCGCCGACAAGGACAATCTCTATGGAGTGTTGTGCCGCCTGGCCCAGGACGAGGCGGGGCAGTGGAGCGGCTACGCGCTGCTGATCAGCGGCGACGGTCACTATGGCATCGCCGACCTCTCGCGCGAGAGTCTGGACTTCATCCTGGAATGGCATCAATCGGACGCCATCGAGCAGGGGCAGGCGCTCAACACTCTGCGGGCTGTGTGTGCCGACGACTATCTGGCGCTCTACGCCAACGGGAAATTCCTGGGCGAGGCCAGGGACAGCCGTTATCGCCGCGCCGGGCAGATCGGACTGATCGCCGGTGTGACGGCGGGCGGGGAAGTGCGCGTCGCCTTCGACAACCTGACCATCCGGGCGGCTTCGCTCGCGGATTGACAGGTCTGCAACGCCCTCGCTGCTGCATAGTTCACCGAAGAAAACGCAGAAGGCGCGGAGTTTTCGCGCCCTCTGCGTCTGCGCGGTTCAAAGGCCCCCGGGAGTCAGTCGCCGTTTTTGTCCCCGTCGAGCACTTCGCGGTTGCGCACGTTGTCGTAGCGCCCTTCCAGCAACGCCTTGCGTACGGCTTCGGCGGCTTCCACGCCCACCTGTACCTGCGCCTCGTAGGTGCTGGCCCCCAGGTGCGGAGTGTGGATCACGTTGTCCAGGCCGATGAGCGGATGATCCGGCGGGGGCGGCTCGACTTCGTAGACATCGAGCGCCGCGCCCGCTACCTTGCCACTGCGCAGCGCTTCGGCCAGGTCAGCGCTGTTGATCAGCGCGCCGCGCGCCGTGTTGACGATCAGCACGCCGTCCTTCATGTAGGCGATGGTTTCCCTGTTGATCAGACCGCGCGTCTCGTCGGTGGTCACGGCGTGTAGGGTGAGCACGTCTGCCTCGGCCAACACCTGTTCCAGGCTGGTCAGCATGGCCATGCGGCGGGCCAGCCGTTCGGGCACGAACGGGTCGAAGGCCAGCACCATCATGCCTAGCGCCTTGGCCCGCTCGGCGACCGCGTGCCCCACCCGCCCGAAGCCAATGATGCCCAGAGTCTTGCCGGAAAGCTGCGTCCCCACGAACCTGTTGCGTTCCCAGCGCCCTTCGCGCAGGGAGCGGTCCGCTTGAGGGATATGGCGGGCCAGCGCCAGCATCAGGCCGATGGTGTGCTCGGCAGTGGAGATGGTGTTGGCCTCTGGCGTGTTCATGACCACGATCTTGCGCTCGGTGCAGGCGGCCAGGTCTATGTTGTCTACGCCCACTCCCGCCCGCACCACCACCTTGAGGTTGGCGGCGCGCTCCAGCAGGGCGGCATCCACGCGTGTATCGCTGCGCACGATCAGCGCATGGGCGTCCGGGATGCGCGCCAGCGTCTCTTCGCGCGTCATCTTGCCGGGCGCGTAGACCTCGAACTGCTCGACGGCGCGCAACACGTCCAGGCCGTCACGGTTGAGGTTGTCGGGCACAAGCACCAGGTAACGCATGGCTCACCCCACCCTCGCCAGGAATTCGTCCATGGCGGCAAACAGTGCTTCCATGTCCTCCGGTTGTGTGTCGCCCATGTGCGCAATGCGGAACGTCTTACCCTTCAGTTTGCCGTAGCCGTTGGAAACGACCATCCCCCGTTCGCGTAGAAAGGCATTGAGCGCGGAGATGTCAATCTCGCGCGTGTTGGCGACCGTGGTCACCGTGGGCGAGTGATAGCCTTCCTCGGAGAACAGGGCCAGGCCCGCTCGCTCCACCCACTGACGTGTCATCTGCGCCATGCGCTCGTGCCGGGCGAAGCGCGCTTCTAACCCTTCGGCCAGGATGTCGTCCAGTTGACGGTCGGCGGCGTACATCAGCGAGATGGGCGGCGTGGCCGGTGTATTGTTTTTCTGGTGATGCTTGTCAATCTCCAGCACGTCGAAGTAGTAGCCCCGATTCTTGACCTGCCGCGCCCGTTCGAGCACCGCCGGCGAAACCGCCGCGAAAGCCATGCCCGGCGGCAGGGCGAACGCCTTCTGCGTGCTGGTCAGACACACATCAATGCCCCAGCCGTCGGTGTCTACCTTGGCCCCGGCATAGATGCTGACCACATCTACCAGGAAAAGTGTTTCTGGATAGTCTTTGAGCACCTCGGCATATTCCTCGACGGGGTTGCGCACGCCGGTGCTGGTCTCGTTCATCACGCAGGCGATAGCGTCGTAAGCAGTGCGGCGCAGAGCGTCGGCCAGTTGTTCCGGCTTGACCGCCTGCCCCCACTCCAC
Organism: uncultured Anaerolineales bacterium; assembly: GCA_937135955.1. GTDB lineage: Bacteria > Chloroflexota > Anaerolineae > Aggregatilineales > Aggregatilineaceae > UBA2029. Next base: position 60,994 of record CAKZOB010000033.1, on the reverse strand, counting down.
AGCGATCACGTCTACCTGTTTGCCGTTCAACTCGCTGACTTCGGCCCATCGTTCGCTGAACGCGCCGCAGGTCAGGTGCAGGATGCGCGCTTCGTCGCGCACAGCGCAACGCGACGCCGACTCCCATACGCCCGTGCCCGACGAGGTATAGAGATAGACCGGATGCTGGGTGTAGAAAGTCTGCTGCAGCTTGGGCTGCATGCGCGCGTAGAGTGCAGCGAATTCGCTCGACCGGTGACCGATCATCCACTCTGCCTGAGCATCGAGAATCTCCGGGCGGACTTCGACTGGACCGGGAATGAACAATCGGACGTGATGGTCATTTCTGGGCGACATATTTCCTCCTTATATTATGAGCTGGGAGATATTATGAGCTGGGAGTCTGGAGTCGGGAGTGTAGGGGGCATGAGGTCTGCGGCGTTGACAGGTCTGGCCCGCTTTCTCACCGCCCAGACTCATGACTTCTGAACCCGTCTTCACCCTCGTGCGGCGAGTTGCTCTTTCAATTCCATGATGGGCGCGATCTCAGTAGGGTCGGCCCCATAGGCCATGGCCAGGTAATAGCTGACGTAGTCGCCATACTGAATGGCGTGACACATCTGCGCCAGGGCGCTGTGCCCCGCCGGACGGAAGAAATCGGCCATGATGCCGTTCTGCAGACAAAGCTGAAAGGTCAGTTCGTGGCGTAGCGTCACGCGCGGATGATCGTACTGCGATGAGGTGATGAACACCGCCGCCACGTTGAGGGCGTGCTCCGCCGGAAAACCGATGCCCGCGACTGTGTTGTGATTGGCTTCGGGCATACCTTCGTACTGCGCCCAGGCCTTGGCGTTCTCGTTGATCTGACACTTCCAGCGCCGCGCGACCGGCTCGAACAGCCCGCCGCCGAAGAACACTGGCAACCGCCCGATCAACTGACCTGCGCCGCGCTTGGCCGGATTCTGGGGGGCGGGGGAAGTCGCCGTATAGACCGGCGTATACTGGTGTAGCAGGCCGATGGTCTCGCTCAGATCGGTTTGCAGCGCGCGTACCAGTTCCAGCCGCGCCGCCAGCCCCAGCAACAGCCCGAAGCTCCAGCCGAGCGCTGCCCGCGGTTGACTCTGGTAGGCGATGCGCCACAGGGGATAGCCGTGCGCCTCGGCGTGCGCCGCCAACTGCCCGCCTGTGGTAACCGCCAGCAGGCGCACTCCGCGCCCCAACGCCTGATCGGCAGCGGCCAACGTCTCCTCAGTGTTGCCGGAAAAGCTGCTGGCGATGACCAGCGTCTCTGGCCCCTGCACCCAGGCGGGCAGCTCGTAGCCGCGCAACACGGTCAGCGGCACAGCGGAGACCGGGCCGATCAGCGCAGCGAGCAAGTCGCCGCCGATCGCTGAGCCGCCCATGCCCGCCAGCACGATCTGCCGTGCTTGCCGGTGTGTGTCGGGCAGGGGCAGCATCTGCGCGGCACGCCAGGCTGCCTGTAGCTGATCCGGAAAAGCGTCTATATGGCCGAGCATGTGCTCGCGGTCGAGCGCAGCGAAACGATCGAAGTCATCCAGGTCGAAAGACAAAGTCATAGTTGCGTCATCCCCACGTGTGCTAGGCAGCGAGAGCGGCTCTGGTGAGCGCCTCGTCGCCTGGAGAACGAACTCGCCCCATCCTACCGCAATCTGCCTAAACAGCCTATGTGCTTTTGTGCCATATGGCACTACGACCGCAACACCCCTACCGTTGTTGCTGCGTTTCCTGGGTGAGGTGCATTAGCGTTTTGGGTAGTGATCTGGAGTTTGAGCGGGGAGGGGACTTGAACCCGCGCTTGCAGGGGGGGCTGAAGGGCAACGAGGCGCGTCAGCGCCAGGCGGGGGTGAGGTAAGCGGCGGGCGCGTTTGGGGCAATCCTCTTGTCTCCTATGTGTTTCTGATAGCTTGCGAACGCCTTTCAGTGTAGACTCAATAGTAGGGGGCAGACCGGCTGGGCGCTCCTGGAGCCGGGTGACGAAAGGCCCCTCTCCAGCATGCGTTGCTTGTCAGACAAAGCGCAGCGCCTGCCAGCTTTGGCGTTCTCTCAGCGCAAACCGGCCTGCCCAAACGGCTGGATCACTGACGACAAACCGATCGAGCAAGGAAGTCACAAACCTATGATGCGCTTCGACCGTTTCACCGAGCGCGCGCAAGACGCAGCAGTCCGCGCCTATGAAATCTTGCAGCGCTACGGACACAATCAGGTAGATACCGAGCACATGCTACTGGCCCTGCTGGAACAGCCCGACGGGGTGATCCCGCAGGTGCTCAAGAAGATGAATGTGGATCAGGATAGGATCCGCGACGAGCTAGATCGCGTGCTGCGGGCCAGCCCCAAGGCGGCCATCTACGGCGGCGGCACCGGACAGGTGTTCATCACGCCACGGGTCAAGCGCGTGGTAGACCTGGCCAACGAAGAAGCCAACCGCCTGAAGGACGACTACATCAGCACCGAGCATCTCTTCCTGGCCATCCTCAGCGAGCGGCGTACCGCGGTAGCGCGCATCCTGGCCGAGGCGGGCGTCACCAAAGAACGCGTCTATGACGTGATCAAGGAGATTCGCGCCGGTCAGCGCGTGACCGATCCGCAGGCCGAAAACCGCTACATGACCCTAGAAAAGTACAGCCGCGACCTGACGCGCCTGGCCGCTGAAGGCAAGCTCGATCCCGTGATCGGGCGCGACGAAGAGATTCTGCGCGTGATCCAGATTCTCAGCCGCCGCACCAAAAACAACCCGGTGCTGATCGGCGAAGCGGGCGTGGGCAAGACGGCCATCGTCGAAGGGCTGGCGCAGAAGATCGCCAGCGGCGACGTGCCGGAGATTCTGGCGGGCAAGCGGGTGATCAGCCTCGATCTGGGCGCGATGATCGCCGGTACGCGCTTCCGCGGCGAGTTCGAGGAGCGCCTGAAAGCGGCCATCGAGGAGATTCAGCGCTCCGAGGGCGAGATCATCCTCTTCATTGATGAGCTGCATCAGGTCGTCGGCGCGGGCGCGGCGACCGGCGCGCTGGACGCCAGCAACATGATGAAACCGGCCCTGGCCCGCGGTGAACTCAACTGCATCGGTGCGACCACGCTCGACGAGTATCGCCAGTACATCGAGCGCGACTCGGCCCTGGATCGTCGCTTCGCGCCGGTCTTCGTCGAGGAGCCGTCGGTCGAAGAGACGATCGAGATGCTGCGCGGCCTGCGCGACCGCTACGAGGCGCACCACAAAGTGACCTACTCCGACGAGGCGCTGGTAGCTGCCGCGCGGCTGAGCCATCGCTACGTCACCGAGCGCAAACTGCCGGACAAGGCCATTGACCTGATGGACGAGGCCGCGTCTAAGCTGCGCGTGGCGCTTTACTCCATGCCCGAAGAACTCAAAGAGATGAAGAAGCGCCTGGAGCGTCTGGCCGCCGAAGAAGAAGAAGCCAGCCTGAACACCGAATATGAGCGGGCCATGATGATCAAGGCGCAGCGCCTGCAACTCCAACAGGAGTACGAGCAGGAAGTCGAGCGCTGGCAGCGCGAACACACCCTCGACGAAGTGGTAGACGCCGATGACATCGCTGAAGTGGTGGCGCAATGGACCGGTATCCCCGTCAGCCAGATGATGGAGACCGAGGCCGAAAAGCTGCTGCGCATGGAAGAGGAACTGCATAAACGCATCATCGGTCAGGAAGCGGCGGTCGCTGCCCTGTCCGATGCGATTCGCCGCGCGCGCAGCGGTCTCAAAGACCCGCGCCGCCCGATCGGCTCGTTCATCTTCCTGGGCAGCAGCGGTGTCGGCAAGACGGAGCTGGCCAAGGCGCTGGCCGAGTTCCTCTTCGACGATGAAGATGCGTTGCTGCGCATTGACATGAGCGAGTACCGCGAGCAGCACACGGTGAGCCGCCTGTTCGGCGCGCCGCCGGGCTACGTGGGTTACGAGCAGGGCGGGCAACTGACCGAAGCCGTGCGCCGTCGCCCCTATCGCGTCATCCTCTTCGACGAGATCGAGAAGGCGCATCCGGAAGTGTGGAACGCGCTGATGCAGATTCTCGAAGACGGGCGCATGACTGATGGTCAGGGCCGCACAGTGGACTTCCGCAATGCCGTGATCATCATGACCAGCAACCTGGGCACGGAATACACGCGCCAGGGTGGGGCGCTGGGCTTTGTCCCCAGCGGCGACCCGACGCTGGTGGCCGATCACAAGAAGATCGAAGAGGCGCTGCGCAAGACGTTCCGGCCCGAATTCCTCAACCGCATTGACGAGATCATCATCTTCGAGCCGCTTTCGCGCGAGGATGTGGAGAAGATCGTAGACCTGCAGATGCGCGACATCGCGGGACGGCTGGAGGAACAGGGCCTGTACGTCACGCTGACCGACGACGCGCGGCGTAAGCTGGCCGAGATCGGCTACGACCCGCAATTCGGCGCGCGCCCGTTGCGCCGTGCCCTGCAACGTTACGTCGAAAGCCCGCTGAGCGTGCGCCTGCTGAAAGGCGAATTCGTGCAGGGTGATCTGGTGGAAATCTACGTCAACGAGGACGGCGCAATTGACTTCCGCCGCCTGGAGAGCGGTTACGCGCCGCTGCGAGCAGGCGTCCGCGAGCCGGAATCCACTGCCGCCGAATGAGGCAGACGGATCGCCAAATACGAGAAGCCAGCAGGTTAATCACTCCTTCAGCGAGAACTACGCCCTCGCGGTGTGTGCAACGCGGGGGCGTTTTCTATCATTCTTTGCCTGAGTTCACCGCTGCGATGAATTTTGCCCCTCATCCGAATACGCTCCTGGAATCGCTCGTCCTCGTTCCCCTCCTCTCGCCACGCGGTATAATCCCCGCAACGCCGACCGCGCATCGATCGGAGACCCGATGACTCTGCACCCACTCGCGCCCGATCCCGCCGCCTGGGACGATTTCGTCGTGGCGCACCCGCGCGCGCATATCCTGCAACTGAGCGCCTGGGGCGCGCTCAAAGCCGCTTTTGGCTGGACACCCGTTCGCGTGGCCCTGGCCGACGAAGCAGGGGCGCTCGTCGCGGGCGCGCAGATGCTGCTGCGCCCTTTGCCGGCCCGTCTGGGGAGGCTCGCTTACGTGCCCTGCGGCCCATTGGTAGACTGGGCGGACGCGGCGCAGGTGCGCGCGCTGCTGGAGGCGCTCGACAGCGAAGCCCGGCGGCATGGCGCGATCCTGCTGAAGATCGAGCCAGGGCTGGGCCTGGACGGGGTAGACTTTGTCCGCTTCGGTTTGCACCGCAGCCCGCAGACAGTACAGCCGCCGCGCACGATCGTCCTGGACATCAGCGGGGACGAAGAAACGATCCTGGCCCGCATGAATCAGGGCACGCGCCGGAATATCCGCAAGAGCACGAAGTTCGAGGTCGCCATCCGCTATGGGACGCGCGACGATGTGCCGCGCTTCAACGCCTTGCTGGCCGAGACAGGCGCGCGCGATGAGTTCGGCGTGCACGCGCCCGACTACTATCAGCGCGCCTATGATCTCTTCGCACCGGCGGGCCGCGCCGCGCTGATCCTGGGTAGCTATGGCGGTCAAGACCTGGCCGGGGTGATGGTCTTCCGGCTGGGTGAGGGGGCGTGGTATTTCTACGGCGCGTCGTCCGATCGCGAACGGCAGCGCATGGCCTCCTATGGCGTGCAGTGGGAAGGCATCCGCTGGGCGAAGGCGGGCGGGGCGCACTGGTACGATCTCTACGGCGTGCCCGACGCCGAGCCGGACGACCTGGAAGCACAGTTCGAGTCGCGCTCCGACGGGCTGTGGGGGGTCTACCGTTTCAAGCGCGGCTGGGGTGGGCAGGTCGTGCGGGGCGCGGGAGCCTGGGATCGCGTCTATAACCCCGCGTTGTATGCCCTTTACCGGCTGGTGGTGCGCCTGTTGCGCCGTGCGGAGTGAGCATCCCCATGCTGACCGTCACCCCCATCACCGACCGTGAGACCTGGCATACTCTGCTCCGCCCGCTACCCGCGGCGCATGTCCTGCAGACGTGGGATTGGGGCGAGTTCAAACGTGACGAGATCGGCTGGTCGCCCGAACGGCTGGCCTTCCGCGACGAGTCCGGCGCGACGGTCGCGGCGGCGTCCGTGCTGACGCGGCGCGTTGGGCCGCTGCGGGTGATGTATGTCCCCAAAGGCCCGGCGCTGGACTGGCGCAATCGGGCGCTGGTCGGCGAGGTGCTAGCCTACCTGGAGAAGCTCGCTCGTCAGCACCGCGCTGTCTGGCTGAAGATCGATCCAGACGTGATCGCCGGGACGGGCATCCCGGACGGCAGCGATCCCGATCGCCCCCCGCACGACGATCCGGCGGGACAGGCGGTGTTGGCGATGCTGCGGGCACGCGGCTGGCGCTTCAGCGCGTCGCAGGTGCAATTCCGCAACACGCTCACGCTCGACCTGACGCAGAGCGAAGAGGCGTTGCTGGCGGGCATGAATCAGAGCACGCGGCGCAAGATTCGCCTGGCGACCAAACACGGGGTGACCGTCCGCCCTGCCGACTCAGCCGCCGACTTCGAGACGCTCTACGCGCTCTACCAGGTCACGGGGGAGCGACAAGGCTTCCTGATCCGCCCGCCAGACTATTACCGCGCGGCGTGGTCGCGCTTCATCGCGGCAGGGCTGGCGGTGGCCTTCCTGGCCGAGTGGGAAGGGCGCGCCCTGGCCGGACAGGTGCTGTTTCACTTCGGGCCGAAGGCGTGGTACTTCTACGGCATGAGCAGCAACGAAGAACGCGAGCGGATGCCCACCTATTTGTTGCAGTGGGAGGCGATCCGCTGGGCGCGGGCGCATGGCTACCCGACCTACGACTTCTGGGGCGCGCCGGATGAGTTCCGTCCTGATGCGCCGATGTGGGGCGTCTACCGCTTCAAGGATGGCTTTGGCGGGACGGTGGTGCGGCACATTGGCGCGTGGGACTACGCGCCCTCGCGCGCGCTGTATGCACTGTACGAGCGCGTCATGCCGCGCGTGCTGGCGGCGATGAGGAGGGGGAGGGGGAAGTAAGCATATTCTGTGGGCGTGTTCAAACCGACGAATGATCGGGCCTGGGATCGAGAACAGCAGCCATGCAACCGCCTTCCTCATTTAACGCGCAAGTATACGCGCTGGTGCGCTGCATTCCGCCCGGCAAAGTGCTCAGCTATGGGCGCGTGGCCGAAATATTGGGGGTGCCGCACGGAGCGCGCGAAGTCGGCTGGGCGCTCAGCGCGCTCAAACACACGCGCAACGAACCGCCCGTGCCCTGGCATCGCGTGCTCAATGCGCAGGGGCGCATCAGCATCAAGGGGTCGCCGGAGGCAGCGCTGGAACAGCGCCTGCGGCTGGAAGCCGAAGGCGTGATTTTCGACGAGCGCGACACGCTGGATATGAGCCGTTACCAGTGGAAACCGTCTCCGCCCGAACTGGCAGCGCTGTTGGAACGGATTCGCGCCGAGACCTCCAGTCGCGATTAACAACCTATCCGTAAATTCCTGTCGCGCAGCAAGCAGCGCCCCTACAGAACCGAATTTACGGATAGATACTAAGCCCGTTTGAAAACCTCACCTCCTGGCCCCTTGTCACACGCGGGAAAGGGCTTTGGGGCTGAGGTAAACCTGGCGATCGGGACTTCTTGAAGAGCCGCTTAACGGTCGGGGCGATGGGGCAGGGTCTCCTCGCGGTTGGACTCGGCCCGCGCAACCAGCCGCGCTTCGCTGAAGGGCGGCGCGACCAGTTCGACCGTGCCGTTTTCGTAGTACCACACCGGCGCGCCCTGGCCGTCCACCAGCACGGCCTGTGGCTCTTCGGCCAGTCCGATCACCTCCACGCGCACCTGACGGTAGGGTGGCTCGTACGAGCCAGTCCGTCGCCACTCGATCACCAGGGTGCCCGTGCCCAGCAACCGCACCGTGAAATAGGACCAGCGATAGTCGCCCTGCTGATAGGCCAGTCCCTCGCCCGCATCTTCGTAGAAGGCGCTTTCGCCGTCACCCACGTACACGCGCAGCGACAATTCCTCGACGGGGCGCTCGCCGACGTACTGCATCACCGGCCACAGGGGGATCACTGCGCCAGCGCGCGCATAGACCGGCAGCCGTTCGAGTGGCGCGGTGACCGTGACCGTCTGACCGCCAACGACGGCCTGTCCGGTGTCCAGTTCGTACCACGTCCCACGCGGCAAGACGACCGGACGCGCCGTCGCGCCGGGTTCGAGCACCGGCGCGACAAGCAGCGCATCGCCGACGAGGTAAACGTCATCTATGTTGTGCAGACGCGGATCGGCGGGGTCGGCCAGGAAGAGCGGGCGGACGATGGGCATACCCGTCTGGGCGCACTCCGCCGTCACCGAATAGAGATAGGGCAGCAGGCGGTATCGCCATTCCAGGGCCTTGCGGCAGACCGTTTCGACGCGCTCGCCATAGCTCCACGGTTCCTGGGGAGGCGTGCCCGCCATGGTATGCACCCGGAAATAGGGCAACAGGCTGGCGGCCTGCATCCAGCGGGCGAACAGTTCGCCATCCGGCACGCCCGCAAAGCCGCCCACGTCCGGCCCGGTGAAGGCCATGCCGGACAGCCCGCAGTTGAGCACCATGCTGATGCTCAGCCGTAGATGATCCCAGGTGGAGGCGTTATCGCCCGTCCAGGAGGAGGTGTAACGCTGCGCACCGGCGTAGGCGGCGCGGGTCATCACGAAGGGGCGGGCATCCCGCCGAGCCTGCGCCATGCCCTCGCGGGTGGCGCGCGCCATCAGCATCCCGTAGACGTTATGCCCGCCTCCCACATGCGAACGCCCCATGCCTTCCCAGTCGTGGTGGGTCGCGTCGGGCAGAGACGTGCCCATCCGGTAACTGATGGCGGTGGGTTCGTTCATGTCGTTCCACAGGCCGGCGAAACGAATCGAGGCCAGCAGGTCGCGCACCTTTTCTGCCCACCACGAGCGGACTGCCGGGCGCGTGAAGTCCGGGAAGTGACACATCCCTGGCCAGACGGGCGCAGTGACCGGTTTGCCGTTGGGCAGTTTGAGGAACACGTCTTCGCGCAGGCCGCTCTGGTAGACCGGATAGGCTTCGTCCACCTTGATGCCTGGGTCGAGGATGGCCACGCTCTTGAAACCCTGTGTCGCCAGTTCGTCCACCAACCCCGGCAGATCGGGAAAAGTCTGGTGATTCCAGGTGAAGACGCGGAAGCCGTCCATATAGTCAATGTCGAAGTAGAACACGTCGCAGGGCAGCCGCCGTGCCCGGAATTCGCTCGCCAGGCGCTGAAACTCCGCGGCTGTTTTGTAGCTCCAGCGCGACTGATGAAAGCCCAGCGCCCACAACGGCGGGAGCGGCATCTGCCCCACCAGCGCCGTGTACTGACACATCACGTCCGGCACCGTCGGCCCGGCCAGCAGGTAGAAGCACAGTTCGCCTTCTTCGGCGCTGAAGGTCATTGTCCACGCACTGCTCGCGCCCAGATCGACCAGGCCGCGGGCCGGATTATCCCACAGCACGCCGAAGGCCAGTTCCCCGCGCACACCCAGGTAAAAGGGAATGCTGGTGTACAGGGGATCAGCATCGCGAGGGTAGGCAGGGCCGGGATCGGTGTTCCACAGCGCCAGCCGCTTGCCGCGTAGATTCAGGCCGCTGGCCCGCTCGCCCAGCCCATGACAGGACTCGTCCGGCGGTAACCTGCGCGACCAGCGCACTTCCGCCCCGCGCCAGGCCAGTCCCTCCGCGTCCTCGGTGAGCAGGTGTCCGTGCGGTGTCAACAGGGTCAGGCGGCAGGTTTCGCGCTCCACCTGACACAGCAGCCGCTCGGTCTCCAGCAACACCGTCTGCCCCTGCTCGGAGATGTGCAGCATGCGCGGAGGATCGCCACCACCAACCACCGCATAGGAGAACAGCGGCGCGAACTCGCCTGAAGGGCTGAGCCGCACACGCACGATCTCATCGCCCAGAGCAGTCAACTCGATGGCAGCGCGGTCAGCGCGCAGAATGACACCGTTGGGACAGGGGTCAACCTGGCGAATGGGGCCGGGTGTCTGAAAAGGGCCGGTGGGGCGAGGGCGGCGGTAGCGGCGCTGAGCGCTCTCCAGCGCAGCATGGTAGCGGATGGCATTCCCCAAAGGGGATAGACCCATGGACTTCGCCATGTGAATCCACGAAAGCGCCTTGGTGAACATGAAAAGTGCGCTCCTTGGCTGTGCCTGCGCAGGTAATCTCCCCAATCATAGCGCGGGGGAGCTTCCGGCGAAAATGAGGGACACAACGACCGCGCGGTGCCGGTGTTGGCCGCGCCTGCCAACGAAAAACGCTCACCACACGGTGAGCGCTGGCAGATGACCCCGGCAGGACTCGAACCTGCAACCAATTGATTAAGAGTCAACTGCTCTGCCATGTTGAGCTACGGGGCCAGGCAGCTAGAAATATACCATCACCTGCTGCGGCGGTCAACGGTAAATTGCTGGCGGAGAAAGGGCCAAACCGCAGGAAGTGCCGAGAGAAACACAACAAGAATTCTGTATTGGTCTCTGGGGTGAGTTTCGCTTCAGAAAAGGGCTATCCCTGTACAACCGCCGCTGGCAGGCAGGCGCACTGTGCGCTATGCTCTAGGCGTTCGCATCCTGGCGCTTCACCTCGGTGAGAGAACGCATGACTGCCTACGAAGCTGTGATCGGCCTGGAAGTTCACGCGGAACTGCAAACCGCCTCTAAGATGTTTTGCGGCTGCGCAGTGGTGGACAGCACCTCCGCCGCGCCCAACACCGTGGTCTGTCCCGTCTGTCTGGGAATGCCCGGCGTGTTGCCGGTGATCAATCAGCGGGCGGTAGAGCTGGGGTTGCGCGTGGGGCTGGCGCTCAACTGCACTATCCCCCCTTTCAATCAGTTCGCCCGCAAGAGCTATTTCTATCCGGACCTACCCAAGGGCTATCAGATCAGCCAGTATGAATACCCGCTGGCGATTCAGGGTTGGCTGGAGATCGATCTGCCCGACGGCAGCACCAAGCGCGTGCGCATCCGTCGCGTGCACCTGGAAGAAGATACGGGGAAGCTCACCCATGTGGACGGTCACAGCCTGGTAGACCTCAACCGGGCGGGCGTACCTCTGCTGGAGATCGTGTCGGAGGCGGACATCCGCAGCGCAGAGGAGGCGGAAGCCTACGCCCGCAAGCTGCGCGCCATCCTGCGCTATCTGGGCGTCAACAGCGGCGACATGAGCAAGGGTGTGCTGCGCATGGAACCCAATATCAGCGTGCGCCCGGTTGGTTCGGACGAGTTCCGCACGCGCACCGAGATCAAGAATCTCAACAGCATTCGCAGCCTGGCCCGCGCCTGCGCCTACGAGATCGAACGGCAGAGCGCCCTGTGGGAAAGCGGCGGCGAGGTGAAGCAGGCGACGATGGGCTGGGACGAAGTGCGGCAGGTCACCGTGGTGCAGCGCATCAAGGAATCGGCGGATGATTACCGTTACTTCCCCGAACCCGATCTGCCTGTGCTGGAGATCAGCTCCGCCTGGGTGCAGGAAGTGCGGGCCAGCCTGCCCGAACTGCCCGACGCCAAACGCGACCGCTTCATGCGCGATTTCGGATTGAGCCGCTACGATGCGTCGGTGCTGGTGGCCGAGCAGGCCGTCGCCGACTACTTTGAGCAGGCGGTGGCAGCAGGCGGCGATCCCAAGCAGGTTGCCAACTACATCACCGGTGAGGTCTTCCGGCAAATGAACGCCGAAGGCCGCGACCGCGAGGACATCGGCACCATCAAATTGACGCCCGCCGCTCTGGCCAGCCTGGTGAAGCTGGTGCAGCAGGGGACGATCAATCACGGCGTTGCCCGGCAACTGCTGGAGACGCTCTATCAGCAGGGCGGCGACCCGCGAGCGCTGGTGGAGGCGCAGGGGCTGGCACAGGTCAGCGACGAGGCGGTGCTGGGCGAAGTCGTCACCCGCGTGTTGGACGCCAACCCTGCCGAAGTCGCACGCTATCTGGCGGGCGAAGAGAAGCTGCTCAAGTTCCTGATCGGCCAGGTGATGCGCGAGATGCGCGGCAAGGCCGATGCGCAGGTGGTGTCGCGGCTGCTGGCGGAACAGTTGGCGTCCAGACGCAGCGAATAGAACTGGAACATCTGTTCTATTTGTGCTATAATAATTATCTCGGTCTAGGTCTAGCCCCAAAAGTTAAGGCAGCAGGAGGCAACCATGGCGGGCTACCAGTATACGATTATCATTGGCAACGTCGGGCGCGACCCGGAGTTGCGTTATACCCCGTCCGGAGTGGCGGTGTGTGATTTTTCGGTGGCCGTGACGCGCCGGTGGAACGACCGGACCACCAACGAGCAGCGCGAGAAAACAACGTGGTTCAGAGTCTCGGCGTGGCGCAATCTTGCCGAGACGGCCAATCAGTATGTGCGCAAAGGCATGCAAATCATGGTCGCGGGCGAAGTGGATGCCTCGGCCTATATGGGGCAGGATGGGCAGCCCCGTGCCACGCTTGAACTTGTCGCCCGCGATATCAAATTCCTGGGGCGGCGCGGTGAGGGCGAAGAAGGCGCTGCTGCTGAGTATCCCGCCGCTGACGCCGAAGACCTGCCGTTCTAGTGCATTGCCAGCAGGCCGACGGCTGAGCGTCACCTGTAACTGTTTCTCAGCCCGCATGAGGAGGGGCGATGACCGAACCATCTCAACCTGTGGTGCGGCGGCTCAACCTGGAAATTCCCGCCGATCTCCCCGCGACCTATGCCAATTTCGCCATCATCACGCACTCGCCCTGGGAAGTCTTTCTGGACTTTGCGCAAATCCTGCCCAACGTGCCTAAAGCGCGCGTGTGGGTGCGCCTGGTGCTGACGCCCACCAACGCCAAGATGCTGCTCAATGCGTTGCAGGAGAACCTGGAACGTTACGAGACGCAGTATGGCGAGATTCAGTTGCCGCCGCGTCCGCAGTCGCTGGCCGACCAGCTTTTCAGCACCATCCGCCCGCCCAACGACGACGAGGAACCGTCCGATGAGTGATCTGGAAAAGCTGGACGCCATCGTCGAGGCCATTCGTCAGCAGTTCGAGGCCAAGAATGCCGCCCGCGACGCTGCCATCAATCAATCGCGCGGGTTGATTCAGCACTGCGCCAATGCCATCCGCGCGGTGCACCGGCACGAATGGGAAACGGCTCACGCGCGTCTGACGCAGGCCCGCGCCATTGCCGAATCCATTTGCGCCATGCTCGCGGCCTATCCCGACCTGTATCACAGCGGCTTCACGCAGGACGCGCTGAAAGAATACGTCGAGGCGTGGCTGATCTATGCCCTGGCCCGTGGCGAAAACCTGCCTACGCCGGAGTCACTGGCAGTCGAACCAGCGACCTATCTCAACGGCCTGTGCGAGGCAGCCAGCGAGTTGCGCCGCCAGATACTCGACATTCTGCGCCGGGGGCATTCGCAAGAGGCTGAGCGCTTGTTGAGCGCCATGGATACCATCTATGGCCTGTTGATCGGCCTGGATTTTCACGACTCGATCACTGGCGGACTACGGCGGCGTGTGGACGCCCTGCGCGCCGTGCTGGAGCGCACGCGCGGTGACGTGACCAGCAGCCTGCGTCTCCAGGCGCTTCAAACGGCGCTGGCGGATTTTGAGCAGCGCCTGGGGTTACAAGGGCCGCAGGCTGAGGCCGCCTTGCCGTTGCTGGACGATGAGGCCGCCGACGTGGTATAAACCCGGCTGCTGAGTGAGGTTGGCCAGAGGGATGGGAATGCCATGCCTGCGATCCCGCGTTTTCTGATCAAAGAAGGTGCGCACCAGGGTCAGGCGGTGGAGCTGACCCGTTTTCCCTTTATGATCGGGCGCGCGCGCGATTGTGACTATGTGCTGGACTATTCGGCCATCTCGCGCCAACACGCCCGTCTGACCAGCGATCAGCAGAGCGTCTACCTGGAAGACCTGGACAGCACCAACGGGACATTCGTCAATGGGCGGCGGCTGGTCGCCGGCGAGGTCTATCGCCTGCGCGCTGGCGACGAAATCTCTTTTGGCAAGGTTTGCCTGTGGGTCTTCGACGATCCGGCGACAACAGCGCAGATTCCGCCGGTGAAAATACCCCGCCCTGGCCTGGAAATTGACGAAGAGGCGGGGCGGGTGACGGTAGCCGGAAAACTGCTCTATCCGCCGCTCAGCCCGAATCAGTTCGCGCTGCTGACTCTACTGGTTGCTAATGCCGGGCGCGTGGTGGAGCGCGAAGAGATCGTGACGGCGGTGTGGGGGCCGGGCACGGATGTCAGCGATCAGACGATTGATGCCCTGGTCAGCCGCTTGCGACGGCGTCTGCAGGAAGTTGATCCCGAACACGAATACATCGTCACCCGACGCGGCTTCGGTTTGCTATTCGAGAACCGCTAGCCGCACCTTGTGGCCCGCTATACACACGAGTTGATCCCAGATGACCGCTCCTTTGTCTATCCTGCTCGCGTCCGGTTCGCCCCGTCGGCGCGAATTGCTGAGCCTGACGGGGTTGTCGTTTATGCCGATCGCGGTGAACATTGACGAAACCCTTCTGGCGGGCGAAAGCGCGGGCGCTTACACCCTGCGCCTCAGCCAGCACAAGGCCCGCACGGCGCTGTCGCTGGCTCAGGGGTACGATCTGGTGCTGGCCGCGGATACCACCGTGGCCGATGGCGACACTGTCCTGGGCAAGCCCGCCGATGCCGCCGAAGCGTGGGCCATGTTGCGCCGTCTGCGCGGGCGCACGCATCAGGTCTACACCGCGCTGACGCTGATCCACGTGCCGACGGGTCAGCAGGTCTCCGAGGTGGCCGTGACAGATGTGCCCATGCGCCCCTACACCGACGCCGAGATCGCCGCCTACATTGCCAGCGGCGACCCCTTCGACAAGGCGGGCGGCTACGCCATCCAGCACGCGGGGTTCCGGCCCGCCATACTCCGGAGCGGTTGTTTCGCCAATGTAGTGGGTCTGCCGTTGTGTCACCTGTTGCGGGCGCTGCGCCGCCTGGGATTGGCCGCGCCCGCCGGAGTCCCCGCCGCCTGCCAGGCGTTCTTTGCCTACTCCTGCGACGTGACAGGGGTCATTCTGGTAGAGGAATCGGAAGGGGATCAGGGGCATCGCATCAAAGCTAGCCAGCAGAACCACGGGCAGAAGTAAGCTCAGGTGTGATCTGCTGGTTGACCTCACCCCCACTCGGCGCTGGCGCGCCTCGCCGAGCGTAGCGAGGCTAGGGGTGAGGTAAAGCGGCAAGCGGTTTGATGCAATCCCCCTGGAAGGGGATGGCGAGATTAGACGGGGTGAACGGGGAGCGCTATAATCGCTGCGCGACACCAGGAGCAACTGCAAACATGGGGGGTAAGGCCAGGTGTTGGGATGAGGCTTTGCCTCTCGTTTGTTTTGGAGAGCCAGCTATGCGACGTACCGTGCCCTGGAGCAAGAGACCCGTCCTGTTGGTATTGCTGGCGGCGCTGTTCTTGAACGCCTGCGGCGGTCTGGATGCCGGTTCGTTGGGCGATGTGGGCGGGCCGAATCCCACCCCGCAGCTCACCCTGGAACAGGCCGAACAGGTGGCGCAGACCTTTCTGAAAGCCTGGACGGACGCCGACTATCCTTCCATGTACACCCTGATCAGCCCCAACAGCCGCGAGGTCTATAGCGAGGAAGCCTTCGTCCAGGACTACCAGGAAACCGCGCTACAACTGACGCTGATCTCGCTGGAGACGGCGATCACCAGTTCGCTGCGCCAGGGCACGACAGCCGCCATTCAGTATGACGTGCGCTTCCAGACCGAGTTGTTCGGCGTGATCGAAGACCTGGGACGCACTATGCGCCTGATCGAGACGCCCGAAGGCTGGCGCGTGGCCTGGTCGCGCATGGACATCTTCGATGGGCTGGCCGAAGGCGCGCGCCTGATCCGGCAGCAAACCCTGCCCAGCCGCGGCAATATCTACGACCGCAACGGCAAGGTGCTGGCCGACCAGAACGGGCGCGCTATTGGCATCTATCTGGTGCAGCAGGACATGGCCAGCGTGGACGAATGTATCAACCTGCTCTCGCGGGTGCTGCGGCGCGAAGTGGCCTCGTTGCAGCGCACTTTCTCTCAATACCTGCCAGAAACGCGCTTCCTGGTCGCCGAAATTGACCCGGAAACCTATCAGATCGAGGAAGCCAATCTACGCCAGTACTGCGACGTGGGCGACGACCCTTACGACACCACCATCCGCAACACACGCCGCTACTTCGGCGAGCTGGCCCCTCATGTCGTCGGCTATGTCGGGCAGATTCAGCCCGAACAACTGGCCGAATACGAGCGCAAAGGCTACCCGCGCGATGCGTTGATCGGGCAGACAGGCGTTGAGAAAGCCTTCGAAAGCTATCTGGCGGGCAAGCCGGGCGGTCAACTGGTGATCCTCTCGCCGGAAGGCGTGACGCTGCGCAAGATCGCCGAAGCGCCGCCGGAGCCGGGGCAAAGCGTCTATCTGACTATTGACCGCGACCTGCAGGCAGCGGTGCAGAATGCCTTCGTCGAGGCCTACAACTATGCGTCGGGCACCTGGGGGCCGACTTCGCCGGGCGGCGCTGCGGTGGTGATGGACATCAAGACAGGGGAGGTGCTCGCCGCGGTGAGCTACCCCTGGTTCGACCCCAGCCTGTTCAATCCGGACTCGCTGCTCCAGGACCGCGCGCAGCGCATCAGCGACCTGGAAATCAGTTGGCGCACACCACTGCTCAACCGGGTGACGCTGGGCAAGTATCCGCCGGGGTCTACCTTCAAGATCATCTCAACAGCGGCGGGACTGGATAGCGGGGTCTACACGGCTAACACAGGCTATACCTGCACTGGCCGGTGGTATGGGCAGACCTATGGCGACGGTTTGCCCTATCGCACCGACTGGCTGCCGACCGGTCATGGCTATGTGAATTTCTCGCACGCGCTCACCTATTCTTGCAACTCCTATTACTGGCAGCTCGGCGTCAACCTGTACAATCACGATCCGCAGATACTCTCCAAATACGCCTATAAGATGGGCCTGGGGGTAGCTACCGGCCAGGATGTGTTGCCCGAAGAAACGGGGCAGATTCCCAACGAAGAGCTGATCTTCCGCCTGGAAGCCCGTCAGTGGAGCATCTCCGATATTCTCAACCTGGTCATTGGCCAAGGGCCGATTCAGGTCACGCCGCTGCAGATGGTGCGCATGACCGCAGCGATCGCCAATGGCGGCAAAATGCTCAAGCCCCTTTTCGTCAGCAAAGTGCAACTTGTGGGCGAGGAGCCGGTCTATGTGGCCGAGCCGACTGTGCTAGCTGAGCTTGATTTCGATCCGGAAGTATTCGAATTGATCCGCAAGGGCATGTGCGACGTGACGCTCGATCCCAACGGCACGGCGCGCTACATCTTCGAAGAATGGTACAAATTTCAGGGCACCGAGGTGATCGTCTGTGGGAAGACGGGGACAGCGCAGACCGGCGGCGCAACGACCAAACCGCAGGCGTGGTTTGTGGCCTTCGCCCCGCAGGACGATCCGGAGATCGCGGTCGTGGTGACGGTCGAAAACTCCTGCGAAGGGTCGGAAGTAGCCGCGCCCATCGTGCGCCGCCTCATCGAGGATTACTATGGGATGCCGCATTCCGAATGGCCGCCGCTGTGGATCTCGGGGTGCGTGCCGCTGGGCGAGTGAGACAGACACAGGGTTGAGATTGAATTGTTTGGCGGGGGCCTCGCTGCTAGGGGGCAGCGAGGCCCCCGCCGCTGTTCTCTGCGCTGGCCGTACAGAATTTCCCCGTTGTTCGCCGAAGTCTGCTGCTCCTCGCCCCTCTATCTCCTCTGCTTCGCGACTGCGTCGCAAAGGGAGGGGACTTACTTCCTCTCTCTCGCGCGAGTGCCCCCTTCGCCCGCAGCGCGGCAGAAGGGGCCGGGGGATGAGGGCCATCCGCCCGCAGCGAAGTCGCTGACAACCTTTGCATGCACTTTTGTGGTTGCCACACTCTTCACAATTGCGCGATAATATTAATCAGAGAGTGAGCATAACCTCACGAAAGGGTGTACGATTAACTCACCGGAAGGTCCTAGTGCAAGGGCTGCACCCATGGTACGCACCAGGATCGCGCGTTTTCTGGCCATCGCCCTGATTGGCCTGTGGGGGCTGAGCCTGGCGGCGACGGCCCAGGCCCAGGATCGGCGACCGGTTTACATCGCCGAAATCCGTGGCGTCATCAATCCCTTCGCCGCGCGCTATCTGGATCGTGTGCTGGATGAGGCCAGGGCGCGCGACGCTCAGTTGGTCGTCCTGAAGCTGGATACACCGGGCGGCCTAGATAGCTCGATGCGCGAGATGATCCAGGACATCCTGGCCTCGCCGGTGCCAGTAGCCGTCTATGTGACGCCAGCGGGAGCGCGGGCCGCATCGGCGGGGCTGTTCCTGCTGATGGCTGGGCATGTGGCTGCCATGGCTCCCAGCACCAACACAGGCGCTGCCCATCCGGTCGGGCTGGGGGGCGACACCGACGAGGTGATGACCTCCAAAGTGGTGAACGACGCGGCGGCGACGATCCGCGCGCTGGCCGAAGAACGCCGGCGTAACGCTGAATGGGCCGAGCGGGCCGTGCGCGAGAGCGAGTCGGTCACCGAGACGGAGGCGCTGGAGCTGAACGTGATTGATCTGGTGGCGCGCGACCTCGATGACCTGCTGCAGCAGATAGACGGCAGGACTATTCGAACTGCCCAGGGCGACGTGACGCTCGACCTGGCCGGTGCGCCGCGCCGCGAACTGACCATGAATCTGGCCGAGCGCTTCATGCATCTGCTGGCCGACCCCAACCTGGCTTTCATCCTGCTGACTGTGGGGACGATCGGCATCATCGCCGAGCTATACAACCCTGGCGCGCTGTTTCCGGGCATCACGGGGGTGATTGCGCTCATTCTCGCCTTTCTGTCTCTGGGCAGCCTGCCGACCAACTGGGCGGGCGTGGCTCTGCTGGCGCTGGCGATGGGCCTTTTGGTCGCCGAGCTATACACCGAAGGCACTGGCATTCTGGGGATCGGCGCGGTGGTGGCTTTTCTGCTGGGCGGGCTGATTCTGTTTCGTCCGCTCCGGCCCGGCTCGCCAGCGTTGCCGGAAATTGGGGTTGATACCCGCCTGGTGGGCGGCGCAACCGTATTGATGGCAGCTTTTGTGTTGCTGGTGGCCACGCAGGTGGCGCGTGCCCGCAAAGCGCCGCCCCTCACCGGCTACGAGCACTACATCGGGCAGATCGCCGAGGTGCGCCAGGCGCTCAAGCCCATCGGGCGCGTCTGGTTCGAGGGGCAGTACTGGTTCGCCAGGACAAAAAGCGGCGAAGAAGTGGCCGAAGGCCAGTCCGTGCGGGTCGTGGGCCTGGACGGCCTGACCTTGCTTGTCGAGCCAGCAGAAGACGAGGGCCTGGCCTCGTCCGAGCGCCCGTCGCGGTGATGTCGTTATCTGCCGGGCTAAGTTTTGGCATCGTTCGTAAAGTCCAGAGGTATGCAAGGAGCAGCCGATGAGTTCTGCGACGATTATCATTCTGCTGGTTTTGCTGGCGCTGATCATCATGCTGGCGTCGGCGTCGCTGCGCATCGTGCGCGAATATCAGCGCCTGGTTGTCTTCCGGTTGGGGCGTGCCCTGGGATCGCGCGGGCCGGGGCTGGTGGTGCTGATTCCTTTCATTGATCAGGGCGTGCGTGTAGACCTGCGCGAAGTCTTCTTCGACGTAGAGCCGCAGACCTGTATCACCAAGGACAACGCGCCCCTTTCGATTGACTTCCTGGTCTATATGAAGGTGATCAATGCAACGGCCAGTGTCCTTGAGGTTGAAGACTTCCGCGGCGCTGCGCGAGGGATCGCCATCACCACTCTGCGCGCGCTGGTCGGCGACATGAACCTGGACGATGTGCTGGCCCGCCGCGATCAACTCAACGAGATGCTGCAGGTCAAGCTCGATGAGGTCACCAACCGCTGGGGCATCAAGGTGACCGCTGTGGAAATCCGCGAGATCATCCCGCCGCGCGAGATTCAGGACGCCATGAGCCGGCAGATGTCCGCCGAACGGCAACGCCGCGCGCTGGTCACCGAGGCCGACGGCAAGCGCGAAGCCGCGATCAAGGTGGCTGAGGGCGAAAGGCAGGCGCGCGTACTGCAGGCCCAGGGCGAGCGCGAGGCTGAGATTCTGGTGGCCGAGGGTCAGCGCCAGGCGCGTATCCTGCGTGCCGAGGGTTTCGCCCAGGGCCTGGAGAAGATTTACCAGGTGGCGCAGGGCGTGGACAGCAAGACCATGAGCCTGGAATACCTGGATATGCTCAAGCAGTTGGGGGCCAGCCAGTCTACCAAGATCGTCGTGCCGGTGGAGTTGATGAATATGCTCCAGCCGCTTCTGGAGCACACGCGCCAGGCAGCGACCGGTCAGGCGGGCGAGGCAAAGCCAGCAGGCGAGTAGCGCTGTGCCTGTGCCCGCCCCCCGCGACGAACCTGTTGACAAGCGCCCGCGCCGTCGCTATATTCTTGGCCATGTTGACGAACACGCTTCACGTTCACGCGCACCCTCATCATCATAACCGTCCGTCCGCCCGACGGTCCGGTAGTGTGGTGCTGCGTGTCTGAGGACGTATCAGACAGATCAGGCCAACAGACGCCCTCCGGTCCGCCGGGGGGCGTTTTCATTTGGCGTAGCAGACAGAAAGGATAGCTATGCGAGAACAAATTCGGCTGGCACTGCCCAGCAAAGGCCGCATGGAAGGCGAAACGCTCGACTTCCTGGCCGAATGTGGCCTGCGCGTCCACAAACCCAACCCGCGCCAGTACACCGCGACACTGCCCGCGCTGCCGGAGGTGCTGGTGCTGTTTCAGCGCGCCCGCGACATTCCCCTCAGCGTGGCGGCGGGCGATGTAGACCTGGGCATCACCGGCTACGACACGCTCTTCGAAGCATTTGGGGAAGGGGCGCAGGATGTGGTTGTCGTGCACGAGGCGCTCGGCTTCGGGGAGTGTCGGTTGGTGCTGGCGGTACCGGAAGAATGGGCCGAGGTGCGCACTGTCGCCGACCTGGCGCGACGCAGTGCGGGCCGCGAGTTGCGCGTGGCCACCAAGTACCTGCAGAGCGTCAGTCGCTTTCTGGCCGACCGCGGCGTGACCAACGTGCGCATCGTCAGCGCCGACGGGGCGCTGGAGTCCGCGCCGATTGTGGGCTACGCGGACTTCATCGCCGACATCACCAGCACGGGCACGACCCTGCACGAGAATCGCCTGCGCGCGCTCGACGACGGCACTATCGTCACCTCGCAGGCGATTTTGATCGGCAACCGCGTTGCCTTGAAGAACCGCCCCGATGTGTTGGCAGCCACCCGCCAGATGTTGGAGTTCATCGAAGCGCACCTGCGCGCACGGGGGCAATACATGATCTTCGCCAACATGCGCGGGGCCTCGATGGAGGATGTGGCGGCGCGCGTCTTCGGTCAGCCCGACCTGGGCGGGCTGCAGGGGCCGACCATCGCGCCGATGATCACCCGCCAGGAAAGCGGCCAGTGGTGGGCGATCAACATCGTGGCCCATGCGCACAGGCTCTACGAAGTCATCCGCCAGATTCGCGCCATTGGCGGTAGCGGCGTGGTTGTCACGCCGGTGACCTACATTTTCGAGGAAGCGCCAGAACGGTATCTGCGCCTGCTTGCTACCCTGAACGGAGAGGATACATCGCTATGAGCACGCTCCCCATCTACGACGACCTGAACCAGGCCCGCGCGACCATCCTGCGCCGCGACTCCTTGCGCGACTATGCTGTGCCCGACTGGCTCAGTGACAGCCTGGCGCGGCTGTTCGGCGAACCGGTCACGCCCGACGAAGCCGTGCGGCGCATCATCCGCAGCGTGCGCGAGCGCGGCGACGCGGCCCTGTTCGACTGGAACGCCCGCATTGACGGGGCGCAGTTGGACGCGCTGGCCGTGCCCGAAGACGAGATCGCGGCGGCGCTCGACCGCATCCCCGCCGAAGTCGCCGACGCGCTACGTTACGCCGCCGAGCGCATCCGCCGCTTTCACGAGAAGCAGCCCGTCACCGGCTGGATTGACGCGACGCGCGAGGGATCGCTGGGGCAGCTCATCCGCCCCGTGGACTCGGTCGGTGTATACGTGGCGGGTGGGACGGCCCCGCTGCCCTCGTCCTTGCTGATGAGCGCCATCCCCGCGCAGGTGGCGGGCGTGCGCGAGATCGTCGTCGTCACGCCGCCTGGTCGCGGCACGGGCGCGGTGCCGCCGGTGATCCTGGCAGCGGCGGCGGTCTGCGGGCTGACGAAGGTGGTGCGCGTGGGCGGGGCGCAGGCCATCGCCGCGCTGGCCTACGGTACGGAGAGCGTGCCGCGCGTGGCCAAGATCGTCGGGCCGGGCAACCTGTTCGTCACGCTGGCCAAGCAACAGGTCTATGGCGATGTGGGCATTGACGGCCTGCCAGGGCCGACCGAGACGATGGTCATCGCCGACGACAGCGCCAACCCTGTCCTGGCTGCCGCCGACTTGCTGGCGCAGGCCGAGCACGACGTGTTGGCCTCGGCCATCCTGGTCACGCCCAGCCGTGCCCTGGCCGAACGGGTGGCGGCGGAAGTGGAGCGGCGGGCGGCAACGCTCAGCCGGGCGGAGATCATCGCGCAGTCGCTGAGCAACCGTAGCGGTGCGGTCATCGTGCGCGACCTGGAGCAGGCCTTTGAGGTGGCCAACGAGTACGCCGCTGAGCACTTGTGTCTGCTGGTTGCCAACCCCTGGGACTGGGTCGGGCAGGTGCGCAATGCGGGTGGCGTCTTTCTGGGCGAAACGTCGTTCGAGGTGCTGGGCGACTATGTGGCCGGGCCGTCGCACGTCATGCCGACGGGAGGCACGGCACGTTTTGCCTCGCCGCTCAATGTGCTGGACTTCGTCAAGATCACCAGCCTGGTAGGGCTGGAAGCGCGCGCAGCATCTGAGTTGAGCGAAGTTGCGGCGGTGCTGGCCCGCGCCGAAGCGCTCACCGCGCACGCCGCCGCTGCCGAAGCGCGCATCGCGCGGTAGAAGGCACTTTTCATTTCTACCTCACCCCTGGCCTGGCTGCGTCGGCTTGCGCGGGGGTGAGGTAGACTAAATATCTATCCGTAAATTCGGTTCTGTAGGGGGCTGCTTGCTGCGCGACAGGAATTTACGGATAGGTTGTAAGCGCGGTCTTCGCCGAACAGGAAGAGACGACATGACGGACATTTTGCCTTCTCGCGTAGTGGACAAAGTGCGCATCCGCGCCGACATCGCCGCCATGCAGCCCTACTCGCCGACGGCGTCGCTGGAAGTGTTCGCGGCACAGTTGGGCATTCCAGCCGAGCGGCTGATCAAGCTCGATGCCAACGAAAACCCCTATGGGCCGTCGCCGCGCGCGCGGCAGGCGCTGGCCGCGCTGAACACGACGCACATCTACCCCGACCCGGAGGCGCGCGCGCTGCGCGCCTTGCTGAGCGACTATGTGGGGGTGAGCGCTGAGCATATCCTGGCCGGGGCGGGCGCGGACGAGTTGATCGCGCTCATCCTGGAGCTGTTCATCGAGCCAGGCGATGCAGTGATCAACGCACCACCGACCTTCAGCATGTACGCCTTCGACACACCGCTGGCCTTTGGGCGCGTGATAGAAGTGCCCCGCCGCAGCGATTTCTCGCTGGATGTGGAGGGGATCGAGACAGCAGCGCGGCAGAGCGGGGCTAAGCTGCTATTTCTATGTTCGCCCAACAACCCCGATGGGGGCCTGATCCCGCCGGAGACGGTCGAGCGACTGCTCGATCTGCCGCTGGTGGTGGTGCTGGACGAAGCATACATCGAGTTCAGCGGGGCGGAGAGCCTGGCCTGCCGCGTGCCGCAGACGCCCAACCTGATCGTGCTACGCACCTTCAGCAAGTGGGCTGGCCTGGCCGGGCTGCGCGTCGGCTATGGCATTTTCCCACGCGAGATCATCGCGCACCTGTGGAAGATCAAGCAGCCGTACAATGTCAACGTGGCGGCGGACGCGGCGGCGCGGGCTTCGCTGGCCGACCTGCCCTATTTGCGGGCCAACGTGGCGCGGCTGATTGCCGAGCGCGAGCGCCTGGAGCGCGAGCTGGCCACCATCCCGTACCTGCATCCTTATCCCAGTCGCAGCAACTTTGTGCTGTGCCGGGTGACGGGGATGGACGCGGCGGAGTTGCGGCGGCGGCTGGCGGAAGAGTACGGTATCCTCATTCGCTATTACAGCACGCCGCGCCTGCGCGATCACGTGCGCATCAGCGCGGGGACGCCCGCGCAGACCGACGCGCTGCTGGCTGCTTTGCGCAAGATCGGAGACACTACCGAAGTTTCTGAGACTTCGGCAGTATGAGGGCATGGCGAAAGGACGGAGACCCTGATGGCCGCACGCACCGTCACTATCACCCGCCAGACGAACGAGACGCAGATTGCGCTAACCCTGGCCCTCGACGGGACGGGCGCGGCGCAGATTGATACCGGAGTGGGTTTCTTCGATCACCTGTTGCATCATATCGCCCATCATGGCCTGTTCGACCTGACCGTGCAGGCGAGCGGAGACCTTCATGTGGATGCACACCACACCATCGAGGATGTGGCGATCTGCCTGGGCCGCGCCCTTGATCAGGCGCTCGGCGAGCGGGTGGGCATTGCCCGCATGGGGGACGCTTATGTGCCGATGGACGAGGCGCTGGCCCGCGTGGTCGTAGACCTCAGCGGGCGGCCCTACGCTGTCGTTCAGGCGGATTTCAGCGCGCCGCTGATCGGGCAGATGCCGGCTTCGCTCGTAGTGCATGTGCTCGAATCCATCGCCTTCAATGCGCGGATGAACCTGCACGCCGCTGTACTCTATGGCCGCGACGATCATCACAAGGCTGAGGCGCTGTTCAAGGCGCTGGGGCGCGCGCTGCGTGCGGCTGTGTCGCTCGACCCGCGCCGGGGCGACGTGCCCAGTACGAAAGGAACGCTGACCGGATGAACGGCAAATCGCTCATCGCCATCATAGACTACGGCGCGGGCAACCTGCGCAGTGTGCGCAATGCGCTGGTGCACCTGGGCGCGGAGGTGATCACGCTATCCGCACCGGATGGGCTGGAGCGCGCCGACAAGATCGTGTTGCCAGGTGTGGGCGCGTTCGGTGCAGGGATGGCGGCGTTGCGCGCGGCGGGCTTCGAGGAGCCGCTCAAAGAGGCGGTCGCTGCGGGCGTGCCGCTGATCGGCATCTGCCTGGGGATGCAGTATCTGTTCGAGTCCAGCGACGAGATGGGGCTGCATCGCGGCCTGGGGCTGTTACCAGGGAGGGTGACGCGCTTCCCCGCCAACGGCCCCAAAGTGCCACACATCGGCTGGAACCAACTGCATATCCGGCGCGATCATCCCTTGCTGGCAGGTGTCGAGGATGGCGCGTATGCCTATTTCGTGCACTCGTATTATGTGGACGCGGGCGATCCAGCCGACGTGCTGGCGACGACCGACTACGGCATCGAGTACGCTTCGGTAGTGGCGCGCGGCAATCTGTTTGGCATTCAGCCGCACCCGGAGAAAAGTCAGGCGGTGGGGCTGCGCATCCTCAAGAACTTCGTGGAGCTGTGACGCATGATCGTCTATCCAGCCATTGACCTGCGACATGGGCGCGTGGTGCGCCTGAAGTACGGCGATCCGGCTCTGGAGACGGTGCACGGCGACGATCCGGTCGCCGTGGCCGAGCGCTGGCGGGCGGCGGGCGCGACCTGGCTGCACGTGATCAACCTGGACGGCGCGTTGGGCGAGGCGACGCTGGCGCTTGATGCGTTGCGGGCGATTGCGGCGGTGGGGTTGCCGGTGCAGTTCGGCGGCGGACTGCGCGCGCTGGACGACGCCGCGCGCGCTCTGGATGCCGGGGCAACGCGCGTCATCCTGGGCACGCTGGCTGTGCAACAGCCGGAGAGCGCGCGACAAGCCGTCGAGCGCTTCGGGGCGGAGGCGGTGGCCGTGGCGCTCGATGCGCGGGGCGAGCGTGTGGCGACGCACGGCTGGCAGCAGGTCAGCGCCTGGACGCCAGCGGAACTGGGCGCGCGCTTCGCGCAGATGGGCGTGATCCACGCGCTCTATACCGACGTGTCGCGCGATGGCGATTTGAGCGGCGTCAACGTTGAAGCGACCGCGGAGTTGGCGCGGGCGACAGGCCTGGCGGTGATCGCATCGGGCGGGGTGGCGTCGCTGGACGATGTGCGGCGGCTGCGAGAAACGGGCGTGGTCGCGGGCGTGGTGATCGGCAAGGCGTTGTATACGGGCACGTTCGCGCTGGAAGAGGCGCTGCGCATTGCCAGGGAAGGTTAACCACAGAGAACACGGAGGACACAGAGAAAGCACAGAGAGAGCAGAAAATGGGAGAGAAGACCGACCTGAATACATGTGCTTTCTTATCTGCGCCTTGCTTGCTGTCCGGTTGGCTTGCTGATCAATTTCAACGTGCAGGTCCTGAAGCGAGGGTATTCACCGTGTCATCAACACCTGAAACCCTCTGTGTCTTCTCTCGCTCTCTGTGCCCTCTGTGGTGATCTTTATTGAGGAGTGAGTCATGCTGGCCAAACGCATCATCCCCTGCCTAGACGTGCATGCCGGGCGCGTGGTGAAGGGAATCAACTTCGTCAACCTGCGCGATGCCGGCGACCCAGTCGAGCAGGCGGTGATCTACGACCAGGAAGGGGCGGACGAACTGGTCTTCCTGGACATCACTGCCACGCACGAGGGCCGCGAGACCATGCTCGACGTGGTGCGGCGCGTGGCAGATGCTATCTTCATCCCCTTCTGCGTGGGGGGCGGTCTGCGCACCGTCGAGGACATGCGCGCGACCCTGCTGGCGGGCGCAGACAAGATCGCCATCAACAGCGCTGCCGTGCGCACGCCGGACGTGATCAGCGAGGGAGCAGAGCGCTTCGGCTCACAGTGTATTGTGGTGGCCATTGACGCCCGCTGGAATGGACAGTTCTACGAGGTGTATGTGAGCGGCGGGCGCACTCCAACCGGCCTGGACGCCATCACCTGGGCCGCAGAGGTCGAGCGGCGCGGTGCGGGCGAAATCCTGCTCACCAGCATGGATCGCGATGGCACGCAGGACGGCTATGAGATCACCCTGACCCGCGCCATCAGCGAGGTGGTGGGCATCCCCGTCATTGCCTCTGGCGGGGCGGGGCAACTCGATCACTTCCGCGCGGCGCTGGTCGAGGGCGGGGCCGACGCGGCGCTGGCGGCCAGTCTGTTCCACTACCGTCAACTGAGCGTCGGGCAGGTCAAGGCATATTTGCGCGATCACGGCGTGCCGGTACGGATGGTGGAGGTTCCCCATGCCTGAACTCGATCTGGAGAGTATCATCGCGCGGCTACAGTGGTCGGCGGAAGGGCTGATCCCGGCGGTGGTGCAGGATGCGCACACGCAGCAGGTGCTGATGGTCGCCTGGATGAATGCGGAAGCGCTACGCCGCACAGTGCAAACCGGTGAGACGTATTTCTGGAGCCGCAGCCGGAATGAGTTATGGCACAAGGGCGCAACCAGCGGCAATACGCAGCGCGTCCAGGGCATCTGGGTAGACTGCGACGCCGACGTGTTGCTGGTGAGCGTGACGCCCGCCGGCCCGGCCTGCCATACTGGGGCGGTGAGTTGTTTCTTTCGAACCCTGGAGGAATTCGGTGAGTGACATCCTGGCGCGTGTGTTCGCTACCATTACCGACCGGCAGGCAAACCCTCGACCCGGTTCCTACACCAATCGCCTGCTGGACGCGGGCGAAGATGAGATCGTCAAGAAGATCGGCGAAGAGGCGATCGAAGTCATCCTGGCGGCTAAGGGGCAGGGCGATCAGCGGGTGATCAGCGAGCTGGCCGACCTGACCTATCACTGCCTGGTGTTGCTGGCGGCGCGCGGGTTGACGCCCGACGACGTGGCCGCCGAACTGGAGCGCCGTCACCAGCCCTGAGCGAAAAAGGACGAGCGGGGACAACGTAAGCTGCCCCCGCCGTCGCTCACGGTGTCGGGGATGGGGATCGTGAGCGCCATGTATAACAATAGGGTAAGTGGATTAAATGGCTCTTCCGAGTTTGTGAAACCGAAGCAAAATCAGCGCAAAATCCCTTTAATGGCGCGCAAAAAATCCCCCCTCACAAGGAAGGGGGCCGATCGTCCATATTGTACTCAGACTCGCTTCTGGCGACCCGTCACTCCTCCCACTCTTCTTCGTCCCATTCCTCCTCTGCTTCAAGGCCGGCATCGGCGTAGTCAAGTGTGGGTGGCCGCAGATCAACCACCTCTAGCAGGGTGTCGCACTCCGGGCAATTGACCAGGTCCCAGACTTCGACATTGTCTCGCAGTTGCACCCAGGCACTGCACGACGGGCACCGGGCGCGAATCTTGCCTTTTGGGCTGCGCTGTGCCCCAGCTTTCCGGTCAAAAGTATCACCCTTCATTCCGCTGCTCAACCATGCGCATAAAGCGAAACACACTAGCAGCGATATAGCACGAATTCGCTGGCGTGTCAATCGGGTGGTGTGTGCACTATGTGCAAAGGGTGGCAGCCGCTATGTTCTGTGCGCTGGAGGAGGGCTGTTTCACTGCCGCAGCCGCCAGGCCAGCGCGCTCCAGCGGCGGGCAACCTGATCGTTGCGCACAGCGATGGCGATGGCCTTGCGCGTGCCCACCAGCACCACCAGTTGGCGGGCGCGCGTCACCGCCGTATACAGCAGGTTGCGCTGTAGCATCAGGTAGTGCTGCGTGACGATGGGCATGACCACGCAGGGATATTCGCTGCCCTGAGCGCGGTGCACGCTGATGCAATAGGCGTGCGTCAGTTCGTCAGCCTCGGCGAAGTCGTAGCGTACCAACCGCTCATCCATGCGCACCGTCATGATCTGATTGGTGAGGTCGAAGCCGTAGACAAAGCCAATGTCCCCGTTGAAGACATCTTTCTCGTAGTTGTTGCGCATCTGAATCACTTTGTCCCCGACGCGGAACAGACGTCCGGCCAGCCTGCGCTCGGCTTTGCGTCCGTCGGGGTTGGGGTTGAGCACTTCCTGCAGCGCCTCGTTGAGCGCAGAAACGCCCACCGGCCCGCGATACATCGGCGCGAGCACCTGCACATCCTGCAACGGATCGAGGCCAAAGCGGGCCGGAATCCGCTTGCGCACGATGTCCACCAGCAGGTCGGCGGCTTTCTGGGGGTCTTCTTCGGAGAAGAGGAAGAAATCGTTGCTCTGGTTGGACGTGTCGGGCAACTCGCCCCGGTTGATGCGGTGCGCGTTGGTGATGATCTGACTGGTCTCCGCCTGGCGGAAGATCACCTCCAACTGCGTCACCGGTCCCATCCTGGCGGCGATCACGTCGTGCAGCACGTTGCCGGGGCCGACGCTGGGGAGCTGATCGGAGTCGCCCACCAGCACCAGGTGTGCGTCGGGCGGAATTGCCTTGAGCAGGTGGTAGAACAGCACCAGATCGATCATCGAGGCTTCGTCTACCACGATCGCGTCGGCGTTCAGGGGATTGTCCTCGTTGTGCAGAAAGCGGTGTTCCGCCGGACTGAAGCCCAACATGCGATGAATGGTGCGCGCGGGCTGACCGGTTGCTTCGCTCAGGCGCTTGGCGGCCCGTCCGGTGGGCGAGGCCAGCAGGAACGAATGTCGTGTCTGCCCCAGCACGGTGATCAGCGCGCGCAGGGTGGTCGTCTTGCCGGTGCCAGGGCCGCCGGTGAGCACGCTGACCTTGTGCGTCAGCGCGGCGCGGACGGCATCGCGCTGCTGCGCCGTGAGCGGCCCTGGGCCATGCGCTGCGCGATCCAGCAGCGCAGACCAGGCGGTGTTGGCCAGGTCGGCGAGGCGGCTGCGCGCCGTCTGGAACATCTGGCGCAGGCGGATGGCCACGCCGCGTTCGCTGTGATACATGGCGGGCAGGTAGACGGCCTCCACCAGTTCCAGGGCGTCGGGCACGGGCACTGGCTCCAGCATGACTTCCCCGCGCGCCACCATCAGTCGCAGCGCTTCTTCGACTCGCTCTGCCTCGACGCCGAGCAAGGCGGTAGCCTCTTCTACCAGCGCGTCGCGCGGCAGGAAGACGTGCCCCTCGTCGGTGGCCTGGCCCAGCACATAGGCGATCCCCGCTGCCATGCGTCCGGGAGCGTCGGGGGGCAGACCCAGGTCTTGCGCGATCTTGTCGGCAGTTTTGAAGCCGATGCCGAAGATGTCGGCGGCCAGGCGATAGGGGTCGCGGCTGACGATGGGGATGGCCTGTTCGCCATAATGCTTGTAGATTTTGACGGCCAGGCTGGTGCTGATGCCATGCCCTTGCAGAAACAGCATCACCTGTTTGATCTGCTGCTGCTCAATCCACGCTTCGGCGATCAGGCGGGCGCGGTGCTTGCCGACGCCATCCACTTCCAGCAGGCGTTCCGGTGCCCGGTCGAGGATGTCGAGCGTCTCCTCGCCGAACTTATCCACGATTTTCTGGGCCGTGATGGGGCCAATGCCCTTGATCAGCCCGCTGCCCAGATAGCGCCGAATCGCCTCGACGCCTGCCGGGCGAATCTGGGTGACCGTTTCGGCGCAGAACTGCCGCCCATATTGGGGATGGTTGATCCACTCACCTTCCAGGCGTACGCTCTCGCCGGGCTGCAGTTCCGGCATGGTGCCCACGACCGTGATCAGGGGGTCGCGCCCCAGCAGCAGTTGCTGAGGGCGCAGGCGCAGCACGCAGTAATTGGTTTCTGGGTTGTAGTAGGTGATGCGTTCGACCGCGCCGATCAGCGTATCGAGAGGAGCCATGAGCCTGTCGTCTCCGCCGTGTCTGGCACAGGGGGTATTCGCGTTTTGGGGCAAAAGTCCTGAACCGCGGAGGCGCAGAGGGCACAGAGAAAGGCACAGCGTCTTTCTCATTAGTTTTCCTCTGCGCCCTCGGCGTCTCGGGGTGAATTCCGCCCCCGCATCCGAAGACACTCTCTGGCACAGACTTGTTTACCGGACGTTCAACCTGGGTTATTCTACCCCACAGGTGCTTTGCAAGCAGCGAAAGGAAGAGCATCCCATGAGCGACACGGTGCCTCTGCATTATGAAGAACGCGGCAGTGGTCAGCCGGTGCTCTTGCTGCACGGCTACCCGCTCGACCATACCCTTTGGCGGGCGCAGATGGACGCGCTCAGCGACAGCTACCGCGTGATCGCGCCCGACCTGCGCGGGCACGGCCAGAGTCTGGCTCCGGCAGGCGTGTACCCCATGGAAACGCTGGCCGCCGACGTGACCGCGCTGCTGGATCGGCTGGGCATTGCCCAGGCGGTATGGGTGGGACACAGCATGGGCGGCTATGTGGCGCTGGCAGCCCTGAGGACGTTGCCGGAGCGCGTCGCCGGCGTGATTCTCTGCGCGTCGCATCCCTTCGCCGACCCGCCGGACAAGGCGCAGACTCGCCGCGACAACGCCTGTCGCGCGCTGGCTGAGGGCACGGCGGCTGTGGTCAGCGGGATGCTGGACATGCTCTTCCGGCCAGGTACCAACCTGGAGAGCATCCCGGCGCACCGTGTGCGCATGATGATGCTCAACACACCCCCGCAGGGCGTGGCTGGGGTGTTGCTGGGCATGGCCGACCGTCCCGATTCGGTGGATTTGCTGCGCGCGCCCGCTCCGCCGAAAGCGATCATCGCCGGACGCGACGATCAGATCGTCAGGTTTGCCGATGTGCAGGCGCTGGCAGGGCAATTGCCTCACCTGAGCCTGCGAGTGATTGACGAAGCAGGACATCTGCCCATGATCGAGCAGCCGGACGCCACGACTGCCGCCCTGCGCGATCTGCTGGCCTACTGGAAACGGTAGAAGTGATAGAGCCGGTTGCCGGACAGGACGTACATGTTGTTGCGGACGACAGAATCGGCGTAGAAAGCGCGCGCGTCTTTGAAGGCATCGAGCAGGTTGCGCGGGCGGTAGCCCTGGTTGAACGTGCCCGCCCAGGAAGTTTCGTAGATAGTCTCGCCCGCCGGGTCTACCACGTACAGGTTGCGCGAGGCCGGGTCGTTGTCCACGAACAGGGCCGATCCGCTGCTGATCGCCCCCGGTGGGCGTTGGCGGAACTCAAATGGCTGCTCCTCGACGATGCCCTGTACATTGCGCCGGTAGCGCCGCACCGTGCCGTCCTCGAAGAGGATATACACCGCGCCGTCGTCGCTGATCCCGAAATCCACCGCACCGCTCAGGTCGGGCAGTTGATCGCCGTTGAAGTACTCTTCCGGGGCATTGGGATAGCTTTCCGCACCGGCGGGCGGCACGTAGCGCCATATCTGGTTGGCGGCGCGATCCAGCACGTACAGGTTACTGCGATACACGGCCAGCGCTACTGGCTCTTGCCAGCGCCCTTCGGTGACCAGTTGCTGAGCGCTGGTGAAGTAGGTCGGTGAGTAGGCCACCAGCAGGCCGTTGGCATCCAGAGCCACCAGCACGTTCTTGGGGCGCGTGCCGCCGTCGGCCAGCCATTCGATGTCCACCAAGCGGCCTACAGTGAAATTGCCCGTTGCTCCGCTAATCGTCTGTCCTGTCCAGATGACCGCCTTGTCCCCGCTATCCGAAAGCCCGTCGCCGCGCTCGTTGAGCGTGCCGTGATAAACGACTCCGTTCTGTCGGTCGAGAGCGTACAGGTCAACGCCGCCGTGTACTACCAGCGCGGCCATGTCGGCGTCGCGCGGGTAGGTGTGTAGCAGGCGCAGGTCGCGCCGCACGACATCGTCGAAGCAATCGAGATAGTTCTGAGCGTCAGCGTGCATAACCAGCACTTCGGGATCGTTGGGGCGCAGGTCGTCGGCCAGTTCGGTCAGGCGCAGCACTTCTGCCCACAGAGGGCGCAGCGCCTGATTGTCGCACTTACCTTCGGAAAGGCGCATCGCCTCGGCGTGCGCTGACCTGGCACGGTCAACGTACTGCTCGAATTCGCTTTTCTCCGCTCCCAGCAGGGCCATGCCCACCGCCGCCAGCACAATGACCACCGGGATCATCACGGCCAGGCCGATGGCGACGTTGGTGGGGATGCCCTGGCGCTTTTCGCCTTCTGGCTCTGGCACCAGGCGATCGAGCACGGCGGCCAGGAAATCCACCACTGTCAGCGCCACGATCAGCAGGGCGCGCACACCCTGCCGGGTACGCCGTCCAAGCGCCGCCCGCGCCCGGTCTAGCGTTGATGGTCCGGTGGGCGAGGTGTCGGTTGGGGAGGATAACGTTTCTTCGGCGCTTTCCGGCAGGACGGCTGACACCACGCGGCGCAGGGTGTTCTGTATATGCTCCAACCACGAACGCCGTTCGGCAGCGGAAGGGGGCATTGGCTCTTCTCGCGCCTCCAGCACTGCCGGAGCAGGGGGCGACTCTGGTTCGGCGGTCATGGGGACGGCAGGACTCACGGGCGTCGGCTCTGCCGGCGGGGGTGTCGCTGGCGCCGCCGGTACGTCTGCAGGTTGCTGCCCGAAAACCGGCGCGGGCACAGGCTCGGGCGGTGCGATTTCCTCTGCCGCTGTTGTCGCCACTTCCTCAACCTGCGCTATAGGGAACGCAGGTTCTGCGGCGGCCCGGTCGCTGCCAGGGGCGACAGCTTCCGCTTGGGGGGCTTCCGAGCGCAGGCGACGCGGCTCTCGGGGGCAGATCGGCAGGGCGTATCCTTCGATCTCCGGCGTGCCCGGCGCGACAAACTCAATGGCGCTCACCGCCATATGCTGGCTGCTGAGCGCTCGAAGGCGTTCCAGCACGACGGGCAGGTCAGCCCCGCCCAGCACCACCTCGAAGGTCGTGGTAGGCGCGTATTGCAGGCTCTCGTCGCACAGCAGCATGGTCTGCCCCGGCGCGACCACGAAGCGGGCCAGTTGCAGCTCTGGTGTGTCCGCCCTACCCAGAGGCGACAGGGCCATTTCCAGAGGATCGGAGCGATCCTGTGGGAAGAACATCAGCCCGTCCGCGCCATACCACACCACAAACGTCCGACCCGCCCGCGCCAGGTACAGGTCTTCGCCATGCAGGGCCAGGGCCAGCGCGTTGACTGGCCCGCCCTGGGGCTGTTCGAGAATGTGCTGGTTGACGGCGGTCAGGGCTTCGCGTAATCCGCCGGTGATCCCCCCGCTGCTGCCGAAATAGACATCGGCGGCCAGATGCGCCAGTCCTTCGTAATAGGCTGCCGGGGCGCGCGACTCGCCATGCGGCGTGATCAGGGCGAAGAAGACATGGCCTTCGCGTGCACGTCCGGCGCGACGGGGGGCCAGTTCGGCCAGCGCACCAGGCGGCGACACGCGCACAGCGCGCCCGCCTACTACCAGTACATATCCTGCCCGTGCCTGTACTTTGTCTGGCATACGATCATCCCTGTCTGCTAACCCAGGCGCAGCTCCAACACCTTCATTGTACCGCAAGTGAGCCGATGCGATAGAACGCCTGGTCGTGTGTATGGCGGGCGAGGGTTTGCCTGGCACTGGATGCAAGTTGGGGTGCATTTCGGTTGAGTTCACGAGTGCAAGCGAACTGAGGGGAATTTCTGAAGCCGTACCCTGGGGTGAACTGTTGTGAAATGCACCCCTCCCCGCATCGGTCTTATTACCCACATCTTGAGCCGATGGCCCTCATCCCCCGGCCCCTTCTCCCGCGCTGCGGGCGAAGGGGAGCACTCACACGCCAGACAGTAAGTCCCCTCGCCCCGCGACGCAGTCGCGAGGGAGAGGGGATTGAGGGGTGAGGGGTAGCAAACCGCAGCAAACGGCCTGTCACAGTTTGCGCGCACCTCTCAAATGGGGTGCATTTCAGTTGAGTTCACAAAACCCGACAAGCCCGAACGGGCCTGAGGCATGATCAGCCGACCGTGAGCTTTTGTGAAGTGCGCTCTGCAAGTTGCCTGCCATAGCTATGTAGCGCACCTATGCTATAATGCAGACATAAGAGGGTGCGGGATGTTCAACAGGGCTTGATGCGAGGGAGCCGTCATGTCTCAGTTGATCCTGATTGTGGACGATGACGCTGAGTTACGCTTGTTGTATCGGATGATCCTGGAGCGCGAAGGGTACACGGTGGCCGAGGCCGCCAATGGCATGGACGCGCTCCGTTTTCTGAGCACGCAGACGCCCGATCTGATCATCATGGATGTGCTGATGCCCTTGCTCGGTGGGGAAGGGGTGATGCGCAAGCTCCAGCAGATGCCGGTTCTGAACAATGTGCGCGTCATTGTGCTCACGGCGTATCCTCGCTTTCGCGATTCGGCGCTCTTGCTGCACGCCGATCAGTTCCTGGTCAAGCCAGTGACACCCCAGCAGATTGTCGCAGCAGTGCGCGCTACGCTCGCCGGACAATCCTACCCCGACGAATGAGCGCTCCCCAGCTTCGAAGAATATTTTCTGCGTCACCTCGCGTGCTATAATAGCGCCCCGTCAGTCAACGGAGGCCAGAGCGTCATGAGGGTAGTCCATGTTGTGCGGCACGTCTGGCGTGCGGGACTGGGCCTAGTCATTCTGTTCGGCGGGGTGAGCGGGACAGTCATCGCACAGGGGCCGACTCCCACACCAGCCGGTGCCGTGTTGGCGAGCGTAATCGTTGAACGGGCCTATGTCTTCGCCCGCCCGGAACGCGCCGCCGACCCACTGACCTATGTTTATCAGCGCGAGCAGTTCCCCGTGCTCGGTCAAACTGCTGATGGTCGCTATTTGCTGGTGCAGGTAGAGTCTGTGCAGGGCTGGGTGCTGGCCGCACAGATGGAGGTCAGCGGTGACCTGGCCCGCGTGCCGGTGCTGAGCGGCACGCCACTGCCCGTCACAGTCACCTTCTCGCCGACGCAGACGCAAGCGGTCGCGACGACGGCCCCCTCGCCCCGGCCCACACGCACCCCGTTGCCGACGCGCACGCCATCGCCCACGCTCGACCCGACGGCGCTCGCTGTGGCCGGAACTGCCACGCCCACCGGCACACTGCCGCCTGTGTTGCCGGGCAAGCCGCCGCCGCTGACCCTCGATCTGCCGGAAGGCTGGGAAACTGTGCACCTGGAAGTGCCCTTCCGCTCCTTCGATGGGCGACTGCGCAGCGTGGCCCTGTCTGTCTACTATGGGCCGCTGAGCGATGGCGCACAGGGATATATCTATCTTTATTGGGGCTTTCCCAATGTGGTGGATTTCGACGGCGAGTACAACCTGTGGGCCGACGGCGTGCAGTTGTTGCGCGGCTCGCTGGTGGGCGATAGCTGCAACCTGGGTCTGGACGAGCAACGCACCTTCAGAGTGGGCGGACTGGAGGGTGTAGGTACTTACTACGCGGCGGTATCCTGCGCCGACGAGGAAGACACTACCGGCTGGTTCGCCGTGTTGCGCGTTCATGAGGGCAGCTATGCCTTCTTCACCGCCGTGGAACCGTTCGATGCCCTGGTGGATCAACGGGTGGCTCTGCAGGCTATTCTCGACAGTGTGCAGTTCCTGCCGCCGGACGCTGAATGAAATTCGCCCTCGTTAGATGACCCTTGACCCAACCGCGCCTGTTGCGGTATGGTGAGGCCCGGCGGCGTGCAGCGCAGGAGCGACAGAAAGCAGTGGTGGCCAAGCTCGATCGGGTGATCGTGGTGGATGTCGAAGCGACATGCTGGGAGAGCGGTCCGCCTCCTGGCCAGGAGTCAGAAATCATCGAGATCGGCGTCTGCGTGCTGGATTTGCAGACTGGCCAGCGAGTGACGCAGGCGAGCATCATCGTCCGGCCAGAGTGTTCGGAGGTCAGTCCGTTTTGTACGCAACTGACTTCGCTCACTCCCAAACAGGTTGCCCGCGGAGTCTCGTTTGCCTACGCCTGCCGCCTGCTGCGCGAACAGTACAAAACGGGCGACCGGCTGTGGGCCAGTTATGACGAGTTCGACCGGCGCATTTTCGAAAAGCAATGCGCGGCTCGCGGTGTGCCTTACCCGTTCGGCCCGACTCATCTGAATGTAAAGACGTTGCTGGCCGTCTTGTACGGCCTGCCACACGAGCCGGGTCTGATGGCCGCGCTGGAATTGTTGGGTCTGTCGCCCGAAGGACGCCATCACCGGGGCGTGGACGATGCGTGCAACACGGCGCGGTTGCTGGCCTCGCTCATCCTGCACCATCGCGGTATTTTGCTGCCTGCGTAGCCTGACGTCATCATAGCTGACAGGGAAGACTTGTGACACGGCTGATC
Source organism: uncultured Anaerolineales bacterium (assembly GCA_937135955.1). Lineage (GTDB taxonomy): Bacteria > Chloroflexota > Anaerolineae > Aggregatilineales > Aggregatilineaceae > UBA2029. Next base: position 23,898 of record CAKZOB010000033.1, on the reverse strand, counting down.
ATTCTCTCATCACTCATCCTCACGGTGCTGGTTGGCGCTGGAGTGGCCACTGCCCAGGCTCCTGCAGCCAGTCCGGTCAGCATCAGCTACGATTTCCAATGGATTCGCCAGGGCAGTGTGGGCATTGTCCGCGTGACCGGCACTGGCCTGGCGGACGTGCGCGCCGTCTTTCAGGAGCGCGTGCACCCCTTCTACTGGGACGGGCGGGCTTTCGTGGGGCTGATTGCCGCCGATATGGAACAGGATGTCGGCAGTTATCCGCTCCAGGTGTGGGTACGCTACCAGGACGGCTCGTCGGAGCGGATAGATCGAACGATCGAGGTCAATTATGGCGAGTTTGGGCGGGCGGATGTGGTTTTGCCAGCCTCGCTGATGCCGCTGCTCGACCCACAGGTCGAAGAGGACGAAATGGCCCGCCTGGATACGTTTTTCCGGCGCTTCACGCCGGAACGCTATTGGGCCGAAGATGGCTTCGTGGTACCGAGCGCCAACCCGCAGATTGGGCCATTCGGCACCTGGCGTTTGTACAATGGCACAGTCTGGCGGAGGCACACGGGCCTGGATATCCGGATGCCCATCGGCACGCCGGTCACGGCGGCGGGTAGCGGGCGCGTTGTGCTGGCGACCATGCTGTCCATTCGCGGCGGCTATGTGCTCATTGATCACGGCTGGGGCATCTACAGCGGCTACGCGCACCTTTCGGAACTGCTGGTGGTGCCGGGGCAGTGGGTGCGTCAGGGCGATGTGATCGCCCTGAGCGGCATGAATGGGCGTTCGGCGGGCGCGCACCTGCACTGGGAAATGGTTGTTGGGGGCACCTGGGTCAATCCGGAACAGGTTGTGTCATTGGGGCTGGGAGCGCAGCCATGAGCGCGCTGTTGTTACCCTGGCAAACCCTGGCTCGTCGTGAATTGCTCGACTGCTCGCCCTGGCTGCGCGTCAGCGCGGAACATGTGCGCCTGCCCAACGGACACGAGATTGACACTTTCTACCATATTGACATGCCCGAATGGGCGCAGATTTTCGCTGTGACCGCCGACGGGCGGGTGCCTTTCATTGAGCACTGGAAGCAGGGGCCACGCGCCGTCTCGCTGGAATTGCCCGCCGGCTATCTGGACGCGGACGAAGCGCCAGAGGCGGCGGCCCGGCGCGAACTGCGCGAAGAAACCGGCGTGGAAGCGGGCGAATGGCGTTACCTGGGGCGCTTCTTCATGGATGGCAACCGCGGCTGTGGCGCGTCGCATATCTTCCTGGCGCTGGATGCGCGTAGTAGTGGGGTGCCGCACCGCGAAGTCTCCGAGATCATGGCGCTGCACTGGCTGACGTTGGCCGAAGTGCGCGCGGCATGGCAGGGCGGACGTATTCGTAACGTGGCAACTGTGGCGGCAGTGGGTCTGGCCCTGGCCGCCCTGGAGGGGGATCATGCTCCAGATTAGACCGGCTCGCCTGGCCGATCTGCCAGGAGTGGCTGCCGTATTGCAGGACGCTTTCAGCGACAAGATGCGCGTCATTTTTGGCAAAGATCGGGCCAAGATCGCCGCGTTGCTGGAATTGCTGTACACTGGCCCGGTGCGGCGCGGCTACGATGGCGTGCTGGTGGCCGAACGGGGTGGACGCATCATCGGCACGCTGGTCATGGAGCCGATCTATCACACGCCCGAAGAAAACCGCGCTTTTGAGAGTCTGGTGACGCGCGAACTGGGGTTGCTGCGTGCCCTGCGAGCGGCGTTCATGCTATGGCTGCTCGGCCATCAGCCGGCGAGCGGCGAAGCCTATATCAGCGACCTGGGTGTAGCGAGCGATTGCCAGGGCGAAGGGGTCGCCAGGCAATTGCTGGAATATGCCGAACGATGGGCGTGTGAGCACGGGCGCACCCGCCTGACGCTGTGGGTGGCGGCGGACAACGCGCGCGCCGTTCACGTCTACGAGCGGGCAGGGTTCACCATTGTACGCACGCGGGCAAGCTGGCTCACCCGCCTGGCCTATGGCATCCGTCGCTGGCATTTCATGGAAAAGCCATTGATGGATGCCTCTTCCTCGCCAGAGTAAGGCTTCCTTAACGCGCAGCTCAGGTGCGCTTACTCTGCCGATAAAGCAGCCTTTACCCGCCCTGGACATACTCCTGACAACGGGCGTAACCCTCTTCGGCGCGTCGGGTTATGATTGTTGGTGGTGGCATTCGCCCGTGAGACAGCCATGCGCGTAGCTCTGTTCACCGAGACGTTTCTGCCCAAAGTGGACGGCATCGTGACCGTGCTGATCCTGCTGATGGATCATCTGATCCGGCGGGACATTGACTTCGTCGTCGTCGCGCCCCGCCTCAGCGACACGGTGCGCGACTACCGGGGCAGAAAGGTGATCGGCGTGCCGGGCGTGCGGTTGCCGCTGTACCCGGAACTCAAATTCGGCCCGCCAACTCTCAGTACCTACCGCGAAGTGCGCGACTTCAAGCCGGATATCGCTCACTTCATCCATCCCACCCTGGTGGGCACTGCTGGCATGATGATGGCCAAGCGGCTCAACATCCCTACTCTGGCCTCGTTTCACCTCGATCTGGCCAGCATCACCCGCTACCTGGGTATTGGCTTCCTGGAGCCGCTGGTGTGGTGGTATACGCGGCAGAACTTCAACGCCGCGGACTATGCGCTGGCTCCCTCCCGACTGGTGCAGCAAGACCTGCTGGCGCATGGTGTGCGCCAGGTAGGGTTGTGGCGCAGGGGGGTAGATGCCGAACAGTTCCACCCGCGCCACTACTCGGAGGCCATGCGCGTCCGTCTGAGCGGCGGGCACCCCCAGGATACTATTCTGCTCTATGTGGGGCGGCTGTCACACGAGAAGCAGATCAACACTATCCGCGCCGTCCTGGAGCGTGTGCCCGGCACGCGCCTGGCGATCGTCGGCGACGGGCCAGCGCGCGCCGACCTGGAAAAACACTTCGCCGGTACACCGACCGTCTTCACCGGCTATCTGCGCGGGCAGGAATTGTGGTCGGCCTTTGCCAGCGCAGATATTTTCGTCTTCCCCACGGCCATGGAGACATTCGGGCTGGTGCTGGTCGAGGCGATGGCATCGGGCCTGCCGGTCGTCACATCGCGCGTGGGTGGCGCGGACGAGATCGTCCGCCCCGGTGTCAACGGCTATGTGTTTAACGTGGGCGACGTGCGCGGCATGGTGGATGGCGTGCGCGCCATTCTCTCCGAGCCGCGCAAACGTCAGATCATGGGGCGCAACGCCCGCCTGTTCGCCGAGACACAATCCTGGCCCACCATGATGGACGAACTGATCGTCTGCTACGACGATCTGATCAGCGGACGTCCCCCCTCGATCTGACCCTCTCACCCCCGCCGCCTGTGGCCTGGCTGAAAGGCAGTTTGTCAGGCGGCTGGGGGGCGTTGGTCAGCCAGTGACGCACGGTTACCCTTACAATAGGGACAGCTAGAACGGTGATCGTCACATGGCAGGCCCGCGCGCGGTTGAATCTCTGGCTGGCGTCTGCTGGCTGCCCATGGCTTGAGGAGAGAAGAACATGTCCCCGGTTGTCGTCACTCTCTTGTTCGTGCTCGGCACCCTGTTGTTGATCCTGGTCCTGTCGGCAGTGCGCATGGCTCAGGAATATGAGCGGGCGGTTGTCTTTCGCTTTGGACGGCTGCTCAAGCGCACCAAGGGGCCGGGGTTATTCCTGGTCATGCCCTTCGGCATTGACCGCGTGGTGAAGATTGACCTGCGCGTGGTCACGCTGGATATCCCGCGTCAGGATTGCATCACGCGCGACAATGTCACAGTGGGGGTCAATGCGGTGGCTTACTTCCAGGTGATCGATCCGCGGCGGGCGGTGGTGGCCGTCAGCAATTACGCCAACGCCACTTTCCAGATTGCCCAGACCAGCCTGCGCAGTGTGATCGGTCAGGTGGAACTCGACGAGCTGCTCAGTCAACGAGAGCGGGTCAATCAGCGCTTGCAGAGCATCATTGACGCGGAGACCGAACCCTGGGGTGTGAAGGTGAGCATCGTCGAGATCAAGGATGTGGAGTTGCCGCCGCAGATGCAACGCGCCATGGCCCGCCAGGCCGAGGCTGAGCGCGAAAAGCGCGCCAAGATCATCCATGCCGAGGGCGAGTTGCAGGCAGCCCAGCAATTGCGCGAGGCAGCTGTCACCATCTCCACTGAACCCGCCGCCCTGCAACTGCGCTACCTGCAGACGTTGACGGAAATCGCCGTGGAGAAAAACTCGACGATCATCTTCCCCGTGCCCATTGACTTTCTGGCCACGCTCACCGATATGCTCAGGCGGAATAACGCTGCTTCGGGCCAGTGATCCTGTCGGTGCTGGGGCGGGGGTATTCCCTTGCCCCACACTTCAGGGTCATCGCATCAAAACCGGCCAGCAGAACCATGGGCAGAAGTAAGCTCAGGTGTGATCTTCTGGTTGACCTCACCCCCGCTCGGCGCTAGCGTGCCTTGCTGCCCCCTCTCCGCGTCGGAGAGGGGGCAAGCCGAGCGAAGCGAGGCTGGGGGTGAGGTAAAGCGGCAAGCGGTTTGATGCAATCCCCCCGCCCCACACTTCGTTTGACCGGTCTACTCCCTTGTGTTACGATCAACGACAAGATATTTGTTCACCTCCGGCTGGGGGTCGTTCGTGCCGGGTCTGGCATGGCGGCGTTGGGCATCCTCGCCCATCGAAAAGTGCCTCCAACCGTTTTCACCGCATAGAGAGGCGCGCTGCGCACGGATAGAACCCATGTCCCTTTGGAATCATTACTACACCCCTGCAACGGTTGAAGAAGCGCTGGCGCTACTGCGCACGTATCAGGGCCGTGCCCGCGTGATCGCCGGTGGTACTGATTTGCTGCTGGACATCAAGCAGGGCCATTTGCCCCGTCCCGACGCGCTGGTGGACATCACCCGCATTCCGGGCATGGGCGATCTGCGCCAGGAAGACGACACCGTCTACCTGGGCGCGGGCGTGACCCATGCGCAGATCGTAGATTCGCCCGTGCTGGCGGCGCGGGCTACCTGCTTGGTGGAAAGCTGTGGCGTGGTCGGCGGGCCGCAGGTGCGCAACGTGGGCACCATCGGCGGCAACGTGGCGCACGCTCTGCCCGCCGGCGACGGCACGACCTCGCTGATCGCGCTGGACGCGACGGCGGATGTGGTGCTGAACGGCGTGCGGCAGTGGTTGCCGCTGAGTGAGCTTTTCGTCGGGCCAGGCGAGTCGCGCCTGGATCAGACGCGCGACCTGCTGATCGGTTTCCGCTTCCGGCTGTGCGGCTCGCACGAAGGCAGTGCCTTCAAACGCATCATGCGCCCGCAAGGGGTGGCGTTGCCCATTCTGGGCTGCGCTATCTGGGTGCGGCTGGACGAAAGCGGACAGCGCTACGAGGATGCCCGCATCTGCATCGGGCCGGTGGCGAAAGTGCCAGCGCGGGCCGAGGCGGTCGAGCAGGCGTTGCGTGGCCAGGCGGTGGACGCAGAAGCTGTCGAGCTGGCCGTGTCCGTTGCCCGGCAGACGTTGCATCCGCGCACCAGCAAGTACCGCGCCACCGCCGAGTATCGCCAGGAGATGATCGAAGTGCTGCTGCGCCGCGTGTTGCCGTTGGCCACGCAACGCGCCCGCACTGGCGAGGCCATTCCCGAAGGCGTGGGCATGGAATGAGGAAAAGTGATCAGTGTTCGGCTTTCAGTTTTCAGTATGATGGCGTAGTCACCTCGCGGGAATACTGATGACTGCTCTCGGAAGCTGATCACCGACAGCCGGACACCGATCGCTGACAACTGATCACTGACGACCGAGCACTTGGCCATTAGCGTTATAAGGGTACTCTCTATGAGCAAACTGCTGCTTACCGTCAACGACACACCCTATGATCTGGACGTGCCCGAATCGCGCACGCTGGCGCAGGTGTTGCGCTATGACCTGGGTCTGACTGGCACCAAGATCGGCTGCGAAGAGGCCGAATGCGGGGCATGTACGGTGCTGGTAGATGGCACGCCGGTTGACTCGTGCCTCTACCCTGCCTTCAAGGCGCAGGGCGCGCGCATCACTACCATCGAGGGCCTGGCTCGCAACGGCGAACTGCACCCGTTGCAGAAAGCGTTCATCGAACACGGCGCGGTGCAGTGCGGCTTCTGCACGCCTGGCCTGATCATGACCGCCAAGGCCTTGCTCGACCGCAACCCGAACCCTACCGAGCACGATATTAAAGTTGCGCTCAAGGACACGCTGTGCCGCTGCACCGGCTATGTGAGCGTCATCCGCGCCATTCAGTCGGCGGCGCGCGAACTGCGCGGCGAGGAACCGCTCCCCTGGCCCGGCGTGCCGACGGTCCCACCGCTCAAGGCCGTCGGGCGACCGGTGCCGCCGCAGGAAGTCGTGGACAAGGTGACCGGTCGCGCGAAATTCGCCGACGACTACGCTTTCCCCGGCATGTTGATCGGGCGCACGCTGCGGGCGGCTTACCCTCACGCCCGTATCAAGCGCATAGATACCAGCAAGGCCAGAGCGTTGCCGGGCGTGTGCGCGGTGCTCACCCATCAGGACGTGCCCGGCCAGAACCGGCATGGCCTGATCTACGCTGACTGGCCGGTGCTGTGCGACGACAAGGTGCGCTACATGGGCGACGCGGTGGCCATCGTCGCCGCCGAAGACGCTGACATCGCCGCGCGTGCGCTGGAACTGATCGAAGTGGACTACGAGCCGCTGCCGGTGGTGACCGATCCGGAATACGCACACTCGCCCGACGCGCCGCTGGTACACGAGGAATGGGAGACGGGCAACCTGCTCAAGCACATTAAGGTGCGGCATGGCGATGTGGAACAGGGCTTCGCCGAGTCCGATGTGATCATCGAGCGCGAATACCGCACGCCGACCGTCGAGCATGCCTTCATGGAACCGGAATGCTCGATTGCCGTGCCCGCCGGTTACGACGATGAGCACCCCAAGCTGACTATTTACGTCGGCTCACAGATTCCCTACGAAGACCGCCGGCAGACGGCAGCGGCGCTCGGTGTGCCCGAAGATCAGATTCGCGTGCGCGGCACGTTGATCGGGGGTGGTTTCGGCGGCAAGGAGGACATCGCTGGGCAGATTCACGCGGCCATGCTCGCCCAGGCAACCGGTCGTCCGGTGAAGATACTCTATACACGCCAGGAGTCGTTGCTCTTCCACCCCAAGCGTCACGCGACCATCATCCGCATCAAGACAGGGGCCAAGCGCGACGGCACGCTGATGGCGGTGCAGGCCACGCTCTACGGCGACGCGGGGGCGTATGCCAGCCTCTCTGACAAGGTGATGACCCGCGCGACCACGCACGCCACCGGCCCCTATGTGGTGCCGCACGCCAAAATTGATTGCTACGCCATGTATACCAACAATCCGCCGTCGGGGGCGTTCCGCGGCTTTGGTGTGACGCAGTCAGCCTTTGCTGTCGAACAGAACATGGACCTGGTCGCCGAGGCGCTGGGCATGGACCCGGTCGAATTCCGGCGCAAGAACGCGCAGCGCGTGGGAGCCACTACCGCCACCGGGCAGTTGCTGCGCGAAAGCGTGGGCCTGCTGGAGACGATTGACAGGGTCGAGCGCGACATGCGCGGCAGCGATCCCACTTTTCGCTGGGGCTGGCGCGAAGGCACCAAAGCCTATGGCTGGGGCGTCGCCTGCGCCTACAAGAACACCGGCCTGGGCGGCGGCGCACCCGACCGCGCGACCGCCGAGGTGGAAGTCTTCCCGAATTCGACCGCCGAAGTGCGCATTTCGTCTGCCGACATGGGGCAGGGTCTCAGCGTTGTGTTGGCACAGGTTACCGCCGAGGAATTGGGGTTGCCTGTCGAAAGGGTGCACGTCCTGCTCTCCGATACCGACCTGACACCGGATGGCGGCCCGACGACCGCCTCGCGTCAGACCTTCATGAGCGGCAACGCCGCCCGCCATGCTGCCATCACCATGCGCCAGGCGCTGGCTGCTGCTGCTGCCGAACGGCTGGGCGTGTCGCCCGAAGTAATTCGCTTCGAAGACGGACGACTACACCACAACGGTTCGGCGGTGGAGATCGGCGAAGTGGTGACCTGGATGCACGAGCAAGGGCAGGAAGCCAAAGTGCGCTATGTCTACGATGCGCCCAAGACGCAACCCCTGGGCACTGGGGGCGACATGCACTTCGCCTTCTCCTATGCCACCCAGGCGGCGCTGGTCGAAGTAGACCTGGAAACGGGCGCGGTGAAGGTGCTGAAGATCATCGCCGCCAACGACGTAGGCCGCGCCATCAACCCCCGGATGCTCGAAGGGCAGGTCGAGGGGGGGATCGTGATGGCAATGGGCAATTGCCTGACCGAAGAGTACATCGTCGAGAACGGCGTGCCCTGGTCGGTGCTTTTCTCGCGCTATAAGATTCCCAGCATTAAACACACGCCCGAAGTAGTCTCGCACTTCGTGGAGGAGCAGGTTTCCAGCGGGCCGTTTGGGGCAAAGGGCGTCGGCGAGATCACCTCGATCAACACCATGCCCGCCATTGCCAACGCTATCTATCACGCGACCGGCGTGCGCGTGTACCGCGTGCCGGTCGATCAGGATGCCCTGTTGCGCGCGCTGAAGGCCGGAGCGACCGAGGTGCACACGACCTGGCACGACGTGAAGTGAAAAAGGGGCGCCTTCGGCTTGGGGGCGGCATTCAGCTCAACTCAAGAGGGCAGCCTGGCGCTGCCCTCTGTCTGTCTGCGTTCTGATAGATCGTCTTGTGTGATCACCAGTCTTCATCGAAACCAGTGAAGCCTTCGGGCAGGTTATCCAGGCCCGGCGGCGACGGCTCGGACAGAAGGACCATTTCGGGCACAGCCGGGATCACCATTGACGGCGCAGCGGCTCCGCCGAAGCGCGTGCCGAGCAGCCCCGACTCCTGGATCAGCAGGCGTCCGTACATGGCGACTGCTCCCACCCCGGCCAACGCCGTGATCAGTTCCAACATCAGCCCCATGGCTGGCAGCGGAAGGTTGGTCAGCGAGGCGTAGGTGATCGCGCCCAGGGCCAGCATCCCCAGCCAGCGCCGGAATTCACCCAGCCCGCTGATGCGCAGCACGTAGCGGTAGACCAGTTGCCCGATCACGAAGCTGATCACCACCCGCCCCATGAAAAAGAGCAGGAAGGTGAAGCCTGCCACCATGCTACCGGTGATCAGCAGCACACCGACGCCAGTCAGCAGGGTGAGCGCCCCCAGGCCGATCGTGTAGAGCACGCCGACTATGATCAGGCCGACGACCAGCACGACGATCACCAGGGGGATGGACAGCATAAACGTCGCCAGCCCCCAGCCGACGGCGGGAATCGTCCGTCGCCGTACCTGGGTCGCCGGTTGACGCACCACGTTGGGCACCAGACGCAGCGCGACCGCGCCCAGGATCAGCAGGGACAGCACGTCGCGCACCACGGTCACAATATATTCACGCAGCAGTTCGGCAGCATCGTCGGGTTGTGCGACCTTGGTGATGTCCGGCTGCCCGCCGATGCGCTCGAACCGCACGCGGCCCTGTACCACGCCGGGCGGAATCTCCGCCTGTGTCACCGAGCGATAGGCCACGTCGCGCTCGATCAGCGCCCCTGGCGCGATATACAGCCCCGGATTCTCGAAAGACAGATCGTAGAAAGGCAGGTCGGGCACATCGGCGCTGCGGCGGGCATCGCCTACCTCGGCATCCACGCGCCCTACCACCACGCCCTCGATGAGCAGCGCCTCACCGCCGAAATCAATATCTCCCCCCACGGTGCCCGCTACCCGCGCCTGATAGCCGTACACCAGCAGGTCTCCGGGCAGTACAGCGTCTTTCTGGATTTCCGCGTTGAGGGCCACCGCCATCAGGTCAATGCGCGGATCGGTGAAGCGCGCCACGTCGCCGACGATCGCCGTCAGGCCGAAGAAATGCATGTCGTCGCCGACCGCTCCTTCGATCAGCAGCCTGCCGCCGCCCACCCAAAGGTCACCAGTGACGCGGCTGCCGCGGTGCAGGGTGATCTCTGCCGCCACGCCGATCAGATCGCCTTCGATGGTGCCGTAAACATCCAGGATGCGGCAGAAGAAGTAGAAGTCCTCGACGATGTAATCGTCCGCCCTCACTTCACAGCGATCCCCGCGCATCCCATCCGACGCCTCGACCTGCCCGGCCATGCCGAGCAGGATGAGCGCCATCAGCAGAATCAGTAACGTTCGTTTGCGCCTGGCCAGTTGATGCATCCTTTGCCGTCCAGACCTGCGGGTCGGAAGCAGGCTACCGCTATTGTACCAGCGCCCTTCGCCGCCCGCCCAAACCGTCAGCGCGACACAACGATCGCGCCCAGGTAACGCTTGTCGGAGACACGCAGCAGGTTGCCGGTCGTCAGATCGAGTTTAAACGTTCCCCCCGCGCGGGCCTCGGTGAGCAGTAGCGCCGTGTCGCCATCCGCGAAGGCCAGCGGAACGTAACGCGCCGTCTCCGACGACAGGGCCAGTCGCTGACGGCGTGCCACCACGTCCACCACGATTAGGGCGTATGGCGGGCCATTCTCCATGGCGGCGCTGTAGGCGGCCAGCGTGCCGCGTTCGTTGAGGATGAGGTCGCCCGCGCGACGGTACGGCAGGGTCGGCGGCGGCACGACGATCTCCGCGCCGCTGGGCACGTCCCACAGGCGCAGGGCAAACGGTCCGCGTCCCTCGGTTCCCTCCAGGCGGGCGATCAGCCGACCGTCCGGCGAGGCTGCCGCGCCACAAGGGCACAGCGGTTCGCCGGTGAGTGGGACGAATTGCTCGTCGGCCAGGCTGAATGTGCTCACATGGTGATAGACCTCGAACCATGTCGGCGCGGGCGACTGCAGCGGATGCGCCGCATCGTAGACCAACCGCGTCATCCCCTCGGAGAGCGCCAGCGGTAGCAGCATCTGTCCGGCCCCCGGTGTGGAGATCGGCAACTGTCGCAGGTCGCTACCGTCGGCATGAGCCACATACAATGCCGATATGCCCTGCGCGTTGACCTCGACCCAGGCCACAGCCTGGCTGTCTGCAGAGGTGATCCACCGTACCTGCTCGGTATCTACGCTGCGCCGGATGAAGGGGTGCGGTTGCAGGGAGCCGTCGGCGTTGGCTCGCATGATTGCGCCGGTGCGCTCCTTCTCGTAGAGCACGTAGTCGCCCAGCAGGGTGAAGGCACGCCCGCCCTCCACATTGACAACCGTGCTCAGCCCGCTGAGCGCGTCCAGAAAGTACAGGCGCGTCATGCCGCTGTCTGGGTCATCGCCGACGAATACGTCCAGGCGGGCGGTCACGCTCTGTCGCGCGCCCGCCGGAGGGACGGTCAGCGCGACCAGCACAATCAACAGCCCAGCCAGGATCACCGTCCGCCTAGTCACGGTCTTGGCCCTCCGACAGCGCAGCCACCACCTGCGGCAAGACCTCTGCCGACGGCCCGGCCAGTCGCCAGTGCGCGATGCGCGTGATGGGCGTGATCGCCGGGTTGACCTCCACGATCAGGCTACCGCTCTCGCGGGCCAGGAAAGGCAGGCTGGCCACCGGTTGCACTTCCCCCGACGTGCCCACTACCAGCATGACATCGGCCACGCGGCTGAGGCGTATGGCGCGTTCCAGTTCAGCGGGGGGTAGCATTTCCTCGAACCATACCACTGCCGGTCGCACGTAAGCGCCACAGTAGGGGCAACGCGGCGGCCCGGCTTCCTCGTCCCAGGTCAGGGTGCTGATGTCCACATAAGTTGGGTCGCCCTGGCAGTTGGCGAAGCATTTGTTGCGCTGAATGTCGCCGTGCAGTGCGATGACATCGCGGCTGCCCGCCTGCTGATGCAACCCATCAATATTCTGCGTAATCACCACTACCTTCTCAATGTAGCGTTCCAGCGCCGCGATGGCCAGATGACCGGCGTTGGGTTTGGCCTGCGCGATCAAAGTGCGCCGGTGCTGATACCAGTCCCACACCAGCTTGGGATCGCGGCGGAAACCACGCGGCGTCGCCAGTCGCTGCGGGTCATAGTTGGCCCACAGGCCGTCGAGCGCGTCGCGAAAGGTTGGGATGCCGCTTTCCTTCGAGACTCCCGCGCCGGTCAGGACGACCAGCAGGCGACTGTCGCGCAGCGCCCGAGCCACAGCTCGCACCAGATCGGGATGCTGTCCAGACGTGTCCACGGCCTCTTCTCCTCGGAGCCAGCCTGGCTGGCCCTCATTGTCTCGCCGCCTCGCCCCGCGCGCAAACCGGCAAACGTGAAAAGTGTCTAAAAAAAACTGACCCGGCCCTTCTGGCGGCAGGCAAACGTGCTAAACTACGGGTAGTGTACCATGTAACCCGGTTTGCACACGGCGGGGCAGAGCGGGTGTGTTCGATTTCGAGGTAGCCGCAGAGCCTTCAGGGTCGCAGCGTGAGGAAACCTGAGCTGCGTGCCCGTTTTTGTGCGCTGTGGCCAGCCCTGCTCCCAGAAACCGGCGCGTCGGGCCGAAGGCTGTTTTCGCTGTCCTTCTTGCCCGAAGGTGCGCCGGGAAACATGTCCCCAGTGGCCGGTGCCCGTGCGTCATCTGCATTTGAGCGAAAAAAAACATGGCTGTGAGCGAGATCAATCCCAACACCGACCGGCACATCCTGACTCAGGACGCCTACGCCACCGACGTGCATCTGGCCGTGCGGATACGCACGCACGAACTGTATAGCTTCCCCAAGATTGACTATCCGCGCTGGGTGGTGGACATCATAAGCTGGCGCGGCGACGAGTGGGTGCTCGACGTGGGCGCTGGGCCGGGCACATACCGGGAACTGGTGCAGCAGCGCGCGCCGTCCGGTCTGTACGTGGCCGGCGACCTTTCCCTGGGCATGGCGCGGCGGGTCTGCCAGGCGGGCGCATGCGCCGTCAACCTGGATGTCCAGCACCTGCCCTTCGCCGATGCGACTTTCGACGTGGTGATGGCCAACCATATGCTCTACCACGTGCCAGACGTAGCACAGGCGCTGAGCGAACTCCGGCGCGTATTGAAGCCCGATGGCGTGCTGATCGCCGCCACCAATAGCGCCTCCACCATGCCCGAACTGGATACGCTGGCGCGGCGAGCCTGCACCTTGCTGGGCTATCCTCGCCAGGAGTTCATCCCCGATCATCAAAACTTCACGCTGGAGAATGGCCCTGCGCAGGTAGCGCGTTTTTTCCGCGCCGTAGCCCGCTATGACCTGCCCAGCGCATTTCACTTCCCAGAGGTAGAGCCTGTGCTGGATTACATCAACAGCATGAAGGCCATGCGCGCGCCCCAACTCCCCGCCGGCATTTCCTGGGACGAGTTTATGCACGTGATGGAAAAGCAGATCGCGCGTCTGATCCATCACTATGGAGAATTGCAGGTGCAAAAGCTGGCAGGTGTGATCGTGGGTACCAATGGCGGAGGCTTCGCCCGCGAGTATTTGCATCTGCTGGACGCAGAGCGCTGAGCCTCCGCCCACATCCTCATAACTCTTCGTCGAGCAGATTGTCGTCTTCCATCTGCGGCTCGTCGGGCGGCAGGAAACCGTGACGCCCGTAGAGGGGCACGAACATCACCGGAATGAGCGTTTCCACGCTCCAGGTGTCGTCGCGACGGCGCACCCGCTGCAACATCTGCTGGTAACGGTCGCCCACAGGGATGACCATCCGTCCGCCGTTGGCCATCTGCGCTCGCAGCGGCCCAGGGATGACCGGTGCGGCGGCGGTGACGATAATGGCGTTATATGGGGCCATGTCCGGCAGGCCCTGGCTGCCATCCCCTACGTACACTTCCGCGTTGTGATAGCCCAGATCGCGCAGCGTGACGGAAGCGCGTTCCGCCAACGTCGGGTAACGCTCCAGCGAGTAGACAAAGCGGGCCAGCTCGCACAGCACCGCCGTCTGATAGCCGGAACCGGTGCCGATCTCCAACACCACGTCGTCCGGCGTCAGTTCCAGCGCCTGCGTCATCAGGGCGACAATATAGGGCTGCGAGATGGTCTGATCGTTGCCAATGGGCAACGGTCCGTCCTCGTAGGCGCGTGAGCGGAACGGCTCTGGCACGAAGGCGTGACGCGGTACACGGCGCATGGCTTCCAGCACGCGCGGGTCGGTGATGTCGCGTGCTATCAACTGTTCGCGCACCATGCGCTCGCGTAGCATCTCATAGTCGAGTTGAAACGGCATGTATCCCCCTCAGCGCTCTATCCTCATGATACACCAGCCCGCGTCCCAGGTGAACAGGGCAACGGCCTTTCTCATGCTCCCTCGTCCTATCCAGTCCTGAAGCGATCGGGCGTATCCAGGCCCAATTCAGCAGGAGCAACACGCCGCGAGAAATCGTAGTAGACGCGGTAAGGGCCAAAAGCGCGCCTCCAGAAGCTCGCGCCCGCGTCGGCCAGGGGGATAGCGGTTGTTGCCCGGACGATAACCATGTTCATCATAGGACAGAGCAGTATCGAGAATCGGGCGCTCGTGCGATTCACCAAGTGACACACACGTTGTGAGCCTGCGTTAGAATGCCATAAAATCTACAACTGTTGACTCTTTCGTGCATCTCAAAGATGGTAAGCTATAGAGGGATCGCATACGAGCTATCCGGAGCACTGTTTGCGCTCCGCTATCTGTTCAAAAGGTGAGGTATCCATGAGCAACGAAGGACTGAGCCTGACCCTGAATACGTCCGCGCGCAGCGAACAGGTCGCCCGCGGCGAAGGTGTACAGCATGAGCGCGTCATCATCATCGGCTCTGGCCCCGCTGGCCTGACCGCAGCCCTCTACACCGCCCGCGCCAACCTCAACCCGCTTGTCATCGCCGGGCACGAACTGGGCGGGCAGGTCTCGCTCACCTATGAGATCGAGAACTATCCCGGCTTCCCGCAAGGGCTGAGCGGGCAGGAACTGGTCGAATACATGAAGGCGCAGGCAGAACGCTTTGGGGCGCGTATCAAGCTGTTCAGCGCTGTGACCGAGGTAGACTTCAGCAAAGGCTCGCCGTTCTGGCTGAAGACTGATGACGGAGACGAATACCTGGCCGATGCCGTGATCGTCACTGTCGGCGCGACGGCGCGGCGGCTCAACGTGCCGGGCGAGAAGGAATTCACCGGGCACGGCGTCAGCTATTGCGCCACCTGCGATGGCTTCTTCTTCCGCGACCAGAATGTGGTGGTCGTGGGCGGCGGCGACTCGGCGCTGGAAGAGGCGCTGTTCCTGACGCGCTTCGCCAAACGGGTGGACATCATCCATCGCCGCGACCAACTGCGCGCCGGGGCCACGTTGCAGCAACGCGCCTTTGCCAACGACAAGATTCACTTCATCTGGGATACCGTCGTCGAGGAGATCATCGGCGACGAGAAGGTGCGCGCGGTGCGCCTGCGCAACCTGAAGACGGGCGAAGTGCGCGAATACCCAACCGATGGTGTGTTCATCTTCATCGGGCACGATCCCAATAGCGACCTGTTCAAAGGGCAGTTGGAGCGCGACGAATTCGGCTACCTCATCACCGACCGGCTGATGCGCACCAATATCGAGGGCGTCTTCGCCGCAGGCGAGGTACAGGATCGCATCTATCGCCAGGTCGCCACCTCCGTGGGGCAGGGGGCGGCGGCGGCCATGTCCGCCGAGCGCTGGTTGGCCGAGCACGAGGCGTTGCAGCAGCAGTCTGCCGTCTCCGGGTGACAGTTTCCTCTATCCGAACCGACTCGAATTCAGACCATGCTCCTCCCACCGCGCGGAGGAGCATGGCATTTTAGCGGCTTTGTGGTTATCTTCTGGGCGGATATTTCGTCGCACCAACTCGCCCGTACAGGAAACATAATGCCACTCACTTTCTGGCGCTCTAACCCGTTGATCTACGAGATCAACGCCTGGACCTGGTTGCACGATCTGCGCGCTGCCAGTCACGACGCGCTCACCCTGGCCGACGTACCTGACGACGCGCTCGATGCACTCGCGGCCTGGGGCTTCGACGCCATCTGGCTGATGGGCGTATGGGAGCGCAGCCCTGCCGGGCAGTTGCAGGCGCTGGCCCATCCCGGCCTGCTGGCCGAATATCGCCGCGCCCTGCCAGACTTTTCGGCGCACGATGTCGTCGGCTCGCCTTTCGCCGTGCGGCGTTACAGTGTTGACGCGCGCCTGGGTGGAGCAAGCGCATTGGCAACCCTACGAGGGCGTCTGGCCGCGCGCGGCCTCAGGCTGGTGCTCGATTTCGTGCCGAATCACGTCGCCCGCGATCACGACTGGTTGCATTCCGCGCCGGATTGTCTGCTGCAGGGAACCGGTCGTGACCTGGTGGAGCACCCGGAGACGTTCTTCGCCGGTGCTGGGGGGCGTATCTTTGCGCACGGGCGCGATCCGCACTTTCCTCCCTGGACAGATACGGCACAGATCAACGTTTTCAATCCTGTCGCGCGAGAACGGCTCGCCACCGCCCTGTTGCAGATTGCCGGGCAGTGTGACGGCGTGCGCTGCGACATGGCCATGCTGGTGACCAATCAGGTCTTTGCCCGCACCTGGGGCGATCGGGCGGGGACAATCCCCGAAGCCGAGTTCTGGGAGACGATCATCCCTGCTGTGAAGCAGCAATCGCCGGGGTTCGTGTTCATCGCCGAAGTGTACTGGGACATGGAAAACGAACTTCTGCGGCAGGGCTTCGATTACGTCTACGACAAGCGCCTGTACGACCGGCTGGCCGAAGGCGCTGCGCGCCCTGTGTGGGAACACCTGCGCTCCGATTTTGCGTATCAGCGGCGCACGGTGCGCTTCATCGAGAATCACGACGAGCAGCGCGCCATGGAGGTCTTCGGCCCGGATCGTCATGCTGCCGCGGCGACACTAGTCACCACGCTGCCCGGCGCAACGTTGCTCCACGAAGGGCAGCTCGCCGGTCATCGCGTCAGGCTCCCAGTTCAGCTAGGCCGCCGCTTGCCCGAAGCAGACGATCCGCAGGTGCTCGCCTTCTACCGTGCTCTGCTCGGCGAGGCACGCCATCCCGTCTACCATGAGGGGCAGTGGCAACTGCTGGAGACGTATCCGGCGTGGGACTTGAACGCCACACACCGCCATCTGATCGCTTATATCTGGCGGCTGGGCGAAGAGCGGCGGTTGGTGGTGGTCAATTATTCGGCGGGGTCGGCGCAGGGACGTGTCCGACTAGCAGGTCTGGGGCTGGAAGGGCGGACCTGGGCACTGCGTGACGCCCTCAGCGGAGATGTCTACCCGCGCAGTGGCGACGAAATGGCCCGCGATGGCCTCTACGTAGACCTGCGCCCGTGGGGGGTGCATGTGTTGCGTTTCGAGTGTCCGCAGCCGGCCTGAAGTATCTTTTGCGCGGTGCCGATTGCCGCCTGTGCCTGTTCGAAGGAACCCGCCCTATGACGAATTTGCCAGCCATAAAGAGCGCTCGCCCGACCCTGATTGCGGCAGCGCAGGCTGTGTGTGGGCGCTTCTCGCTGCGCGAAGATTTCTCGGCGGGGTCGGTGGGCGCGGCGATCCTGACGGCGGAAGGGAATATCTACACCGGCATCTGCATTGACCTGGCCTGCGGGCTGGGCTTCTGCGCCGAGGTCGCCGCCATCGCCGAAATGCTCAAGGCCAGGGAAACGCACATCCTGGCTGTGGTGGCTGTGTCCGCCGATGGCGCGCTGTTGCCCCCATGTGGACGCTGTCGCGAGACGATCGCGCAGCTTGACCCACATAACCTGGATTGCTGGGTCATCTTGGCAAACGACCGCGAAGTCCTGCTGCGCGCGCTCCTGCCGGAGCACTGGCTGGCGGAAGACTAGGCTGAGCAGGCGGAGAACAGGGTGGGGCAGTTCCTGGACGAATTCGTGCAGTGGGCGTCTGCACAACCCGACATTCTGGCCGTGGCCCTGGTCGGTTCGCACGCTCGCAACACGGCTACCGCCGCCTCGGACATAGACCTGGTGGTGATCGCCCAACAACCTGAGCGCTACCTGCAACAGACCGATTGGATCGCACGCTTTGGAGCAGTACAGCGACAACAGATCGAGTCCTACGGTCAGCTAACGTCTCTGCGGGTGTGGTACGGCGGCGGGCGCGAGGTCGAGTATGGCTTCACCGGCAGGCAGTGGGCCGCGTTACCTCTGGACGAGGGGACACGCCAGGTGATGGCAGGGGGTATGCGTGTGCTCTTCGAGCGCGAACCGTTGCTGAGCCAACACCTGCCGCCAGGGTGAGCGTCTACTCCCGGCCCACATAGTGCGCAGCGATGGCGTCTACCTGCCCCAGGGCCTTCTTTGGCGTTGGTCCGCGGGGTGAACTCGTGCTAGGATTGCTGAGGGGATGGGAGTCGTCCGGCGCGATTATTGTTGCCCAAGACACAGTTTGGGGTAAGAGTCGAGCGATTGTCCACAAAACGCTCCGAAGAATATCAGACTGGAAAATTCGCTTCTGGGTGGGCGTAAGGCAGATTGACAGGCACAGGGGATAAGCTGTTGGCGTGAAAATCTATCTGGATGTGTGCGCTATTCAAAGACCGTTGGATACTCCCAACCAGATTCGGATCGCTCTAGAGACCGAAGCTGTCTTGGGCATTCTCATGTTGTGTGACGCTGGAAAACTTGAGCTGGTCTCATCTGAGATATTGGTATATGAGACTGCCCAAAATCCTTTGGCTGTGCGTCAGGAACATGCGAGGGCGATTTTGTCAAAAGCAAAATTCTTTGTCGAGCTGTCTGAAGAAGTGAAATCACGAGCGAATCAATTGGTAGAATTGGGGCTGAAGCCACTTGATGCGCTGCATTTGGCTGCAGCAGAAGCGGGCAAAGTGGACTATTTCTGTACCTGCGACGACCAGCTATTGCGCAAGGCAAAACACGTGCCAGATTTGCAGGTGAAAGCCGTCTCTCCACTTGACCTGGTTCAGGAGATTGAGCGATGACTACCGAAATCAGGCCGCTGGTAGAAATCAACCGGCAAGCCATTCGCCTGCTTTATCGAGAGTTGGGCGTGGCTGACGCCGTTCGTTTTCTCAGGCAATTCACAGCTGGCTTCGGCGACTATACCAGAGAACGAGAATTGCTGTTCGGCCAGAAAACGTTAGAGGAAATTGTTGGCGAGATCGAGGCCAGACGCCAACAGGATACATAACCACCACGTTGTCTTTTGCCGTGGTCATGAACTGTGTAGCCATACAGAGCAATGCTCACCAGAGTCGGCCCCCTACCTTGACCCTAATCCCCCACCCACATAGTGCGCAGCGATGGCGTCTACCTGCCCGCCATAGGACTCGCCAAACAGGTTGAGGTGCGCCAGGACGTAGTAAAGCTGGTAGAGCGCGCGCCGCTCCGGGTAACCTGGCGCAGGGTATGCCTCGAAGTACGCCTCGTAGAAGCGCGGTGAGTACCCGCCGAACAACTCGCTCATGGCCAGGTCCATCTCGCGGTGCGCGTAACAGACCGCCGGATCGATCAGGACGGCTTGTCCCTGCGCATCCACCAGGTAGTTGCCACCCCACAGGTCACCGTGAATGAGCGACGGGACAATCGCGCTGTCATCCAGCAGATTGGGCAGGCGCTCGATCAGGCGGGTGAGCAGAGCTTCGCGGCGGGCGGGCAAGCGCCCATTGCGGCGAGCCAACGCCATCTGAAAGCCGATCCGCTGTTCGCCATAGAACGCGGCCCAGCTCTCGTCAGGGGTGTTGGGTTGCGGCAGCCGCCCGATGAAATTATCGCGATCCAGCCCGAAGCGCTCTGCCGTGTGCCGGTGTAGCTCCGCCAGCGCTGTGCCGAAGCGCTCCATGGTCTGTGCCGTTGCCCGCTCGCCCGTCTCGATGTATTCGAGCAGCAAAAAAGCCGGACAACCGTTCTCTGCCTCGCCCCAGGCGATCACAGCAGGCACGCGGATCGCGTTGGCGCTGGCCAGCAGGCGTAGGCCGTGTGCTTCTGCGGGGAACATCTGCGGCGGGGCATTCTGGTGCCACTTGACGAAATAGGGCGTCCCGCCTGCCTCGATGCGCGCCGCCTGATTGATGTCGCCGCCATATTCGGGGCGCACATGCTGCACTGGCGCGCCCAATATCTCCGCCAGCCGCTCGTGCAACGACGCAGGAAGAGTCATGCTCACAGCCCTCGCTCGGCGCGGATGTGCGCCAGTAACGCTTCGGCCCCCCGCCGCACCAGGCGATACACGTATTCGAACTCGGCCTGTCCGTAATAGTAGGGGTCGGGCACCTCGCGGCTCGAAACCCCGTCGGCGAAGTCCAGGAAACGCGCAATCACAGCGCGCGTCTGCGGTGGAGCCATGCGGCGCAGGTCGGCCAGGTTGTCGTTGTCCATCGCCAGAATGTAGTCGAAGCGTTCGAAATCGGCGGGCGTGATCTGACGGGCACGCCCGTCATACTCAATGCCATTGGCGCGCAGAACGGTTCGCGTGCCAGAGTGCGCCCGTTCGCCAATGTGGTAATCGCTCGTCCCCGCCGAATCAACCACGATCTGTTCACCCAAACCGGCTTCCTCGACCAGATGGCGGAAGACCGCTTCGGCCATCGGCGAACGGCAGATATTACCCAGGCAGACAAACAGCACGTGTACTGTCATGGATCTGGTTTCCTCCTCAAGTGTGCACTGCCCCGCCGCGCCCAGCAGACGATGAGTCAAGGGAGCACATCCGCGTTTCTTCCAGGCGGGCCGGAAACGCCTTATCCTGGCCAGCCCGCATCCCTTCTACGAGGAAATCGCTGAGCGCCAAAATGCGAAGGCCCTTTCGGGGTTCGCATGACAGCGACGCAGGGGTTGTACTCATCTGTGATAGGACAACGCATAGCCGCATTGAGCAAAGCCAGACGTGCCCATCGCCACGTTCGCTTTGCAAAAGAACCCGCCTGGCTGTTGGAGATTCCAGATACCACAAGCCGCACTTCCAGGGAAGGTATCTGTGCTACAGAATCTTACTCAGAAACAGCTTGGTGCGCTCGTGCGATGGGTTGCTGAATAGCACGTCGGGTGTGCCTTCCTCGATGATCATCCCACCGTCCATGAACACCGCCCGGTCGGCAGCAGCCCGCGCAAAGCCCATCTCGTGCGAGACAACGACCATGGTCATGCCCTCTTTGGCCAGCGCCAGCATCACGTCGAGCACCTCTTTGATCATCTCCGGGTCGAGCGCGCTGGTCGGCTCGTCGAAGAGCATGATCTTGGGGTCCATGGCCAGGGCGCGCGCGATGGCCACGCGCTGTTGTTGACCGCCCGAAAGCTGCCCCGGATAGGCATCCGCTTTTTCGGGGATGCCCACCTTCGCCAGCAGATCATGCGCCTTGGCGATTGCCTCGGCCTTCTTGCGCTTGCGTACTACGCGCTGCGCCAGCACGATGTTGCCCAACGCCGTGCGGTCGGGGAACAGGTTGAAGCTCTGGAAGACCATCCCCACCTCGGCGCGCACCTTGTTGATGTTGCGCGCACCCTTGAGCGGGATGCCATCCACAACAATGCTCCCGCTGTCAATCGTCTCCAGGCGGTTGATGCAGCGCAGCAGCGTGCTTTTGCCCGAACCGCTCGGCCCGACGATGACCACCACCTCGCCGGGCATGACATCCAGGCTGACCCCACGCAAGGCGTGCACCGTGCCGCGCAGGGTGTGAAAGCGCTTGTGCACGTTGCGAATCTGGATGATAGGTTCTGTGCCGCGAGCCATGGCTTCATCCTCCTCGCGTCAATGCGGTAGGCGCGTGCGCCGCTCGATAATGCGCACCAGCATCGAGAGAAACAACGTCATCAACAGGTACAGGATGGCCACCGTGTTGTAGCCCTCGAAGGCGCGGAACGTGCGCGACACATATAGCCGCCCCAATTGTAGCAAATCGGGCAGCGCCAGCACGGAGATCAGCGCCGAATCCTTGAGCATGGCGATGAAATCATTACCCAGCGGAGGAAGCACCACGCGCACCGCCTGCGGCAACACCACGTAGCGCATGGCCTGCGGGTAGCTCATGCCCAGGCTGCGCGCCGCTTCCATCTGCCCCCGGCTGATGCTCTGGATGCCCGCCCGGAAGATTTCGGCGATGAACGCCCCATAGCCAAAGGCCAGACCGATGACAGCTTCCTGTTCATCGTTCAGGCTAATGCCTACGTTGTCGCGCAGTTCCGGGCTGACCACGAACCCCGCATAGAGCAGGATCACCAGCAAGGGGATGCCACGCACTACTTCGACGTACAGCGTTGAGAAGGCATAGAGCACGGGGTTGGTCTGCACGCGCATCAGGCCGAAGATCAGCCCCAGCAACAGCGCCAGCGCATACGCCTGAAACGTCACGCGCAGGGTGAGGAAGATGCCGGCGTTGCAGCCGCGCAGATTGTTCAGGGCGCATACTCCCGGCTCCATGCGGCGATTTTCTAGCACCTTGGCGCGGTCAATTTCGAGATACTCGGCCTCGGTGGTGACAATGCGGATGGTGTCGTCGGTCTCTTCGGCCACGCGACCCGTGATCGCGTCATCCTTGAGCTTCACCGAGACCTGACAGCCCTTCTGACATTCGCGGGGCGGAGTAGGGAGCACCACACCCGCATCCGGATGTTCCTCGACCCAGCTTTGCACGGCCAGCCGTTCGGGGCCATCGTCCAGGTAGAGCAGCCCGTTGACTTCGCCCGCGCCCGTTGCGGTCAACGCTTCATCCAGAGTGGGATATCCCACCAGGGCCACGCGCGCCTGCCCCTCGGCATAGCGCAAAGGCACCGGCACATCCTCCAGCGAATCCAGCTCTTCGAGCGCCTCCATGATGTCGGTGCCCTGCACGAAGGCAATGCGCACCTCACCGCCGGGCACGACGGGCACGTTGGCGCTGCGGGCATTGACGGCCACGGTCAGGGTGGGCACATCGAAACGATCCACGTCGCTGCGGCGCATCTCGCGCTGACTGCCATCCTCAAGAATCAGGCTGATATTGGTGTTGCTGAGCGTATTGAGCGTGCCGCTAATGATCTCGCCCTGGCGCTCGATAGTGACATACTCGCCCTCGACGCAGTTCGCCGCCGTCACCTGCTCGCAGGGGATGACCGTGCGGCTGAGAATACGCGCCTTGTCGAACGTCTCGGCTACCTCGTTGACGGTGCGGACGGTGTAGGTCTTGTCTGTTCTTTTAGTCAGGATGCCCGACACCGTGACACGATCCACATAGGTGAGCGTGATGCGTTCGCCTCCTGGAGCCGGTTCGCGCTTCTCTTCGACAAGGCGATCCTTGGGAATGGTGAACAGGCCGCTCTCGGTGCGGATGGTCAACGAAGCGGGGTCTTCGGCGAGGATGAAACCGGTGTGGGTGACTTCCTTGCGATCAATCACCTTGTCCAGCAGAATGTCAACCACGGTGGTGACTGAGTCCTGCGTCTCGCCCACATAGGCCCCAACGATCATGGTCGGTTCGCCCACGACCTGCACCACCTCGAACAGGTCTTCGGTAGAGGTCTGGGGATTATCGGTGAGGGCCTGGATGACGCGGCGATACGCCTCCGAGGTCAACATTGAGTACAGGACAGCAACGGCTACCACACCCAGGATAATGGCCCACCAAGGCAGCCCGGCCAGCCAGGCGATCAGCCGCTCGTAAAGACCAGGAGGTTGTTGCTCTTCCTCTGGATCACCCTGGGGCAGCGATCGGATCGATTCTGTGCGCGCTCTTTCGTCCATAGAAATTGCGCCAGGGGACACCGGGCTTTAGCCCAGTGGGAAATGGCGCTTGCCTCCTTTCTTCTCCCGTGATACAGTTAGACTGTAGCCTGATAATAAGCACAAGTATAGGCGCACCAGTAACATATGATTCGCACCTACAAGTACCGTTTGTATCCCACCAACGCGCAAGCCGGAGCGCTTGACTTCCTGCTGTGGCAGGGGCGCACGCTCTACAGCGCTGCGTTGGAACAGCGGATCACCGTCTACCGTGAGACGGGCAAGGGCGTGACGTACCCGCAGCAGTGGGCGTATTTCCG
>CAKZOB010000032.1 GCA_937135955.1 uncultured Anaerolineales bacterium | reverse complement strand
AGCCAGCAGAACCATGGGCAGAAGTAAGCTCAGGTGTGATCTTCTGGTTGACCTCACCCCCGCTCGGCGCTGGCGCGAGGCTGG
The DNA here is from genome assembly GCA_937135955.1 of uncultured Anaerolineales bacterium. GTDB lineage: Bacteria > Chloroflexota > Anaerolineae > Aggregatilineales > Aggregatilineaceae > UBA2029. The sequence goes on along the minus strand of CAKZOB010000032.1, from coordinate 111,902 downwards.
GGGTGAGGTCAAGCGGCAAGCGGTTGATGTAATCCCCCTGTCCCCTAACCTTCGGGCCTTGCGGATTTGCCGCCAAGCGGTAAAGTAAGAGCAGTTGCGCGCTGCGCCTGAGCGAAGGAGTGATCCGCTTGAGTCCCGAAGACTTGTTCATTTTCTCCGGCACGTCCAACGAGCCGCTGGCTCGCCGCATTTGTCAATACCTTGGCGTGCCCCTACGCCCAACCAGCATCCGCCGCTTCAGCCACGGTACCCTGCGCGTTCAGCTTGGCGAGAGCGTGCGCAACAAAGATGTGTATATCGTGCAGTCGCTCACCCGCCCCGTGCATCGTCACCTGATGCAAATGCTGATGATGCTCGACATCGCCCGGCACGGCGACGCCCGCCGTGTGACGGCTGTCATTCCTTATTTCGCTTATGGGCGCTCCGACAAGAAAGATGCGCCGCGCATCAGCATCACGGCCAAGCTGGTGGCGCAGTTGATCGAAACGGCGGGGGCCGATCGCGTCATCGCCATGACGCTGCACTCGCCGCAGGTACACGGCTTCTTCGACGTGCCGCTCGATCACCTGACCAGCCTGCGCGTGCTGGTAGACCATTTCAAGCAGCAAGACCTGCGCGACACAGTGGTCGTTTCGCCCGATGTTGGCTACGCCAAGCCTGCCTCCAAACTGGCCTCGGCGCTGGGCGTGCCGCTGGCCGTCGGCAGCAAGGTGCGCCTGGCCGACAACGAGGTCGAGATCAAGTCGGTGCTGGGCACGGGGCAGGAAGCGCGGCGCGCGATCATCGTGGACGACGAGATCGCCACTGGCGCAACCATGGTGGAGATGGTGGGCGTGCTGCGAGGACTCGGCACCAGAGAATTTTGTCTGGCCTGCACGCACGGCCTGTTCACCGGCAATGCCATCGAAAGCCTGAACGCCATAGACGACATCACCGAGATTGTCTGCACCGACACGGTGTACGCGCCGCACGCCGAAGAAGGACTAGCGCGGCTGACCAAACTCTCGGTTGCGCCGATCTTGGGCGACGCTATCCTGTGCAACCATGAAGGGCGCTCGGTCGGCGCTCTGTTCACATTCTGGGAAGAGGGCGTGCCGACGGATAGTTCCCTGGGTTAGTCCGTCCAGCCGCTGCAGAAGGCTGGTGAAGGAGCATGGCACGGGCCTGGCACGCAGACAGCCTGTCCTCCTCGCGAACGCACCTCGTCTGGGTTCTCCTGCTGCTGCTCGCCATGGGCGCGCGCGTGTTGGGCGCTGCCGACCGCCCCGTCTGGACGGACGAAGGCTGGAGCGTGTGGGCGGCCAGCGAGCAGCGCTGGAGCGCCATCATCGAGAAAGTCCGCGATGATCATCACCCGCCGCTCTACTTCGCCGTCCTGAGCGAATGGCGATCGCTGGCGGGGGATGCGCGCTTGGCGCTGCGCTTTCTGGCTATTGCTGCTGGCGTGTTGACAGTCGCGGTCGTCTACCGGGTCGGGGCGGACTGGTTCGACCGGCGCACCGCTCTTTACGCCGCGCTGCTCTATGCCGCGCTGCCTATCGCCATTTACTACGCCCAGGAAATCCGCCATTATAGCTGGCTGATGTTTGCCGTCAGCCTGATGATGCTGTTCTTCCTGCGCTACCTGCGCCATCCGCGCCCGTTGTGGTGGTTGCTCTACCTGCTCAGCACGGCGTTTATGCTCGGCACACTCTACGTGGGCGTGCTGACTCTGGCGGTGCAGGCGTTCGTCGGGCTGATCCTCTGGCGCGGGACATGGCGGGCCAGAGCGGGGCTGATCGGTGCGTGGCTGGGGGCGGCGCTGCTCTGCCTGCCCTGGTGGGAGATCATCCCCGATCAGATCACGCAGGTGCGTAACACGGCGGGCGTGCCCGGAGCGTACCGCATCACCCCTGGCAACGTGCTGGCCCTGGCCGACTACCTCCTGGGCAACCAAATGGCGCTGCTAGGGAGCCTGTTCGCCCTGGGCATGTGGTACATCGTCCGGCAGGCTAAGCCGGAGAGGCTGACTCGCCTGGCCCGCGTGTATGTAGTGCTGGCGGGCGGCGGGTTGTTCGCAGCCATGTGCCTGGCCAATGTCCGCGTCGGCACACTGACCCTCCGCACGCTGGCCTTTCTGACTCCGGCGTTGATGTTGATCTGTGGCTACGGGCTGAGTCATCTACCGCAGCCAGCGCGAGGGCTGTTCGCGGCAGGGGCTGTGCTGGCGTTGCTCACCCGCGCCGAGGAGATTCAGCCGCGTCTGAACTACGACCGGGTGGCGGAGGCGCTGGCCGCCCAATATTCGCCCGGTGACCTGATTGTGCTGGAAACCGGCTTCGACGACAACGCTTTCCAGTACGAACTGGCGCTGGCCGTGCCCGATGACCATCCAACAATCATCCGCACGCTACCCTGGGTAGAACTGGGACGGCCAGAGCGCCACAAATCGGTCGTGGAGCAGGTCGCGGGGCTGCTGCGCACCCATCGGCGCGTGTGGGTGGTGCACTGGTTGCAACCGGCAGTGCTGTTGCCCTACCTGGACGCAGGCAACGCCGGTTTCTGGCGCGTGTTGACGCAGACGACGCCGACAGGCGAGCGCTATCAGCAGCTCTACCCGGATCATCCGCTGGTGCAGGTGAACCTCTACGAACGCCCGGCCCTGGATGGCGAGCCGACTGTTTTCGGCGACTTGTTCGCCCTACACGACGCCGTGATTGCGCCGCGCGCCAGAGCGGGCGACAGCCTGCACGTTGACCTGTGGTGGATGGCGACCGCTGCGCCGCCGCTGGATTATTCGGTGGGCGTCTACCTGATGCCGCTCGATGCAGACCGTGTGCTGGCTCAACACGACGGCCCTCCAGGTGACCGGCCAACCAGTCAGTGGACGCTGGGGACGCCTGTCTTCGACCGGCACACGCTCAGGCTGCCGGAGCGACTATCGCCCGGCACCTACCGGCTGGTGGTGGGCGTCTACTGGTTCGGCGACGGGCAGTTGCTGCGCAGTGGCGAACAGTCTTACGTGACCATTGGGCAAGTCGAGCTTGGCCCGTAGCCTGCCGGAAGGGATTGCGGATTTCGAATTGCGGGAAGTCCGCTTTTGGCAGGCGGGGAAGTCGTCACGAGCGCGACATCCGCCTCAGAAACAGAAAGTAGAAGAAAATGTCTTTAGAACATACCCAACCCGCTCCCGACCCGCTGCCCCTGGGCGAGCGCGCCCTGACTATCGCCGATGTCGTGCGGGTCGCCCGCGAGCGGTCGCCGGTGCGCCCGTTGCCCGCAACTGCGCCGCCCGGCAGCGCGCTGGCCGAACGCCTGGATCGTATCGAGCGCAGCGCTGCCTGGGTGCAGCACACGATGGCCGAGATCGAACACGCCGCCGCAGAAGGCCGCCTGCCGCTGGTGATCTACGGGGTCAACACGGGTTTCGGCGACAATGCCGGTCGCGCGGTCTTCCGTCACCCCTGGGAAGCCGCTCTGCTCAGCCGCAACCTGTTGCTCAGCCATACGGTGGGGACTGGCCCCTACCTGCCCCCTGACGCCGTGCGGGGGGCGATGCTCATCCGCGCCAACACGCTGGCCCAGGGCTATAGCGGGGTGCGCCGCGAAGTGATCAATACCCTGATCGCCATGCTCAACCAGGACGTGTTGCCCGCCATGCCCGCCCAGGGGTCGCTGGGCGCGTCTGGCGACCTGGCCCCGCTGGCGCATCTGGCGCTGGTGCTCAGCGCGCCCCCGCCCGGCGAACCCGCGCACCCCGGCGCGAACGGCCTGGCCTTCTGGCGCGGCGAATTGCGCGACGGCGCAGAAGCCATGGCCGCCGCGGGCATCCCGCGCGTGACGCTCGGTGCCAAGGAAGGCGTCGCCCTGATCAACGGCACGGCGGTCAGCGCTGGCATCGGAGCGCTGGCCTGGCACGACGCCACGCAGACGCTCACCGCTGCCCAGGTCGCGCTGGCGCTGTCGGTCGAAGCGCTGCTCGGCTTCCGCGATGCCTTCCTGCCACACCTGCACGCCGTGCGCGGGCACGTAGGGCAGGCCCAGGTGGCGGACTTCGTCTATCGGCTGTTGCAGGGCAGCACGCTCGCCCGCGGCGACGCCCATATTGACCTCGATCCGCTGCAAGGCCCGCCGCAAGACCCCTATTGCCTGCGCGCTGCGCCCACCGTGCTCGGCGCGGCCCTGGATGTCCTGGAGTACGTCAAAGAGGTATTGTCGCGCGAGATCAACGCCGTCACCGACAACCCCCTGATCTTCCTGGACGACGCCGGCCCGCTGCACCTGCCCCGCGCCACCAAAGCCGTCTCCGGCGGCAACTTTCACGGTGCGCCGGTGGGCTATGCGCTGGATTTCCTGAAAATTGTCCTGACCGATCTGGCCAGCATCTCCGAGCGGCGCACCTTCACCCTGCTCGACGGGCGGCTCAACCGCGGCCTGCCGCCTTTCCTGATCACCGATCCGCCGGGCGAAGAGGGGTTGAACAGCGGGCTGATGATGGCGCAGTACACCGCCGCCGCGTTGGTCAGTGAGAGCAAAATCCTGGCGCATCCGGCCAGCGTGGATAGCATCCCCAGCAGCGCCAACCGCGAGGATCACGTCAGCATGTCTACTATCGCGGCGCGGGGGGCGGCGGAGATCGTGGCCAACGCTCAGGCTGTGATCGCCATCGAGCTACTGTGTGCGTTCCAGGCGCTGTCCCTGCGGCTGGAGCAGCAGCCAGACGCCCGGCTGGGGCGCGGCACGGCGGCGGCGCTGGACTTCCTGCGGACGGTCGAGATCGCGCCGGGGCAGCCGTTGCGCCCGCTGCGCCGCGACATGGCCATGCGCCCTTACCTGGAGGCGCTGATCGCGCTCGTGCGATCTGGCGCGCTGGTGGAAGCGGTACACGCTGCCCTGTAGAATCTCGCCCAAGCCTGTCAGAAGAGGCGGTATACAACTATGCTTGGTGTGGACAATCCTCAGGCGCTGGACTTCCCAGAGCAATGCGAGACGGAGCGATTGCTGATCCGCCCGCCCAGGCCCGGCGACGGGGCCGCCATGCACGCCGCGGTGATGGAATCGCTGGCCGAGTTACGGCCCTGGCTGCCGTGGGCAGTAAACCCCGCTAGCGCCGAAGAATACGAAACCCTCTGCCGACGCAAATATGCCGAATGGCTGCTGCGCGATGATCTGATGCTGACCCTGTGGCGCAAAGCGGACGGCGTGTTTGTAGGAGCCAGCGGGCTGCACCGCATTGACTGGTCGGTGCCGTGCATGGAGATCGGTTACTGGTGTCGCACCAGCCTGAGCGGCCAGGGCTACATCACCGAGGCGGTGCGCGGCATCACGCGCTTCGCTTTCGAGCATCTGCGCGCACAGCGCCTGGAGATTCACTGCGACGAGCGCAACAGCCGCAGCGCAGCGGTCGCCCAACGCGCCGGATACGCGCTAGAAGCGCTCCGCCGCAACGCCGCGCGCGGCACCGATGGCACGCTGCGCCATGTGCTGGTCTTCGTGCGCTTCCCAGAAGGGGCACCGCAACAACATCAGGGCTGATCGCCGTAGCCGTCCGGGTAAGCCGAATGCCACGCCCAGGCCGAGGCGATGATCGTGTGCAGGTCGGGGTAGCGCGGCTCCCAGCCCAGCTCGCGGCTGATGCGTTCCGAGGAGGCGACCAGCATGTCGGCGTCACCGGGGCGGCGATCGGTCTCCACGACGGGGAAGTCCACGCCGGTTACCTGGCGGGCGATGTCGGCCACCTGGCGCACACTGTAGCCGCGTCCGTTGCCCAGGTTGTAAATCATGCAGGCGCGCCCGTTACCCAGCGCTTCCAGCGCCAACACGTGCGCCGAGGCCAGGTCTTCGACATGCACGTAGTCGCGAATGCAGGTGCCGTCCGGCGTGCGGTAGTCGGTGCCGAAGATGTAGAAGGCGTCGCGCTTGCCCAGCGGCACTTGCAGCGCCAAGGGGATGACATGCGTTTCCGGGTGGTGATCCTCGCCGCGGATGGGTTTGCCCTCTGGATCGAGCATGGCCCCGCAGGCGTTGAAGTAGCGCAGGGCGGCGTATTGCAGGCCCATTTGCCGGTGATACCACTGCAACATGCGCTCGATCATCAACTTGGTCTCGCCATAGACGCTGGCCGGGCCGAGCGGATCGTCCTCCACCAGGGGCGCGTCTTTGCTGGCGTAGACACCCGCCGTGGACGAGAAAATGAGCCGGCGCACGCCGTGTCGCATCATCGCGTCGAGCAGAATCTGGGTGTTGGCGACGTTGTTGCGGAAGTACTTGCCCGGCTGCTGCATGGATTCACCAGCCTCGATGAAGGCGGCGAAGTGAGCTACCGCGTCGAACTGCCCCATCTGAAAGAGCACGTCCAGCGCGGCGGCGTCACCCACGTCGCCCTGCACGAAGTCCGCCCCCTCTGGCACCGCGGCGCGATGCCCTTTCACCAGGCTGTCGTAGACGGTGACGCGATGTCCCGCCGCCAGAAAATAGGCCGCTGTCGCCGACCCAACATAGCCCGCTCCCCCTGTGACCAGGATGTGCATAGATTTCTCACTCCGTCTGTGCGCTGTTGACCAGGGTCTGCTGGCGCTCATTGTACCCCAGACAGGAGGCGTTGCCAGGGGGAGGTGGATTGCGAATTGCGGATTGCGGATTGCGGATTGATCTGACCCTACCCCTGGCGCTGACGCCCCTCCCGTAGCGAGCCGGGCACAGCGGGCCAGAGGGTCACCCCGGCCCGCGCTTCGCTTTATTCCACCAGGTAATGCGCGTCGCGCACCGACAGGTCGTCGGCCAGGTGATAGACGCGCGGGATGCCATTGGGAATGTGCAGATCGGGGATGGCTTCTGGCGAGATGCCGTCCAGATAGGCGACCAGAGCGCGTAGACTGTTGCCGTGCGCCACCACCAGCGTACAGGCTCCGCCGCGCAGACGGGGTGCGATCTGCTCGTGCCAGGCGGGGAGCAGGCGGTCGAGCGTGTCGCGTAGCGATTCGCCACGCGGCAATTCGTGCACAGGCACAGCAGCATAACGCCGATCGAAACGGGGGTGACGTGGGTCGTCGAAGTCGAGCGGGGGCGGGGGCACGTCGAAGCTGCGCCGCCACAGGTGCACCTGCTCGCGCCCCAGGCGCTCGGCAGTCTCCGCCTTGTTCAGACCTTGCAACGCGCCATAGTGCCGTTCGTTGAGCCGCCAGGTGTTGATCACCGGCACCCAGTGCTGATCCAGTTCGTCCAGCACGATCCACAGCGTGCGGATGGCGCGTTTGAGCACCGAGGTGAAGGCTATGTCGAACTCGAAACCAGCCTGACGCAGGCGTTGACCGGCGCGGTGCGCTTCCTCGATACCACGCGCTGTCAGATCAACGTCCGTCCAGCCGGTAAAGCGATTGCTGGCGTTCCACTGACTTTCGCCGTGTCGCAACAAAACCAGACGGGGCATAGGGCGCTCCCTGAACGTTTCCGCACGCGCTCGATGATAGCGCCAGTAGGCCGGGTGGGCGAGAGGGGATTGCGGATTGCGGATTGCGAAATTCGGATTGTGGACTGACGATCCCTCGCCCCTCGTCGTTAAAGTTCAGCCGTTAGGGACGAAGACGGAAATAGAACATATGTGCTATCCTGGAGATAACCTGCGGCGCGGTGCGACAGGCACGGCCCTGCAAACCAGACAGGAGAAACTGCGGGCGGGGTGCCGTGACAGCAGCCGCGAGGGCGAGTCCTGCGCACCGCGCCGCCAGGGAGAGACGTTGCCGGGAGGAGGTGGGCATGAGCGGCCAGGACACGCGCATCTGCCGGGCGATCCGGCTGCTGGCCGAAGGGCGCGCGCGTGACGAGGTGGCGCGGATGGTGGGGGCGTTGCCGCGCACGGTCGCCGCCTGGGAACGCGACGAGGACTTCCGGGCGTTGCTGGCCTGTCTGCGCGAGCACCGGCGCGCTCATGACGCACTCGCTGCCCTGGCCGATCTGACGCCAGGGGCGATTGCCGCGCTGCGCCGCGCCCTCGACGGTGACGACGACGAACTGGCCCTGCGCGCCGCCCGCGAAGTGTTGGAGCGCGTCGGGCCGCTGGCCGAACGTTCCGCCGTGCAGACGATTCGTGTGGAGTATGGCAGCCATGACAGTCAGCCTGTGTCAGCCGCACCCTGGGCAGATCGCCATCCTGCGCCATCCAGCCCGCTTCAAGGTGGTGGCCTGCGGCAGGCGCTTTGGCAAGACGGAGACGGGGCGGATTCTGATGGTTGAACGGGCATTGGCCGGTCGCGTTTGCTGGTGGATCGCGCCGACGTACCGCATGGCCGACGACGTGTGGCGGAGCTTCAAGGCGACCCTGGCGGGCGTGTGGCGGGCCAAGGATGAAGCCATGCGCCGCATTGACCTGCCCGGCGGCGGGGTGATCGCCGTGCGTAGCGGGCACAATCCCGACGCTCTGCGCGGCGCAGGTCTTGACCTGGCCGTGCTCGACGAGGCAGCCTATCTCGCCCCTGCCGTGTGGACGGCGGCCATCCGCCCCGCCCTGGCCGACCGGCGCGGCGAAGCGCTGTTCCTCAGCACGCCGCGCGGGCGCAACTGGTTTTGGGGGCTATGGATGGCCGGGCAGCAGGCCGATCACCCGCACTGGCAAAGCTGGCGCTTCCCGACGGCAGCCAATCCGCTGATCGCTCCGGCGGAGATCGAGGACGCGCGGGCGTTGCTGCCGGAGCGGGTCTTCCGCGAAGAGTATCTGGCCGAATTCCTCGAAGACGGCGGGCGCGTCTTCCGGCGCGTGGAAGAAGCGGCAACGGTCGAGCCGGGCGGATCACCGCAGCCCGACGAGCGCTATATCTTCGGCGTAGACTGGGGCCGCGACGCCGACTTCACCTGTATCGCTGTGCTGGCGGCGGAGTCGCGGCGGCTGGTGGCACTGGAACGCTTCAACGCCGTTGGCTGGGCGGTGCAGCGCGGGCGGCTGGTAGCGCTGGCCGATCTCTGGCGGCCTGCCGCCGTCTGGGCAGAGGCCAATAGCATGGGCGGGCCGAACATCGAAGCGTTGCAGGCGGAGGGGTTGCCGGTGCAGCCCTTCGTGACGACCGCCGTCAGCAAGGGGCCGCTGATTGACGCCCTGGCGCTGGCCCTGGAACGCGGCGAACTGTCCCTGCTGCGCGACCCTACGCTGTTGGCGGAACTGAGCGCTTTCTCGCTGGAACGGCTGCCGGGTGGACGGTATCGCTACAGCGCGCCGCCGGGCCTGCACGACGACACGGTCATCGCCCTGGCGCTGGCCTGGCATGGCGTCTTGTACAGCGGAGCGGGCATCAGTTTCGTGTAGCTGTCAGCCGTCCGCGGTCAGCTATCAGCAGGCAGTGATCCGGTAGGTCGGCTCTCTGTGTCGCTGACGGCTGATCGCCGAGAATGACAAGGAGTGAGCGATGGCCTCCCAACCGAAGCAAGCTTCCCTCGTCGAACGGGCGCTGCGTCGCCTGGGCTATGTGCGCTGGCGTCCGGCCAGTGTCATTCACCGCGTCGAGACATTCCCCGCCGGTGAACCATTGCCCGCTCTTGCGCCGGAGATGGGGCGGGCGGGGCAGTACGCGGGCGTGTACATGGGCAGTCCGTGGGTCTACGTGGCGATCAACCGCATCGCGGAGGCGGCGGCGCTGGTGCCTTTTCGCGTCTACCGGGTGGCGCGGGGAGAAGGCAGCGCGGGCGAGGTCGCCCCGGCAGGGGCGGGCGAGGTCGCGCTGCCGGAGCACCCCTTCACACGCCTGCTGCAACGCCCCAATCCGCTGCTCAGCCGCTTCGAGTTGATCGAGCACACGGTCGGCAGTCTGGAACTGCACGGCAATGCCTACTGGTTCCTGGCGGGTCAGCCAGGGGGCGCGCCCCAGGAAATCTGGCCGCTGCGCCCCGACCGTGTGCAGATCGTGCCGGATGCCGTGCGCGGCGTGCGCGGCTACCTCTACGAGGTGGACGGGCGAAGCATTCCCCTCGACGCGGCGGAGGTAGTGCACTTCCGGCGCTGGCACCCCGCTAACGACTACTACGGTCTGAGTGCGCTTGAAGCGGCGCGGCTGGCCGTGGAGACCGACCGCGCCATGGCCGACTGGAATCGTCGCTACTTCGGCGAGGGCATGGCCGTGCCAGCGGGCATCGTCGCCATCCGCGAGCGCGTCAGCGACGCCGACTTCGAGCGCATCAAACACGAGTGGCGCGCAGCCTACGGCGGCGGCGAGCGCAAGACGGCGTTTGTGCGCGGGGCGTCGATGGAGTGGCACAACGTCGGCCTCAGTCAGCACGAGATGGACTTCCTCAACGCGCGCCGCTTCAACCGCGAGGAGATTTTCCAGATTTTCGGCATTCCGGTGGGCTTGTTCAGCGAAAACGCCACCGAAGCTAACGCCCTGGTCGGCGAGCGCGTCTTCGTCGAGCGCACGCTGTGGCCCAAGCTGGTGCGCATTGCCGAGAAGATCACCACCGACCTGCTGCCCTTCTACGGGACGGGCCTGGTGGGGCGCTTCGACGACATCCGCCCCCAGGATCGCGCGCAGCAGCTCGCCGAGTTGCGCCTGGCCCGCGGTGTGCTGACCGTAGACGAGCTGCGCGCGCGGTACTTCGGCCTGGGGCCGCTGCTCGCAAGCGACCCAGAAACGACGCCAGAAACGCCAAAATCGCCAGAATGACCGGCTTCTGGCTCTTGAGGGGGGAGGAGTGCAAGTGTAGGGGCGTGTGCGGTAATACGCCCCTGCTGCTCTGCTCAGGAGGACCTGACCAATGACCGCGCGGAACGAACCTGGTCAGCCCGCAGAGGCGCGATCGCCGAAAGCGGCACAGCAACTACCGCGATCGAATCGCCCAACACATTGAAGACTTCGAGGATGCATCCTTCCTCGCCGCCTTCAGGATGAGGGACGTAGTCAACCAGTACGGCGATGTCGCCTGCTCTCAGGTGATGAACAGGGATGTCCTGGGTCAACATGACTTCAGTGTACAGGTCAGGTCTCATCGCCGACTCTCTCCCTTCTTTCCCCTGCTGTGCTCATTGTACCACGCCCCAGTGGGCCGTCTCCCGCTCCACCGCGCGACTTCGAGTACAATTAGAGCCGTGCGCCTGCTGTTCGCCCGAAGGGGGATTCTCTGGCATGGACGACACCACGCTCATCCTCAACCGCGTGTTGCCCATCCTCTTGTTGATCGCGCTGGGGCACTGGACGCGCCGCAGCGGTTTCCTGACCGAGAGCGCCGTCGAGAGCCTGCGCAAACTGGTCGTCACCCTGGCGCTGCCCGCCGTGTTGTTCATCTCCTTTCTGGAAATGAAGCTGCAGACCAAGTATCTGCTCGTCTTCGCGCTGATCTTCGCGCTCAATGTGGCGCTGTTCGCGCTGGGACGGGTGCTCAAGACACGGCTGCGCGTCGAATACCTGTACTTCCCCTTCCTGATGACCGGCTTCGAATACGGCATGCTCGGCGTCAGCCTGTTCGGCAGCGCCTATGGCCTGGACAGGATCGGCTACATCGCCGTCATTGACCTGGGGCATGAACTATTCATCTGGTTCGTCTTCCTGGCCTTTCTGCTGATGCTGCGCGACGGGCACCAGGACCCGCGCCAATTGCTGCGCGCGTTTCTCACTTCGCCGGTGATCATCGGCATTCTGGCGGGTATCGCGTTGAACGTGATCGGGGCGCGGGAGTTCGTCAACGAACGGCCTGTCGCCGGCGGCGTCATGGCGACGCTGCGCTTCTTGGGCAATCTCACCATCCCGCTGATCCTGATCATCGTCGGCTATGGTATCCGCCTCGATCGGGCGGGTATCCGCGAAGCCGCGCCGGTGATTGGCATTCGCCTGGCGATCCTGGTGCCATTGGCTCTGTTGCTCAACCGGCTGGTGCTGCGCGGCCTACTCGACCTGGAAGCGCCCTTCGAGGCGGGGTTGTTCACGTTGCTGGTGTTGCCGCCGCCTTTCATCCTCCCCCTGTATATGAAAGCGGGGCTGCCCGACGAGCGGCGCTACGTCAACAACGTGCTGACGCTCTACACCGTCGCGTCTATCATCCTGTTCACCGTCTATTTCGTGCTGCATCCGGAGTTGTAACGGCTATGCCCCTCGATCCCAACGCTGTGCCCGGCCTGTTGCGCGCGCTGGATAGCGCCGATGTCTACGTGCGCATCACCGCCGCCGAAGCGCTGGGCAAGATCGGCAATCCGGTGGCCATCGCCCGCCTGCTGGAGATTCTGGACGACAGTCGCCCCGCCGTGCGCCGCCGCGTCATCGGGGCGCTGGAACGCATCGGCACCGAGCCGAAGGCTTGCGCTGCGGCGCAGGTCGTGCCGGGGTTGGAGCGCGGCCTCTACGATCCCGATCCAGTGGTGCGGGCGGCGGCAGAACGCGCCTTGCAGCGCCTGGGTATTTCCAGCGCACACGCGGCACTGGCCCGCTGGCGCACTTCTGGGCTATGATTCGGGGGCGGAGGGGTTGCAAATTGCGGATTGTGGAAGGCGAACTACAGAGGGCTACACCAAATCCGAAATTCGTGATCCCCAATCCGCCGTCTTGATTAAGTATCTATCCGTAAATTCGGTTCTGTAGGGGCGCTGCTTGCTGCGCGACAGGAATTTACGGATAGGTTGTAAGGATGTAGAGCCTTGGCGCACGTCTTCATCTCCTACGTATCCGCCGAAAGCCCCTTCGTGGAGCGGCTCCGCGCCCGCCTGTCCGAGGCGGGTTTCGCGGTGTGGGCCGCCGAACCGATACGCGCAGGCGCAGAATGGCACGAGGAGATTGACACCGCGCTGCGTCAGGCGTTCGCCGTGGTGATTGTGTTGTCGCGCGCGGCCAGTGCGTCCCCCTTCGTGGCCTACGAGTGGGCCTGCGGGCTGGGAGCGGGGGCCGATGTGATCCCCATTCAGGTCGAGCCGACCCGCATGCACCCGCGTTTGCGCGCGCTCAACCCGCTTGACTTCAGCGATGCGCAGCGTGCCCCCTGGGAAGAGTTGATCGGGCGATTGCGCATCAGTGAGGCAACGCGCGCCTCCCTGGCCAAGACCGGAGAGCTGGGCAGCCTGACCGGACGCGAGCGGGCGGTGCTGGCCGCCGAGCTGGCCGCCCTGGCGGACTCCCTGCTCGGCGATCGGTGTGCCGAGGCCGGATTGCTGGCCCGACTGCTGGCGGTGCTGGGTCGCCTGGGAGGGAGTCCGGCGGTGCGCACCCTGGCCCGGGCCATGCCCGATGCGCGCCCCGACGTGCGCTACGCGGCGGGGGATGCGCTGCTGGCGCTCGGCAGTGCGGCGCTGCCCGATCTGCTGGCCGCGCTGACAGACGACGATCCGCTGCTGCGCGAGGGAGCGGCATTGGCGTTGGCTCGCCTGGCCCCCGAAGCGCTGTCTGGGGCGGGGGAGGCGGCGATTCCGGCTCTGGTGAGTGCCCTGCGGCGCGACGTAGGCCCCCTGCGCGAAGCGGCGGTGTCGGCGCTGGGACGCATGGGAAAGGCGGCAGTGCCGGCTTTGCTGCACGCCCTCGACGATAAAAGCTGGGACGTGCGCGCTCTGGCCGCGGACGCGCTAGGGCAGTTGGGCGATCCGGCGGCAGTGCCCGGCTTGCTGCGCGTCCTGGAAAGCGACGATGCCGATCTGCGCGCGCGGGCGGCCAGCGCCCTGGGGCGGATCGGGCAGCGCAGCGCGTTGCCAGGGCTGATCCGCGCCCTGCACGATCGCGATGGCGTGGTGCGCTGGTGGGCGGCGGAAGCGCTGGGGCGTATCGGCGATCCGGCGGCCATCGCTGCGTTGCTGGAAGCGTTGCGCCGCCCCGACGAAGAGATGGGCGCGCGCCTGACGGCAGTGCGCGCGCTGGCCCGCATTGGCGACCCGGCGGCGGTGCCCGACCTGCTGACCCTGTTGCACGACGGTTACTGGGTGACGCGCGAGGCCGTCGCGCGCGCTCTGGGCGAGATCGGCGACCAGGCAGCCATCGCTGGCCTGGAGCAGGCGCTCTTCGACGAGCAGCCCGCTGTGCGCGAGGCGGCGCTGGAGGCTCTGTCGCGCATAGACTCCCCCCAGGCCCAGCAGATCGTCGCGCAGTTTCGCTGGGATGGCACCGGCGACTGGCTGGGTGCCGAGGGCTGATAGCGGTCAACCGTCAGTTGTCGGCCTTGTGTGAGGGAGAGGCTTGAGGCTAGAGTGTTGAGTGAAGAGTTGAGACCTCCCATTGTTCCCTGTCTGCCATGACTGAATTTATCCCCTGCGTAGAACTTCCTGCTCAACGGGCGTTTTCGCTGACGGCTGATGGCTGACAGCTATTTTCCCTCGTCATTAAAGTTCAACTCTTAACGACGAAGACAGCATCAGAACATCTGTGCTATCCTGTGCTTGACGGCGGTGAGTAGAGCCGCAGCGTCAGGGAGGAGCGATGGCACAGAGAGGACGATCCAACACAGCCGCCAAGATGCTCGGCGAAGACGGGCGCATCGGCGGCTATCTCGTCGTGTGGGGCGACCCGTCGCGCCCCGATCTGCAGGGCGAATTCTTCACCCCAGAAACTGACCTGGGCCTGGACTGGTACCCGCGCCGCCCGGTGCTCTATCAGCACGGGCTGGACGGGGCGCTCGGCCCGGCGCTGATCGGGCAGATCGAGGTCATGCAGCCGGACTCGACGGGGGTATGGGTCGAGGCGCAACTCGACCTGCGTCGGCGCTGGGCGCGCACTGTGCTCGACCTGGTGCGACAGGGCGCACTGGGGTGGAGCAGCGGCAGCCTGCCGCACCTGGTGGAAATCGGGGCGGATGGGCACATCCGACGCTGGCCCATCGTCGAGGGCAGCCTGACGCCCACGCCCGCCGAGCCGCGTTTCACCGACGCGGTCGCCTTGAAGGCCGCCTACGAAGCCCTGGGGTTGCCGCTGGCGCGGCTGGCCCTGGACGGATGTGGTACAGACGAACGCAGTGAGAAGGAGACAGGAGAGGCAATGATCCCCAACGAACAGCAACCCGGCGCAATCAAGCGGCTACCCGCCACGCAGAGCACGACGACGCCGACCATTGAAGTGCGCAGCAAGTACGCCGCGCTCGACGCGGTGGACATGGCCTTCATGCATACCTGGCTCAGCCGCACCGGTCAATGGACGCCGTCGCTGGCCTTCATGCGCGAACTGGTCAGCAAGACCTACCGCGCGGTCGAACGGGGCGAACTGGACGCTGGCGCGGTGCGCGCGCTGCCCATCAAGGCGGACGAGTTGATGCACACCGGCCTGAGCGGCTACGGCTCCGAGTGGGTGCCCGACGTCTGGTCGAGCGAGCTGTGGCGCAAGGCGCGCGCCGAAAACGTGATCCTGCCCCTGTTCCGCGTGGTAGAAATGCCCTCCAACCCCTTCGAGTTGCCCATCTCTGGCACCGACCCGACGGTGTACTACGTGCCGGAGACGCAGGACGAGGACGATCTGACGCTGGGCGCGAACAATCCCCTGCCCGACAGTCAGATCGGCAGCGGCAAGGTGACACTGACGGCGAAGAAGCTGGCATTGCGCGTGGGCTTCTCGGCGGAACTGGTGGAGGATGCAGCGCTGCCGTTGATCCCGCTCTACCGCGAGCAGGCGTTGCGCGTGATGGCCGAGGCCATTGACCATGTGTTGCTCAATGGCGACACGACAGCTACGTCCACCGGCAACATCAACAGCGACGATGCCGCACCGGAGGCCACGGCCAAATACCTGGCCTTCGACGGGCTGCGCAAGCTGCCGCTGGTGACCTCGCCGACGCTGGCGCTGGATGCCAACGGTGCGCCGTCGGTGACGTTGCTGCGGGCGGCGCGCTTCCTGATGCCCGCGCGCTATTCGCTGCGCCCCAAAGATTGCGCCTGGATCGTGGACGGCAGCACTTACGCCAAGCTGCTGAGCGACCCCAACCTGGCCACGGTGGACAAGTTCGGGCCGCACGCCACCGTGCTGACGGGCGAGATCGCCAAGGTAGACGGCGTGCCGGTGCTGGTCAGCGCGGAGATGCCGCTCACGCAGGCGGACGGCAAGGCCGACAGCAGCGGCAACAGCAAGGGGCAGGCGGTGTGCGTGTACCGGCCTGGCTGGGTGGTGGGTTACCGCCGCCGCGTGGCCGCGACCATGGACTACCTGCCCTACTACGATGCCTATCAGATGGTGGCAACGGTGCGCCTGGCCTTCGCCCCCTTCGATAGCGCGGTGGCGAGCGTCCTCTACAACATCACCGTCTAGACGGGCGGCCAGGGTGGGTGGGGGGGGAGATAGCTGTCAGCGATCAGCCGTCGGCGAACAGCGAGAGCGGAACATGTGTCAGTCAGCGCAAAGCAGACAGACGACGTTCTCCAGACTGAGAACTATAAGCGTCAACCGCGGCAGCGCCATTTTTTTGCTAACTGCCGACGGCTGAAAGCTGACTGCTCGCTCTCAGTGACAGAAGGAAACCTGCACGTGCAGCGAACCGAGCACCAGCCGGTCACCATCCCGTAGGACGTACTCGCGGCGGGGGATCAGCCGATGACCGTTGATGAACGTCCCGTTCAGACTCTCCAAGTCGGCGATCAACAGATGGCCGTTCTGGCGGCGCAGCAGGCAATGGTGCCGCGACACACCGTGCTGCACAGCATTGTAGGGGGTGAGGTCGTACAGCGCGCCGTCGGACCACTGCCCCCGGCCCAGCACGGTAGGCTGTTGCACGTCCAGGGTTGCGCAGCTTCCAGAGGGCAGGAATTGCAACACGATCCGATCGCCGTCTTTGAAGCAGGCGGGTTGTGGGTTTGTCGCTGGTACGACAGTGGGCGCGCGGTTCAAGGGGCCGGTCTTGGGCAGGCGCGTTGTTGGAGAGACGAGGGGACAACCGCACGCGCCGCAGAAATGCGCACCGGCAGGCGCAGCGAAGCCGCACTGTGGGCATTCTCTCGGCTGCGCGGGCACCTGTTCGGAAACCTCGGAAACGTGCATAGAGTCCCGCCAGTGTCAGAAACGGCCTGCTAGCAGACAGTATTGCAGAGAGCTATCAGTTGATTCTCTCTGCCCATCCCTTACGTTATCGAACTGCTAAAGCGTGGTATCCGATCCTGTCTAGATATTATAACAGGCCGCATTAAAGCGGCGCAATGGGGCGTGAAAAATTCGTGAAAAGTCCACCAAGTCCAGATCAGCGTTCCTGCGCGGATGATTCGTTGCTCTGCACGAAGAAGATGGCCAGGTGCAGCGAACCCAGGATCAGGCGGTCGCCATGCACCACAGGGTAGGGGCGATGCTGTTCGAGGCGACGCTCGTTCAGGTAGGTGCCGTTGGTGCTGCCCAGGTCGGTCACCGTCAGTTCACTGGCATGACGATCCAGCCGGCAATGCTGGCGCGACACGCCATGACTCTGCGCGTCCAGGTCGTCCAGCGGCAACAGATAGACGTCCGGCGGCACATTGGCGCTGTTGCGCCCCAGGATGACCGACCCCTGGGCGGGCAGCGCGAAACAATAGCCGGATGGCAGCGCCTGCACCAGCACCACGTGCTGCGGAGTCAGCACGCCGCTGGAGGGCAGCGGAGGAGGGGTGATGGTGGGCATTCGTCTGAGACGCCGGGTCTGCAGGGAAGGGGGTGTGTCGGGCAAGACCAATGTACAGTGAGGGCACACTCCCTGGGCGGGATCGTATTTGGTGCCGCAACGGGGGCACGTGATCAATGGGCTGTCGGAGGTCATACCATGCTTCTTCATTGGATGCACCCGTTCATCATGCTTCATTGTAGCCGGAGTTCATAAGTGCGCAACGTCAGGAGGGTAACGGGAAGGTGACCATGGGCAATCTCTACGCGACGCTGGACGAGGTGCGGCGCTATCTGGGGTTGGACGCCGGGCAGACCGCCGCCGACGACCTGTTGCTGATGATGCTTGGCGCAGCGTCGCGCCTGATCGAAGGCTATGCCGGGCGGCGCTTCTACCCCCAACGCGCCATCCGGCGTTACCCGGTGAGCGATCAACATCGTCTGCTGCTGGACGATGACCTGCTGACGCTGCACAGCCTGACCAACGGCGATGGGCAGCCGGTGTCGCTGGACGCGGTGCACCTGTGCCCTGGCGGTTTGGTCGCCTCCAGCCTGATCCTGGATCGGACGCGCGCGATCTTCGTACATAGCGGCGATCCGGTGCACGCTATCTCCGTCGAGGGCACGTGGGGCTTTCACCCCGCCTGGGCGAGCGCCTGGCAGGACTCCGGCGACAGCGTGCAGGACGATCCGTTGAGCGCCGCAGCGACAACGTTGACGGTGAGCGACGCCGACGCTCCTCTGTCCGGCGGCGTGGGAGGGCGTTTCGCGGTGGGGCAGTTGCTGCGCATCGGTGAGGAATACCTGCACGTGCTGGCCGTGGACACGGGCACGAATACGCTGACGGTCGAGCGCGCCGCCAACGGCACGGCAGCCCTCAACCATGCGCGCGGCGCGGCGATTGCTATCTACCGCCCGCCGGAAGACGTGCGTCAGGCGTGTCTGCGCGTGGTGCACTGGCTCTACCGGCAGCCGGACGCTGGCTTTGTGTTGCGGTCGGCGGGGCTGCGCGGGGAGGTGGTGGTGCCGCCCGCCCTGCCGGACGATGTACAGCAGATTCTCGCGCCCTATGTGCGGCTGCGCGTGGCCTAGCGGAGGCGAACCATGGGCGCATTGAGCACAGCCCTGGAGAGGCTGGAGGCGGTGTCGGTCAGTGGCGTGAGCAGCATCCCCCTGGCTGAGACGCCGGGCGCACTGGCACGGGTGGCGCTGCCCGCCCTGATCGTCGTGCCCGAACTGAGCGGCGAGTCGCCCGGCCTGGAGCCGAATCCTTTCGCCCCAGGGACGGGTTACCTGGTGGTGCAGGTGGCGCACGTCTTGTTGCTGGCTCCCCTGACAGGCGGGGCGGGCACGGGCGCGGCGCTGTCCGCCCTGGCGACGGCACTCGACGCCTACCTGGCCGCGCTGGCCGCCGATCCCACCCTGGGTGGGGTGCTAATGGCTCCGCTGCGCGTGCGGCTACGGGCGGGCGTTGTGCGCTACGGCGGGGTGGACTATCACGGCGCGGTCTTCACGCACATCTGGACGTTGCAGGTGGGCGAGTGAGCAGCGGACAGCGATCAGTGGTGAGTGATCGAGGGGACATTGTTGCACCGACGACCGATCACTGTGAACTGCCAACTGCCAGCTCTCTCTACTCCCTACAGCCCACTCCCTACTCCCAGGAGGAACTATGAGCGTGACTTTCGTCGTCGAAGTGGACTGGGACGGCGATGGCACCTGGACGGACGAAACCCCGCGCCTGCGCAGCCTGCGCACGTGGGCGGGCTTTGCGGCGGCGCACGACGCAGTTGCCGCGCCGGGCGAGTGTCTGATCGTGCTGGATAACCGCGATCGGCGCTATTCGCCGGGCAACACGGCCTCGCCGCTGGCAGGTAAGTTGGGGCCGGGACGGGCAGTGCGCGTGCTGGCTCATGAGGGGGCGCAGACCTGGACGCTGTTCCGGGGGACGATCGCCCGCCTTGCGCCGGAGGCGGGAGCCTGGCCCGGCGCGGTCACCCTCACCGCCGCCGACTGCCTGGCTCCGCTGACCCGCGCCCGCGTGAGTGTGCCGCACGCCGAGACAGTGTCGGTGGCGGAGGCAGTGAGCGCGTTGGTGAGCACTGTCAGCACGCCGCTTGCCTTGCAGGTGACCGATAACGGTGATTGCCTGACGCACTATGGGCGACACTGGTTGCCGGAGCACACAACCGTCCTGGAGGCGCTGCGCGACATCTGCCATGCCGTGTACGGGCGTTTCTGGGCCGGGCGCGATGGGACGCTGACCTACTGGTCGCGCCGCGAACTGCAAGACCCATCGGCGAGCGCGGCGCTGGTGGCGCAGGGTGTCCCGCTCGACGCGCTGGAGGTGACGATGGACGCAGCCGGCGTGATCAATCACGCACAGGTGACCGTCTATCCGGTGGAGACGGTGGGCAGCCCGCAGGTATTGTGGACGGCGCAGACTGTCTTGCGCGTCGCCCCGGGGCAGACGCGCACGCTCTACGCGCCCTTTCGCGATGAGGTCGGCGAGCGGGTGAGCGCGCTAGACGTGATTGCGCCCATCCCCGGCGACGATTACGCCGTCAACGACCGGCCCGACGGACGCGGTTTCGAGTACACGAGCAGCCCGCACTTTGCGCTCAGCGCGACGATCGAGGCCACCCGCGCCGCGCTCACCCTGACCAACACGGCTATCGGGCCGCTCTATGTCACGCGGTTGCAGGTGCGCGGCAGGCCCATCCGCACCTACGACCCGATTGTGCTGGCGGTGAGCGATGCCGACAGTCAGGCCCGCTACGGGCGGCGGGCGGCGACGCTCGACCTGCCCATGCAGCCCGATCCGGTCTTCGGGCAGGCCTATGCCGAGTATCTGGTGGGGCGCTACAAGACCCCCGCTCTTGCTGCCACATGCCTGCGCATCCGCGATCGCGCCCGGCTGAGCGGCGTGCCGGTGTTCGGCGTGGAGATCATGGACAAGGTCATCGTCTGCGATCCGGCTTCCGGACTGGAGGCGGCGCATTGGGTGCGCGCCATTGCCTATGAGGTGACGACCGGAGGCTACCGCATCATCCTGTATCTGGAACGCGCCGACGATCGCCGCTATGGCCTGCTGGATCGCGTCGGCTATGCCGAACTGGGGACGAACACGAGGTTGGGGCTATGAACTGGACGATTCCCAAGACCTGGCAGGTGGACGAACTGCTGACCGCCGCCGATCTCAACACGCATTTGCGCGACAACCTCAACGCGCTCAAAGCGCCACCAACGCATGTCATCTGGCGCGACAACGGCGCGGCCTATAGCACGACCTCGACAGCGTTCGTGCCGGTGGACAGCGCCAACCTGAAGGCGACGTTGACTACCAACGGCGGGGACGTGCTGGTGTGGTTCTGGGGCGTGTTTCACGGCGATCAGGTCGGGCGGCGCGTCTCGCTGGACATTCGCGTGGACGGGGCGGGGCGGCTGGCGGCAGCCTACAACGGCGGCCTGCTGACGCATCGCCTGAGCACCACCATCGGCGAGGAAGTGGTGTTGGGGCCGGTGCTGATCAGCGGGCTGAGCGCGGGCGAGCACACCTTCGAGCTGCTGTGGAAGACCAGCGACGGGGTGATCAGCCTGCACGCGGATTCCGACGCCCCCAACGACTACGACGAAGTGCCCGCCGTGTTGGTGGCACGAGAAGTGAGCTGATCCGGATTTCGAATTGCGGATGGCGGATGGCGAATGGATCAATCCGCAATTCGTAATTCGCAATCCGCAATCTCATCGAAGGAGAGACGTAGGATGGCAGGGATGATCGATCTGGTCTTCGAACGACAGGGGATCAACCTGGCGCTGCTGCATGACGAACTGACGGCAGTGCTGGGCGGGAAACTGGTCGGGCTGAGCCAGGATGGGCGCGCCGTGCGCGTGCACCTGCTGGACTCCAGCACGCCCGACGAGCGCAAGACGGTTGGCGAGATCGTCGCGCGGCACGATGGCAGTCGCTTCACCGCTGCGCAACAGGCCGAGCGCGAGCGCCAGGCCGCGCTGGAAGCGCTGCGCAAACCCTGGGCGCAGTGGTCCGCCGCCGACAAGGACGCGCTGCTGCGCCTGTTGGCGGGCGAACTGGGCCTGGCCGTCTCGTGATGGCGAATTGCGGATTGCGAAATCGGCTGTTCGTAATCCGCAATCGCCCGACGCATAGGACACGGAAGGAGGAGAGCAGGTGGACGTGTGGATCGCCGACGAGATGCTCGACGTGTGGCGGTTGTTGGGGGCGCTGCTGGGCACGCTGCTGCTGATCGCGGGATCGCTGTGGGCCGGGGCGCAGGTCACCGGACAGGCGCGGGCGCTCTGGCGGGCGTTGCGCGGTCACCGCGCGGAGATGATCGCCGCTGTGGACGAGGTCACCGACCCCCTCGTCGTGCAGCTCGCCCGCCTGACGACGATACCGCCGGGGGTATGGGCGGCGTTCCTGCCCACTTTTCTGGCGGCGCTGGCGGCGGGGCTGGATCGCGCGCTGGGCGAGCACAACGAGACGGCACAGTGAAGCGCTGACGAAGCAGGGGCGTGCTGTCATACGCCCCTGCGCAAGTCTTGCCCTGCCTACTCTTCCAGGCCAACCATCGCCCGGCCAGCGGCCAGCAGCGCCTTGACCATCTCCGCGTCGCGCGCTTCGGCGTAGACGCGCAACACTGGCTCGGTGCCACTGGGCCGGATCAACAACCAGCTATCGTCGGCCAGCACGAACTTGATCCCGTCGAAGGTCAGCACGTCGCGTACCGTCTCGCCGGCCATGTTGGCGGGTGCGGTGGCGTGCAGGCGCTCGACCATTTCTTTCTTCGGCACGGGTTTCTTCAGCACGAAGTCTGTGCGCGCGTAAGAGGTTGGCCCATATTCGCGCTGCAGGTCGGCGACGATCTCCTTGAGCGGCGCTTTGGCGTCGGCCATGATCTCCAGCAGCAACAGCCCCATCAAGATGCCGTCGCCTTCGGGGATATGCCCCTTGATGCTCATCCCGCCGGACTCCTCGCCGCCGATGAGCACGTCGCCGTGCAGCATGTGATCGGCGATGTGATTGAAGCCGACGGGCGTCTCGTGCACTGTCAAACCGTAGCGGGCGGCGATGCGGTTGATCATCATGGTGGTGCTCACCGTCTTGACCACATCGCCGCGCCAGCCGCGCCGTTCGGCCAGGTAGCGCAGCGCCAGCGACATGATCGTGTGCGGATCAATGAAGTTGCCGTCGCCGTCCATCGCGCCCACACGGTCGGCGTCGCCGTCGGTGGCGATGCCTACGTCGGCGTGCACGGAGCTGATCGTCGCCGCCATCATGTCCAGGTACTTGCGGATTGGTTCAGGGTGAATGCCGCCGAAGCCGGGGTTCATCTCGCCGCGAATCTCGTGCACTTTGCAGCGCGTGCGCGAAAGGATGGCGCGGATCGCCGTCCGCCCGGAGCCGTACATGGGGTCGGCGACGATGGTCAGCTCGCCCTGCGAGATTTTGTCAATGTCTACCAGCGTTTCCAGGTGCTCGTAATAGGTGTTGGTGGGGTTGAAACGCCGGATCAGACCCTCCTCGATGGCGCGTTCGTAGTCCATCAGGTTCGGGCCGCGCCCCTCGCGCTGCGCCAGTTCCAGGAAGCGCTCGACCTCGGCGCACTGTTCGGGCAGGGCCGAGCCGCCATAGGCCGCCTTCAGCTTAAAGCCATTGTAGCGCGGCGGATTGTGCGAAGCGGTGATCACGACGCCCGCCGTCGCCTTCTTGTGCACGATGTTGTAGCTGATGGCGGGGGTGGGGGCGTCGGTGCGCGCCAGCCAGGTGACGATGCCGTTGGCGGCCAGCACCCGCGCCGTCTCGATGGCGAAGCGATCGGACAGAAAGCGCGTGTCGAAGCCGACGACCATCTCCGGCGGCGCTGACGTCCCGTTGGCCGCCACTTCTTTGGTGATGTAATCGGCGACGGCCTGTGCCACACGTCGCAGGTTGCTGAAGGTGAACGTTTCAGCGATGACCGCGCGCCAGCCATCGGTGCCAAAACGGATAGTCATGGGGTCTGCCCTCGTGAATTCCTGACAGTGCGGTAAGTAACTTGTGGTTGCGGACTGTAGCACAGGCAAACGGACGGTGCAAGTGCTGGAGAGCGGTCAACAGGGGGGCAGCTTTCAGCTATCAGCGAGGTGAGCGGGTGCGTGCAAAGGTTGTCAGCGGCCTTGTTGCGCCCGCTGGCCCTCATCCCCCAGCCCCTTCGCCCGCAGCACGGGAGAAGAGGAGCACCTGGGCGAGGGGATGGAGGGGTGAGGGTAGCTGATCGCTTTTTTACCCTCTTTTTGCGGCCTTTTTATGGCGATATGTGATATGATGTTACCAAGAGCAAATCGGTTTAGAGCACAGGGAGGAAAACCGTTATGCAACATAGGAGTCTTCTATCATTGGTGTGGGGGGTGATATTGGCCGTCATGCTGCTGACGGGCGCTGCCGGGCCAGGCCGTGCCCAGGGCGGGGTGACGCTGACTCTTTTCCCCGCAGAGGTGGGTGTGGCGGAGACGGCGGTGGTCGAAGGGCGCATCGCCTGTCCGGCGGGCAGTTGTATGAGCTTCGACCTGGTGCTGCGCTTCGACCGCTCGATCGTGCGGGTGTGGAATGCTACCATCGGCCCGTACCTGGGGACGCAGGTCTTCGAGCGCCAGAAACTGGTGGACAACGCGGCGGGTGAGGTACGGCTATCGTATGAGGCGCTGGGCATGCCGCCCGGCACGGACGACCTGCTCTTCTCGCTGGAAGTTGGCGGGCTGATCCCCGGCACGGCAGTCTTCAGTGTGGAATCGCTGCAGATCGCCGACGCCAACGGCATCCTGCTGGCGGCGACGGGCACGGGCACGCAGGTGACCGTCTTTGAGACGGGCAAGATCGCTTTCTTCTCCCCGCCCGTCAATGAATGGGAAGTGGCTTTTACTTCCGAACGCGATGGCAACCCAGAGATTTACGTGATCAACGCGGATGGCACCAACCCGCGCCGCCTGACCGAGCGCTCGGAGCTAGACGGCGCTCCTGCCTGGTCGCCGGATGGCTCGCGGCTGGCCTTCCATTCCGCCCGCGATGGCAACCTGGAAATCTACCTGATGAATCCGGACGGCAGCGGCGTGCAACGCCTGACCGACAACCCCGCTTCCGACAGCGATCCGGCCTGGTCGCCGGACGGGACGCGCTTGGCCTTTGTGTCCGACCGCGATGGCAACCCCGAAATCTACGTGATGAACGCCGACGGCAGCAACGCGCAGCGCCTGACTAACGATCCCTCTACCGACACGCAACCGGCCTGGTCGCCGGACGGGCGGCAGATCGCCTTCGTCACAGCGCGCGCGGGTGTGGCGGAAGTCTATCTCATGAATGCGGACGGCAGCAGCCCCCGCCGTTTGACGCCTGACCTGTTCGGCGCGAACGGCTGGTATCCGGCCTAGTCGCCCAATGGCCTGTTGCTCACTTTTACCTCGGAGCGCGACGGACAGGCCGACATCTACCGCATGACCAAAGAGGCCACCGACATCCGCCGCCTGACGCCCGAAAGCGATCGCCTGACCAGCACCGACTGGTCGCCGGATGGAGGCTGGATCGCCTTCATGTCCGGGCGCAGCGGCTATGCCAACCTGTTTGTGATGGATGCCGAGGGGCGCTACCTGTTTCGCCTGACCGACGAACTATCCGAGAACTACGATCCCGACTGGCGGCCTGTGTTCCAGCCTTTGCCCGCGACGTGCCTGGTGCGCACGCAGTGGGAACTGTTCGCGCGGGTGCGCGTGGGGCCGGGCGAGAATCGCAGTGCGTTCGCCTTCCTGCCCGCCAACCAGGACTTCACTGTCGAGGGGCAGGCGTTGGACTCCGAGGGCAAGGTCTGGTGGAAGCTGGACAAGAACCAGATACCCGGCGGCGAAATGGCGCTGTCGCTGTGGGTGGCCGAGGAAGATGTCGAGGAGGTCGGCAATTGCCTGGGTGTGCCACAAGCTGAAATCCCGCCGATCATCCCTGGCGGGCCGCCCCCCGGTCAGCCTGGTGGTAGGCCGACGCCGCCGCCCGGTTGGGGGCCGTGTGGCTCGTGCACTACCTGCGGGCATCCGGCCAGCGAGTGTGTGCTCTCGCCCATTGGTGAATGTCTGTGGGACCCCAGGACGTGCGCCCCGCCAGTGGTCCTCACGCCCCAGGATGGCGGGCAGTGTTACACGCTGACGGTGCAGCTAGAGGCAGCGCCTTATTGCTATGCAACGTATACTATCCGCCAGCAACCTAACTGCGATAAGCAATGGTTGCCCGGCAGTTCGGTGACCATTGTCGCGTCGGTGCCTCCTGGCTCGAACTGCCGCTTCTCGTACTGGTCTGGAACATGTCCTGGCGCTTCGGGCACCAGTAGCACGATCACAGTGACGATGAATTCGAACTGCACGGCAGTTGCCTACTTCTACTAATCTCCCCTACGGGAAAGTCCAGGTATGTAGACAGGGTAGGGGCGTAGCGCATACGCCCCTACCGTTTCGCTTGGCGCTATGGCGTTTGCCTCAGCTCTCCCCGAAGGTCACCGTCACCTCGCGCATCTGCCTGATGGAAGACTGCCGAAGTCTGACTCTCGATAAAGAATTTCGGTATACTCGAAAACATAGCCAGGAAGTTCTATGCTGGGTTTGCAAAGCGGCTGCCGACAATGGGGGCGGAGCGGGTAGTCTGCTCGCTGCTGTGAGAGGGGAGCGGAATGGCTAAGCCAGTGCGTTTTACCCGCCATGCCCAGCAGAAATTCATCGATCTGGCGCGAGCGGGTTTCACCGTCACGGTAACCCAGGTTCTTGATACTGTGACTAACCCAGAAAGCGTAGACCGTGCTGCCGAGCCTCCGATTGCCCAGAAAGCTCAGTGAACGTCATGTGCTCCGCGTGGTCTTTGTCGAAGATGAGGTTGAGCTTCGTATTGTGACGTTTTATCCTGCCAGGAGGACTCGTTATGAGCCTTGAGATGCGTTATGACCGCGAAGACGACGTGCTGATGATCTGGTTTGCTCCGGAGAAGCAAAGCGACCATGCTGAGCAATCTGGCCAGAGCATCCTACACCTGACTGCCAACGGGGAGCCGGTGTTGCTGGAAATCCTCAATGCCCAGAAGTTCGTGCCAGAATTGATCCGCACCATCATGGCGACGCAGCCCGCAGCGACTGGCACGTAAGCTCCTCAGCTCTCCCCGACGGTCACTGTCACCTCGCGCGTTTCGCCGGAGATATTGCTCACGGTCAGGGTCACCGTGTCGCCGGGCAGAGTGTATTTCTCCAGGTAGAGCGTCAGATCGTCGCGGGTGTGCACTTCTTCCCCGTTGATGGCCAGGATGATGTCGCCGCCGACGAAGACCGTGCGGAAACCCTGCCGCTGCACTTCGGCGGCCTGCAAACCGGCTTTGCCCGCCGGGCCGTTGGGGTCGAGTGCCACGATCAGCAGGCCGCGCTGTGGGCCGCTCGCCGCCGGACGCACCTCATAGCCCAGTTCGCGCACCTGAATGCGCAATGAGGGGTGCCGGTAGCGGCCATAGGCGATCAGGTCGGGTACCACGCGCTGCACAACGCTGATCGGCACGGCGAAGCCGATCCCCACCGATCCGCCGGACGGCGACTGAATGGCCGTGTTGACGCCGATCACTTCCCCGCGCGAGTTGAGCAGCGGCCCGCCGGAATTGCCGGGGTTGATGGCGGCGTCGGTTTGAATGGCGTTGCCGATGACCGAGCCGCTCTCGGACTCGATGGTGCGGTCGAGGGCGCTGATCACGCCAGTCGTCAGCGTGCGATCCAGCCCGAAGGGGTTGCCGATGGCCAGCACCAGTTGTCCCACGCGCAACGAGTCGGCGTTGCCCAGCGGCAACGGCGCGGCGTGCACCTGCGCCGGGTCTACGCGCAGCACGGCCAGGTCGTAGTAGGAGTCGGTGCCCACGACTTCAGCAGAGAGCACCGTCCCATCGGCCAGCACGACTTCGATTTCCTGTGCGTCCTCGATCACATGGTTGTTGGTGACGATGTGCCCCTGCGCGTCGTAGAGGAAGCCGGAGCCGGTGCCTTCCTGCGGCACCACGCCGCGCCAGAAGTCCCATACCTGGGTGCGGCTGGTGATGTGCACCACCGACGGCCCGGCGTTCTCGTAGATGTAGCTGACAACGGTTTCTTGGGCGTCCAGGATGGACAGGGCGTCGGCGGGCGGCGGGGCCAGCGTGGGCGCGGGGACGGGCGTTGCTTCCTGCGACAAACCAATGCCGTTGGGCAGGCTCAGCAGCAGGCCAGCGACGAAGCCCAGCCCCAGCCCGATCAGCGCCATGACAGCGCTCAGCGGCAACAGGTGACGGCGGCGCATGGTGGCGTCCTTTCGCTCTCAAACTCAGGTGTGACCTGACTCTAGCGCGCGCTGATGAGGGCAGCAAGGGGTTGCTCACCCCCGCGCGAAGGTGTATTGATGCACGACCACCTGGCCGTCGAAGTAGTGCACCACACTATAAGCGGGCGGATAGTCCGGGTCGAGCGCTGGGGTGTGTTCCCAGGGACGCCAGGTGTAGCCCGCAACCGTGCTCGGCCCGCAGAAATAGGTGATGCCCGCGCGCGTGATCTGACTGCTGCGGTGCAGGTGCCCGCAGAAGACCCCGCGCAGCCGCGCGTGTGCGGGCCGGAGCGCGGCGTGTAACTCTTCCCCGTTGACCAGCGGCATATGCTGGTCGAGCCAGGGCGAACCCATGGGGAAGGGCGGATAGTGCAACAACACGGTCAGCGATGGGCCGTTCGCTTCGGTCTCCGCGCGGACGCGGGCCAGTTGCGCGGCGCTGAGCTTGCCCAGCGGATCGCGCACTTCGGGCGACCAGCCATCGAGCACCAGAAAACGTTCGCCCTTCACCTCAAAGACATAGTCCAGTGGCGCATCGGGGTCGCCATCGGGGGCGTGCGGCGCGTCGAGCATCTTGCGCAGTAGGGCGCGATCGTCGTGATTGCCATTCACCAGGTAGAGCGGGACGCGCAGCCGCCCCAGCAGTTCGGCGGCCAGTTCGTAGGACTCGGCGCTGCGGTCGTTGGACAGATCGCCGGTGTGCACCACGAAGTCGGGCGGCTGCGGCATGGCGTTGATCAGGTCAATGGCCCGCGCCAGCGTCCGGTAGGGCTGATGGCCGTAATAGCTGAAGTCGCGCGTCGGGCCGAGATGCGAATCAGTGATCTGCACAAAGGTCAGGTGTGGTTGCATGGCGTACTCATCGGTTGACTGACGGGACTCACCAGGGGCGAACTGTAGCGCAGGCCAGCCCCTGGCGCAAGCCGTGCCAAGCCCACTCTGTGACCTACATGTAGCGCGCCGCCGACATGCCCACGATGGAGATGATCAGTAGCACCCCGCTGATACGCCCATTGCTCGCTCCACGCCGACCCAGGGCCTGCAACTGCGCCAGTTGACTTTCGGTGGGCGGGCTGCCTTGCGCCTCGATGGCTCTGATCAGCGCTGCCGATTTCCGAAAAGTGACGTTGGTCGTGCCCAGCCCGTGCCCAAAGGCCAGCAGCCCGGCCAGCGCGCCGATGCTGAGCACGATCCCGCCGTCGGACGAGAGCCAGTCGCTGTTGAAGTGATCCGACACGCGCACGAACAACAGCACGCCCGCCACGGTCGTCAGCAGCGAGGCGATGGGCATGACTGTGATGAAACGCGACCTGGCGATAAACATCTGGCGGAAGCGGTTGCCTTCCTGGCCCATGGTATTCAAAGCGGGCAGGAGCACCAGCAACAGGAAGAAGGCCGAGCCAGCCCAGAAGGTGCCAGCGAAGATATGTATCAGCCGTAAGACGATCATGACGATATCCATGCGAGCCTCCTTGGTGACGATGCGGTTACAGGGTGAGCAGATAGGCGATCAGGTCGGCCACGTCCTGGGCCGACAGCTTGCTGGCATAGTTGCCGGGCATGACATTGGAATAGCCGCGCACGATGTGCCTGGCCGGACGCAGGATGCTGTAGAAAGTGTATTCTTCGGCGGACTGTCCTTTGACGCGCGTCCCCGCCAGCGCACCGTAGCCGTCGAGCGGTGGGCCGGCGGCTGCCGCGCTGTCGAGGGTATGACAGTTGGCGCAGGGAGCCGCACCGTGGATAGACTGATTGAACAATACCTGGCCGCGTCCTGCGTCGCCAGGGGGCAGGTCGCTCAGGGAATAGGGCAGGTCTTCGGGCGCACAGCCCCATACACCGCTGAGGATCAATGCCAACAAGATCAGGCGTGCGATCGGAGAGTTTCTCATTTCTGATCAATTTTGCTATTATAGTAACTGTTATGAGATTATAATCCGCCTATTTCTTCTGTCAAGGAGCAGGGGGATTGCCTCAAACCGCTTGCCGCTTTACCTCACCTCCAGCCTCGCGCCAGCGCCGAGCGGGGGTGAGGTCAACCGGAAGATCACACCTGAGCTTACTTCTGCCCATGGTTCTGCTGGCTGGTTTTGATGCGATTACCCTGCCCCTCACCCCGCTATCCCCTCTCCCTCACGACTGCGTCGCGGGGCGAGGGGACTTACTGTCTCCCGTGCGAGCGCTCCCCTTCGCCCGCAGCGCCGGCGAAGGGGCCGGGGGATGAGGGTCACCGGGCGCAACAAAGGCGCTATAACCTTTGCATTACACCCGAATAGAGCGGGAAGCTCTTCGCTGGCAGCGGGCCCAAAAGCAACGTACGGATCGGCGGCGTCGTTGCGTTGCGAAGTCGTTCGAAAACCGTTAGGGGCGAGTTGTGCATTTCGCGAAAACCACTATCATGATAGGCTAGCGTTATGAGATTGCTGAGCCAGGGAGCTAACGCCATGCGTCTGAAAAGGATTCTTCTCGCAGTTCTTATCGTCGCTCTCGCTCTGCCTGCTTTCGCGCCGAGTGCACCTGCGCAAGCGCAAGGGGGAGGAACTACACACGTCGTCCAACGGGGCGAAAACCTCTACCGTATCGCCCTGAAGTATGGCACAAGCTGGCCGGTGTTGGCCGCCGCCAACAATCTGGCGAATCCGAACCTGATCTATGTCGGGCAGGTGTTGGTCATCCCCGCCGGTGGGACACAGCCGCCTGCCACGCCCGTACCCGGCACGCCCGTTCCGGCCACGCCCGTGCCCACAACTGGTACCTATACGGTGGTTGCGGGCGATACCCTGTACCGTATCGCGACGCGCTTTGGCACGACCGTTGCGGCGCTGGTGCAGGCCAACAACATCGTCAACCCGAACCTGATCTACGTCGGTCAGGTGCTCCGGATACCCGGCGGGGGGACTGTACCGGCTCCTCAGCCTACGCCACAGCCCGGTCAGCCCACGCAGCCCGCGCCAACGCCAGCCCCTTCGACTGGCGGGTTTGAACTGGGCGGCCATGTGGAGAGCTTCGCCTATCCTGACCTGATGCGTCAGGCGGGCATGACCTGGGTCAAGCGCCAGATTCGCTACAAGCTGGGCGATTCGCCGCAAGGTCTCGCTGGGGCGATCAACCAGGCGCATAGCCAGGGCTTCCGCATTCTGTTGGGCATCGTTGGGGATCCGGCTCAACTGGCGGCGGGCGGCACGGGCTATATGGATCAGTATGCGGGCTTCCTGGCGGGTGTGGCGCAGCTCGGCCCAGACGCGATCGAGGTGTGGAACGAGCAGAACCTGGATCGTGAATGGCCGCGCGGGCAGATCAACCCGGCCACCTATGTGCGGATGTTGGCCAAGGCGTACACGGCGATCAAGGGAGCCAACCCCAGCGTGATGGTTGTCAGCGGCGCGCCATCGCCCACGGGCGCGGAAGGGGCCTTCGGCACCGACCGGGTGTGGAACGACGACCGCTATATCCGGGGGATGGTGTCGGCGGGCGCGCTCAGCTACATGGACTGCCTGGGCATCCATTACAACGAGGGCATCATCTCGCCCGATCAGACCAGCGGCGACCCGCGTGGCGATAACTACTATACGCGCTACTTCTGGGGCATGGTCAACACCTACTGGAATGCCATCGGCGGGGCCAAGCCGCTTTGCTTCACCGAGCTGGGTTATCTGTCGCCCGAAGGGTTGGGGCCGTTGCCAGCGGGCTTCACCTGGGCCAGCAACGTCACCGTGGCACAGCAGGCGCAGTGGCTCGGTCGCGCCGCCCAACTGGCGCGCAGCAGCGGCAAGGTGCGGCTGATGATCGTGTGGAACGTGGACTTCACCGGCTACGGGGCCGATCCGCAAGCGGGCTATGCCATCGTGCGTCCTGGCGGTTCGTGCCCGGCCTGCTCGACCCTGGGCGCGGCCATGCGTTAACGCCGATCCGCGCGCGATCGCACCGGGCAGAGAGCACAGACGCTCCCTGCCCGGTTTTTTTGCTGGGGGTCAGGGTGCGGGGCTTTCGCCGCGATGCAGCAGCAGGGTGCTGACCAGGATGACGATCGCGCACACAATCTGCCCGATCACGTAGCCGCTTTCGTGACGTTCCAGCGCTGCCAGCACGCTGAAAGCGATCACGCCCACTAGCGCCACCCCATCGGCGATCAGCAACAGCGTTCGCACTGCCGGAGAAAGCTTCATGTCACACCGCCCTGGTGAGTCTTGTTGAGAGTCAGGATGCCTGAGTCGGGGCCGGGCGAGTCGTGCCTGTGCCGCTTCTTTGGTCATGCTCCCGGCAACAACCGCCAGACCTCCCGCGCCAGATTCCTGACTCCAAATACTTCATTTCTTGTTCTTGCTTCGCACAAAATCGTATATAATTAAGATAGTATTGTAGTGCCATTTATTTCCCATGAAGGCCCGTGATATGCTTAAAGTGCATACGGGTCAGACATCAAGCCCCCCTGGCTTGAGGTGGTCATCATGGTACAGCGGAATATCGTGCAACGCCTGATCGCGTTTCTGCGGCGACCAGATGCCCTCAGCTACGAACAGCGCGCTGCCGCGCGTTCGTCCTATGATGACTACGTACCCTGCGAAGTAGAGGAAGTGACAGCCACGCCAGAGCAGGCCGAGGGGCTGACAACCATAGCGCGGTACCACCTGCCGGATGACGTGGCACGCGAGCAGCGCGAAGGGTTGACGGCTGCCCCGCCCCCCGCGGCGCAGGACTCGGCGGCACTTCCGGCGACGATCCCCCCTGCCGAAGACGAACAGCGCTGGCCGGGCTATGCCTCGCGGCTGGACGCGCTGGTGATGCGCGCGCTGCATCAGTTCAGGGCGCGGCTGGGCTTCGTCATCAGCTATGATCAGGATGGGCGGATGTGCTATATCACCGGGCGCGACTATGGGGGCCGCTACGTGGATCACACGGCGATCAACCCGGACCGGCGTGCGCTGAGCCATACCCTGCGCACTGGCGAATCCAACCTATTTGTGCAGCGGCGCGACAACGTGGCCGAAGCGGTGTTGTGTGGCCCGCTGCGGGTAGGTGACGAAGTCGTTGGCGTGTTGTACCTGGACAGTCCGGCGCAGGGACGGCTCTTCCGGGGCATCTTCGAGATTTATTGCGATCAGGTGGCGCGGTTGTTGGCAGATGGTGTAGCCTGAGCAGGCCGGGTCGCGCCAACCCCGCTCAACCGAAGAGTCCTCCCCGCCGCAACGCCTGTTCGCCACTCCTGCGTGCCTGGCGTATTTCGGTAGATGTGGCCGGACGCCAGGTTTTTTCGCCCGCCGGCTCATGGTCATTGCCCCGTCTGAACAGGTTGCGCAGCCATCCCCGTTTTTCTTCCTGGACTGGGGTGGCGAAGATCAGCACCGCTTCTTCGCTGAACTGCTGACGCTTGCCGGTGGTCGCGTCGCGCTGCGAGATGCTATCGGCGCGTTCGAAGTAAGTGCGGGCGGCGTTGGCGCGCACCTCGCGGCTATCGCGGCCCCGGTCGGCATAACGGCGCTCGTAGCGCCAGCGCCACGATCCATCGCTGTAGCGCCATTCTTCGCGCGTCACCCGCTGTACCAGCCGCCCTTCCAGCGCTGGCAGCTCCGGTTTGACGTAAACCCACGTCTCGACGATGTGCTGTCCCCGATCGTCCGGCAACGGCTCTTCGACGCGCGTGTAACGCACCTTGCCCGTCAGCGCGACCTCTGGCGCGGGGGCGCGCTGATCACCGACGCTCAGCGGGAGCGTCGCCGCTTGCTCGTCGCTGGTGAGGGCGATCACCTCGGCAGGGGCAACAGCGGGCGGCGCGGCTGCCTCTGGAGGCGCTGCGCTGATTTCTGCGACGGCGGCGCGGCGCGGCGAGCCAAACAGCACCGCGGCCAGTTCCGGCGACAGGTCTTCGTCCCATTCCTGGGGCGAGGTAACTACAGGCTGCTCTGCTTCTGCGGGCGCGCTTTCGGCGATTTCCGCCGCCGTCGCTTCTTCTGCAACAGCCGCCAGCGCTGCGTTGACCAGCGAGACCGGCGTCGGCTCGGTGGGTACGGCGCTTTCCTCGGCTGTTGGGGGCGCAGACAGGGCAGCTTCCGCTGCAGCAGGCGGCGCTGCGAGTTCTATCTCTTCGGCTTCGGTTTCGCTCGCGGCCATGGTTGGCGCTGCGATCACCGCTTCCTCAGCGGCTTTTTCGGCTTCTTCTCGCACAGCTTCCAGATCGGAGGAGGGCGGTAGTTCCTGTTCCGCTACAGGCGAGGGCGCTACGTCGGCCAGCGTCAGCCGGATCGTCTCATCGGAAGGCGTCGGCGCGGCCTCATCGTCGGCGAGTGCCTTGTCAGCGGGTGGCGCTGAGGGTTCCACGGCGTCGGGCGGCGTTTCGGCAGAGGGGCGCGGGGAGAGCGGCGCTGCCGGGCGAAGGCCGCCGACAGGCGTTTCGGCCACTACGCGCGGCGGCTCAGCTCCCGCTTGCTCAAGGGGGGCCGCCTCTGGTCCGACGCTGATCTCTTCTTCGTCGGGGGCGGGCAAAGCTTCTTCCGGCGCAGGGAACGATGGCGTTTCGTCCTCAGGGCGGAAGTCTGGTTGTTCGTTCATCACAGCATTTCCTCAATCAGTTTGCGTGTCAGGTGGATCAATTGGTCTTCTCCAGACGCAGCGCGATTACGCCTTCGCCACCCAGCCCTCGTATCACAATCGAATAGAGGCCAGTCGTCGGCAGAGTCTGGTCGGCCAGGCGCGGGTTGAGGCCCGGCCCGCTGTCGTCGTCGGCGGCCAGGAAAGTCCCGTCTGGCGCAAGGAGTTCCAGCGCGGTATCGAGCGCAGCGTCGGCACCAGCGTCGGCGGTCACGGTGATGCGGTCGCCGGCCAGCCCATTGAAGACCCAGGTGACCGTCTGCGCTGCCCCAATGGGCACGTTGACCGTCTGCCCGTAGGCGATCAGGGCCAGCCCTGCCTGAGTGGGAGGCGGCGTAGGCGTGGCCTGGGCGGGCGCGGGGGACGGCACGGGCGGGGTGGGTGTGGGGAGTTCGAGACCCGGGACCGCAACCGGCCAGGGCTGCTGTGCGCTACCAGCAGTTGCCCCGTCGAGCAGGGGCAGCGTGTTGACGCTGGCGGGCGCGCCGCCCCGCGCGAAGACGAGCGAGTTGCTGAGTACCCAGCCGGTCACGCCGCGCGCATAGCCGAAGACAAAGCGGCTATCTGGCGTGCGCGCCAGCGCCACAAACGATTGTCCGGCGATCAGCGGAGCCAGGGCGGGCGCGTCGGAGGCGGCGATCTCCAGAATGGTGGTGATCTCCGGCTGCACTGTGCCGATCAGCGCGTGACGCCGCTCGGCCAGCAGCGGATCGCCGGTGATGGGCAGGGGCAGGTAGGCGTAATTGTCGAAGGCGGCCACGACCGGCGCGTTGGAGTCCACGAAGGTGTAAGTGGCCGGACGTGCACCGCCCCAGGGGTGCGTGCTATCCACTAGCGCCGCTTTCAGCCGCCCGTTCACGTATAGTTCGAAGTAGTCGCCGATGACCAGCACTCCCAGGGTGTTAGACCGATCGCGCCCTTCTCTCACCGAACTGTCCAGGACGGGGCCGAACAAGGCGATCCTCTCGCCCGCGCTGAACTTGTAGAGCGTTACCTGGCGACTGTGATCTACCGCCGCGAAGTAGAAGTTCTGGGTATCCACTACCCGGAAGGCCATGCCGATCTCGTAGTAGTTGGTGTCGCTGATCAGCGTGCCCGTCACCTGGGCGTAGTAGGCCGGATCGCCTTCGATAAGGGGGAAGGGGAATGCCCAGCGCAGGAAGTCCAGCTCTGGCGCTTCGACGATCAACTGCCCGTCCATGATGCTGGCGAAGCGCCAGTCGTTTTCATTGGTGTCGAAGCTATCCAGCACCAGTGAGCCAGCCTGAAACGGCGTGGCGGTGAGTCGTAGCGTGTTCTGTGGCTCAGGGGTGCCCGGCGGAGCGCTGGCGACCAGGGGTTGCCCGTCTATTTCGATAGAGCGGATCATCGGCAGCAGGACAGTCTCCCCAAAGGGGCCGTCCAGGTCGCCGGCAGGGGCGAGGACCGTAATGTGCAACCAGTCGTCCGGTGTGATCTCCACCAGCCACGACCACAGATGCCCTCCGGCTTCGCTCAAGTCGAGCGTCCAGGCCGGAAAAGCGAACTCGTCGCTGGGGCTACTCAGCCCGCTGAAATCGGCCCCCAGGGGGTGCTCGACCGCGTTGACAGGCGACGACACATCGCTGGTAGTGCCCGCGCCCAGCAATTGCTGCGGGCTGCCGCGGGCGATGGTCATGGATGGGTAGCTGTTCGAAAGTGGATGGTCGCTGTCAACCGGAGCGATGAAGTAGAGCGCGCCGATGTTGAACGGATCGGGCCAGGAGGTTGGGTATTGCAGCGTCAGGCCGAGCACATCGAGCGTCACCGTGCGGAATGTCTCCGGTACGAAGAGCGCCGGGTCTACGCTGGCGGGAGTAGGGGTTTCGGTGAGCGTCGGCGTGACAGTGGGCGACGGAGACGGCGTAGCGGTCGGCGTGGGCGTGGCGGTGAAGGTAGCCGTGGCGGTCGGGGTGTCGGTGGGGGTAGCCGAAGGCGTATAGGTGGCCGTGGGCAGGACGATCACCGGGATGTTCAGGTTGCCGGAGATGCGCACTGTCTCCGCCGAGACCCAGCCCGTGCCGAACACCCCGCCGATGACCACTTGATACCAGCCGCCGTCCTCGCTCACACCAACCACGATCACCTCTTCCTCGCGGTTGAGCGTGGACACCGCTTCGTAGTCGAACCCTGGCCCGCGTCGCACGACGGCCCGCTCGGTGAGCACCGTGGCGAAGGTGGTGCGCGGCGTGATAGTGGGCGAAGGGGTCTCGGTAGGCGGCGGCGTAGGCGTGGCCGAAGGCGTGACGGTGGGTGTCTCAGTGGGCGTCCACGTCGGCGTGACTGTTTCGGTCGCTGTGGGCAGGACCGCGACCTTTTTCTCCCCCTCTCGACCGCTCAGCGCCAGCGCCGCGATCACCCCGATCACCACCAGCGCCGCGATCACCGCTCCCCCGATCAGCAGGGGACTGCGACCACCACCCTGAGGAGGTGGGGTCGGCGCGGATTCCGGCGCGGCGCGCGTGGCGGCGGCTGCGGTAGGTGGCGGCGCTTTGGAGGGGGTGCGGGCGGGCTTGGCCGTGGGCGGCGCGGCTTCTTCGCCCAGCACGGTTGCTTCCATATCGGGGGGCGGGGCCGCCTTGCCAACGGCGCGGATGGCATTGGCGAAGTCCTCGGCCATGGCTTCGGCGGACGGGTAGCGATCGTCGGGGTTCTTGGCCAGCGCGCGCAGGATCACCGCTTCCACGCGCGGGTCAAGGGCCGGGTTCTTTTCGCGCGGGGGCGGCGGCGGGTCGTTGAAGTGCTTGTACATCAGGGTGTAGGGCGTGTCGCCCTGGAAGGGAAGCTGCCCCAGCACCATTTCGTAGAGCATGATGCCCAGCGCGTAGATGTCGGTGCGCGCATCTACCGGATCGCCGCGCCACTGTTCGGGGGCCATGTAGGCTGGCGTGCCCAGCACGTTGCCAGTGGCGGTGAGCTTGGTCGTCCCCGCCAGCATCTTGGCGATGCCGAAGTCGGTCAGGTAGGCGTTATCGCGCTCATCGAGCAGCACGTTGTTCGGCTTGAGGTCGCGGTGCACGATCCCCTGTTCGTGGGCGAAGGTCAGGGCGCTGGCGATCTGACTGAGCATCCGTCCCGCCAGCGGCAGAGGCAACGGCTCGCGCGAAAGCCGATCGTCCAGGCTACCCCCGCGCACCAGTTGCATGACGATGTAAATGTGTTTGCCCTCGCGCCCGAAGTCAATGACGGGCAGGATGTGCGGGTGTTGCAGGCGGGCGATGAGTTGCGCTTCGTGTTCGAAGCGGGCCACGAATTGCTCATCGTCGGCCAGTTCGGGGGCCATCACTTTGATAGCGACATCGCGCTCCATCGAAGCCTGGCGAGCCAGGTAGACGGTCGCCATGCCTCCCTTGCCCAATACCGAGCGAATCTGATATTGGCCTCGCCCCAACACCTGGTTGATCAGTTCTTCGCCTGCCATGGTGCACGCTCGCGGGGTAAGAAACGGATGCCCTATGAAGGTACTGAGAATCGCGCCAATAAGCAAGTAGCAAAGGCAGGGGGATTGCATCAAACCGCTTGCCGCTTTACCTCACCCCTAGCCTCGCGCGAGCGCCAAGCGGGGGTGAGGTCAACGCTGCTCGCGCTCCGTTTGGGGGCGTTTCACAACAGTTCACCCCAAAGCACGACTTTAGAAATCCGTCTCAGTTCGCCTGCACTCGTGAACTCAACTGAAATGCGCCCGGCATAGAACAACGCACGCCGGAGCTGTGTGTTGTAACTATATGGAACTGACACTACAGGAAAGGAGCCTGTAAGATGGACAGTCTGTTCAGCTTTCTGGCCAGCCAGACTGGGCGCTGGGTGCGCATCATCGCCGGCATCGTGTTGATCGTGATCGGCCTGTTACTGGTCAACGGCGATACTACGTGGGGCTGGATTCTGGTAGTCGTAGGGCTGGTGCCGCTGGCCGCAGGCGTCTTCGACTTCTGCCTGTTCGCCCCGCTCTTCGGTAAGCCCTTCAAGGGAGGCGACCTGCGCGCGGCGCTCAGCCGCAAGCAAGAGTGAGGGGCCATGCGCGCCCCTTCTAAGAGGAACCGGGCGGCCTGGGGGTCGCCCGGTTGCTTGAGCCGGCACGAGAGGTGGGAGGGGGGCACGCACCGGCTGTCCGAAGGGTTTGATCTGGCTTCAGTATAGCGAACATTTGTTCTACCTGTCAAGCTTTCCAACCTTAAAAACCTCCGGCCTGTTTGCCTCAGCCGTCTTCCACTCCCCAGCTCTCCATAGCCAGGGGCACGAAGCCACATAGATGGTCGAGCAACTCGGCCAACCCTGCCTCCAGACTCACGCGCGGATACCAGCCCAGCGCATTGAGCCGCCCCCCGTCCACCGCGAACGACAGGTGCGTGAGCACGTCTTGCTCGGTGAAGCGCACCTGCACAGCGGGCCGTAGCGTTCGCAGCGCCGCCACCACGTCCAGCACGCGGGCGTTCTCGCCCACCACGTTATACACGCCGCCCGCCGTCTGCTCTGAATGCGTCAGCGCGAAGCGGACAGCCTGGCTGGCATCGGCCACGTGCAACAAGGGGCGACGCTGCTCACCCGACCCGTACACCGTCAGCGGACGATGTACCCCTGCCAGAAAAGCCAGCCGGTTGGCGACCGCATCGAAGCGCACCGCCGGTGCCCAGCCGAAGACCGATCCCAGGCGCAGGATAGTCACCCGCAGCCGCCCTGCCGTCTGCAACGCCCCCAACTCGCGCTCGCCGCGCAGTTTGCTTTCGGCATACGGCCCCAGCGGGCGGCAGACTGTCCCTTCGTCGAAGGGGCGCGACGTAGAAACAGACGCTGCGCCTACCGCCTCGTCCGGCCCATAGACTGCCGCGCTGCTGGTATACACCAGGTGCGTCACGCCCGCCTCGGCTGCAGCCCGCCCAACCGCCGCCGTCCCCCAGTGATTGACCTGCTCGATCCAGCCGGGCGGTCCAAAGGCCAGCGGCGTGCGCACGATGGCTGCCATATGGATCACAGCCCATACCCCGCGCATGGCCAGGCTCAGCCCTGCCCCGTCCAGGATGTCGCCTTCCATGAACTGATAGCGCCCCTCAGCGGGCAGATCGAGCAGCGAGCGATAGGTCTCGCGCTGCAAGTTATCGTAGATACGGATGAGGCAGTCGTCGAAGGCTGGATCAGTGCCCAGATCGCGGATCAGGCGCGAGCCGATATACCCTGCGCCACCAGTGACGAGGAGGACGCGCGTCATGGGCTGCGCTCCGTATCAGAGTCGGCTGACTGCTGCAGAGCCGCCGTGTGCAGACCGCATTCGGTTTTGCCCGTACCCGCCCAGCGCCCCGATCGTTCATCGCCGCCGAAGACGGGCACCGTGCACGGCGCACAGCCGATGCTCAAATAGCCCTGGGCCAACAGGGGATGTACCGGCAAGTCGTGCTGATGAATGTAGCGCCAGATGTCTTCGCGAGTCCAGGTCACCAGGGGGTTGATCTTCACCTGCCCCTCCGGCAGGAGTTCGATCACTCCCGCCCCCGCCCGCGCCGAGGTCTGATCGCGCCGAATGCCGCTGATCCAGGCGTCCAGATCGCGCAGGGCGCGTTGCATGGGCAACACCTTGTGCACCTGGCAGCACAGGTCGGGATCGCGCCGGTATAGCGCTTCCTGTCGCGCCGCGGCAGCCCGCGCTGGGTCCGGCTGAATCACGCGCACCGTCAGGCCAAAGCGGGCGATCAACTCGTCGCGGAAGGCCAGCGTCTCCGGGAAGTGATAGCCGGTATCCAGGAACAGCACCGGCACCTGCGGGCACACCTGACCGATGAGGTGCAGCAGTGGCACGCTCTGTGTCTGGAAGGAAGAGGTCGCCGCCAGGCGCGGCATGAAGCGCTCCGCCGCCCAGGCCAGGCTGTCGGCGGGATCGGCCCCTTCGAAGCGAGCGTTGAGGGAGCCGACCTCGTCCGGCGACAGGATAAACGACATGGTTCTCTCCACTTCTGCGAACAGACTTCACCGCCGGATATAGAGCACAGAGATAGCGCTGTAGAAGCGCTCTTTCTCTCTCTGCGCTCGCGACAACTCGCGGTTGAAAGCTCTTGCCCCACACATACAACGCGCCCGATTATACTGCCACTGCCCGCCGCGTGCAGCCAACTCGTGGTACAATACAGGCCGTTGTCCACCCAGCCGCCCGGCAAGGAGCAGGCATCATGTTCGAGAGTTGCGGTGGTTGCTGCCTGGCGCTCGTCCTCATCCCCTTGCTGTGCCTGGGCCTGGTGGCCTGCGCGGCGATTTATCTGCTCACGCTGGATGTAGATACACCCCTGCCAGCCAGCTTCCGGCCCAGCCAGACTGAGGCGCAGGCGTTCGACGCGGCCATAGACAGCGCCGTCAACCAGGCGCGGACACAAGGCGGGTGGGTGCTGAGCTTCACCGAGAGCCAGGCGTCGTCGTGGATGGCGTTGCAGGGCGAGGCGTTCGCCGACGAGCACGGACACGCTTTCCCCTTCAGCAACGTGCAGGTGGGGCTGGACGACGGCGAGATCACCTTCTACGCCGAACTGGAGACGCGCTTCGCCGCTGTGCCGTTACAGGTGATCATCACGCCGCGCGTCACACCCGCCGGACAGCTTGATTTCACCATTAGCGAGGTGAAGGTGGCAGATGTGAGCGCGCCGGATTTCGTGGTGCAGACAGTCAAGGCGCAGTTCGAGGATGCGTTGCTCAAGCCGCTGGAAGACCTGCCGGGCACGTATTTCGTATACCCGCAAAGCCTGATAGTGGACAATGGGGTGTTTCAGGTGCAGGGCGCGATCCGGCGCTGAGCCGGGGTGTTCTTTACCAGGGAGAGCAAAAATCACCGCAGAGATGCAGAGGGAGAAGTCTGGAAAACTCTGTGCTCTTCGCTGCGACCTCCGCGCCTCCGCGGTTGAAGTCTCCCTCGCCGAAAGACACCCCCTGAGCCAGCGCATTCCCAGAAAGGACACACTGTGAGCATACTGGTCACCGGAGCAGCAGGGTTCATCGGCAGCCATCTGGCGCGGGCATTGCTGGCGCGCGGCGACCGCGTCGTCGGCATTGACAACTTCAACGACTACTACGATCCGGCCATCAAGCGGGCTAACGCCGCCGAACTGGCGCAACACCCCGCCTTCAGCCTGATCGAAGGCGACATCCGCGACGTAGCGACGGTGGAGGCGCTCTTCGCCGCGCACGACATCCGCCGCGTGGCGCATCTGGCGGCCATGGCGGGCGTGCGCGAGAGCATGAAGCAGCCGCGCCTGTACTTTGCCGTCAACGTAGACGGCACGCTCAACCTGCTCGACGCCGCCCAACGGCACGGCTGCGAGAACTTTGTCTTGGCCTCCACCTCCTCAGTCTACGGCGAGACCAAACGGCTGCCCTTCAACGAAGAAGACCCCGCCGACCGCCCCCTGGCCGCCTACCCTGCCAGCAAACGCGCCGCCGAACTGCTGGCGCACACCTTTCATCACCTGTACGGGATGAACATCACTGCGCTGCGTTTCTTCAACGTCTACGGCCCGGCAGGTCGCCCGGATATGATGCCCATGCGCGTCATGGAGGCCATCCTGGACGGGACGGAGATACCTGTCTTCAACGGGGGCGACATTCACCGCGACTGGACATACATTGACGATACGGTCACCGGCGTAGTCGCTGCGCTCGACCGTCCGCTGGGCTATGAGATCATCAACCTGGGCGTCGGCGCGCCGATCTCGCTGCGCGAATTCATCGAGGCCATCGAGGGGTTGGCCGGGCGCAGGCTCAACACGCGCAGCGTCCCCACCCCGCCCACCGACCCGCCCATCACCTTCTGCGATAACAGCAAGGCCCGCCGCCTGCTGGGTTTTGCCCCGTCCACGCCTGTACGCGAGGGGCTGGCGCGGACATGGGAGTGGTTCCGCGCCTGGAAGATCGCCACTGGTCAGTGGCCGGATTGATCGCCCGTCCAGGAGAGTCGTCCGCCATGAATGTCCTGATCGCCCTGCTCACTGCCCTGACCGCACTGTGCGCCGCACTGACCATCGTCGCACAGTATCGGCGCAGCAAGCGCCTGGAATACGTCTGCAAGCCGCTGGCGACGGCCAGCATTGTGCTCATCGCCCTGCTCGCCCCCGACCCGCTGACGTCGCGTTATCAGTTGTTGATCGTGCTCGGCCTGATCGCTTCGCTGCTGGGCGACATCTTCCTGATGTTGCCGGAGCACTTTCTGCCCGGCCTGCTCAGCTTCCTGGTGGCCCACCTGGCCTATATCGCCGCCTTCACCCTGACGGGCGACGGCACCGCCCCACTGTGGTACCTGATCCCCTTCCTGCTCTACGGGGCGCTGATGCTGCGCTGGCTGTGGCCGCACCTGGGATCGCTGCGCGGCCCGGTGATCGTCTACATGGTGGTGATTCTGCTCATGGCCTGGCAGGCGGCCAATCGCTGGCTGGAGACCGATCAGCCGGGGGCGCTGCTGGCGCTGGCAGGCGCGTACCTGTTCGTGCTCTCGGATTCAGTTCTGGCCATAGAGCGCTTCCGGGGGACGTGGCGCAGCGCTCCTTTGCTGGTGCTCAGCACCTATTTCGCCGCGCAGTGGCTGATCGCGCTCTCGATATAGTATCTATCCGTAAATTCGGTTCTATAGGGGCGCTGCTTGCTGCGCGGCAGGAGTTTACGGATGGCTTGTTAGTTCACGAGTGCAGGCGAACTGAGGCGGATGTCTGAAGCCATGGTTTGGGATCAACTTTTGTGAAGTGCATCCCCAAACGGAGCGCGAGCAAAGCTTCTCAGCGATGTGCCCGGCGCGGAGGCGTTTACCTCGCCCCCGCTCGGCGCTCGCGCACCTCGCCGAGCGCAGC
This sequence comes from uncultured Anaerolineales bacterium, assembly GCA_937135955.1. Classification (GTDB taxonomy): domain Bacteria; phylum Chloroflexota; class Anaerolineae; order Aggregatilineales; family Aggregatilineaceae; genus UBA2029. The sequence continues at coordinate 68,665 of CAKZOB010000032.1, read as the reverse complement.
GAGGCTGGAGGTGAGGTCAACCAAAACGCAGCAAACAGCCCGTCACATTTTGCTCGCACCCCTCAAATCAGATCTGATGCATTATCAACTTGCATGAAATGCACCCTTCTATGCCGTCCCGTTTCGATAATCGTTAAAAAACAGATAGAATTCTATAAAAAGGTGCGAGTTCGATCCCGCCGCCGCTATAATCTCTGTGACAAAATGCACGGGAAGACGGAGGGATCATGACAACGACGGCGCGCCCAACAGTAGAAACTGGCCTGGAAGCGACGCCCGCCGAAGTATCGGGCGGCTGGCTGACCACGGTCGTGGTGTTGTTCAAGCTGCGTGTGGTGGTGTTGCTGCTGTTCGCGGCGCTGGGCGGCGCGTTGATCGGCAGCGCGGGCGCGCCTGCCGCCGGAGACCTGGCCCTGCTCATCCTGACGGGGACGCTCTCGGCAGGAGGTGCATCCGCGCTCAACCAATACCTGGAGCGGCACAAAGACGCGCTGATGAAACGCACGCGCCGTCGCCCGCTGGTGACGGGGCAGGTCAATGCTCACGCCCTGTTGTTGATTGCCAGCAGCATGGTAGTGGGGGCCAGCGTCCTGGCCTGGGCGGCGGGCAAACCATGGCTGGCCTTCTGGCTGGCAGTGGGCGTGTTCATCTACGTGGGCATCTACACCCTCTGGCTGAAGCCCCGCAGCGTCCTCAATGTGGTCATCGGGGGCGCGGCGGGCAGCGCCGCTGTGATCAGTGGGGGCGCGGCGGTCGGTCAGTGGGCTGCTCCGGGCGTGTGGGGACTGGCGGCATTGCTATTCGCCTGGTCGCCGCTGCACTTCTGGAGTCTGGCGCTGGCCTATCGTCCGGACTATGCCCGCGCAGGTGTGCCCATGTTGCCAGTGATCGCCTCGCGCGAGCGGGCGGTCTTCTGGATGTTGGTGCACGCGGCGGCGACCGGTCTCTTTGGGCTGGGGCTGGCGGCGCATCCGGCGTTGGGCTGGCTCTACCTGGTTCCTGCGGCGCTGGCGACGATCTGGCTGTGGAAAGTCGCGGCGTCGTTACGTCTGCACTACACCGGTCAGCGCGCTCTGAGCGTCTTCAAGGTGTCGAACGTCTACCTGAGCCTGATCCTGCTGGCGATTGTGATTGCCAGCCTGATCTGAAAGTTCGGCATACACGCCAATCATAAAGGGCGGCTTGGTGCAACACCAGGCCGCCTGTAACTTTTCCAGGGCCATACAGCAGGGCAGATCAGCGCCGGAGCAGGCCGGGCAGACGGCGCACCAGCACAAACCAGCCGTAGCTGAGCAGCCCGACAATCACCCCGCTGACCAGCACGTCCAGGAAATCCAGGTTGTCGGCAGGGTTGTACTTGAGAATCCCTGCCTCGCGCTCGCCAATGAGCTTGGTCGCGATCCACCAGGCCAGCAGGGCCAGAAAGCCATTGACGGCGCCCATGACCGTGGCCGCGACGCTTTCCTTGCTGCCCTTGAGCAGGTAGTAGAGCGGGCCGCCGAGGGCAGCGATCAGCGCGCCACCAAAGGCGAATTGGAGGGTTCCAGTGGGCAATTCCAGGATGCGGTCGATGAGAGCGCCAATGACACCGGCTACCAGGGCGATGATCACTGTCTGCAACCCCAGGCCGGTCTCGATGCCTAGCTGATCCAGAACGCGTTGTGCCTGATCTTGTGGTTTACGTTGCTGAGCCATAGATTACCTCCTTGGAGAAAGACGCGAGCAGTTTACGGGAGAAAGCCGGTAGCCCTGAGTGAAGAACGCCAGACCCGTGACTCAGGACTCGCTTTTCTATTACCGACACTGTAGCACTATCTGTGTCAGCAGACAAGAGGGGAAAATGGCCTACTGGCAGTGCGGCCTGGTGGAAACAGCAAAAAGTCACGGCAGTGGCCAGGATCAGCCCGTTTCGTTGAGCAACATTTCTGCCGTGAAGCGATCGGTGATCAGCACATTGACCCACCCTCCACGCAGTGCACCGCGAATGGCGACGTGTTTGCGGCTGCTGCCGGCGATGCCTACCGTGCGTTCGACGCGCCGCAGTTGTTCGAGCGGGATGCCGATCACGCGCCTGTCCAGCTCGGTGATGACCGGATACCCCTCGGCGTCGAAAAAGCGTAGACACACATCGCCTACCGCACCCTGACGGCGCGCCAGGTTGAGTTCGGCTTCAGAGAAGACGTTGCCGCTGCGGGCCAGCAGCTTAGACGGCTCGACCGAGCCGATGCCGACCAGTGCCACGGTGAGGCGTTCGAACAGTGTGACCGCTTCGGTCACGTAGGGGTCGGCCAGCAGAACGCGCCGCGCTTCTTCCGAGCCGACAATACCCGGTGCAGGCAGGAAGACGGCCTTGCCGTGCACCAGCCTGGCCAGGCGATTGGTCAGGTGGGTGGCGTGCACTTCAGCGTCGGGTTGCCCCACGCCGCCCAGAATCTGCACGACCTGTGCATCAATGGAGCGCGGCAGAGGGCGCATGGCGTCTACCATCGCCAGCAGGGTGGCGCTCCACGACGAAATGCCGATGACATCCTCGCGCTTGAGAGTGTTTTCCAGGTAATAGGCGGCGGCAGCACCCAGCAGGCGCTGAATGGCCTCTTCGTCGTCGGGGCGTTCGCAATCCACGACAATGGCTTCGTGCAAACTGTAGCGTTCGACTAGGCTTTGTTCCAGGTCAGAAAAGACGCCGGGCGGGATGCTGACCGTGATGCGCACGATCCCTTCCTTCTCAGCGCGCTTGAGCAGGCGCGAGATGGTGGCCTGCGAGAGCGAGAGTCGCTGCGCAATTTCTGCCTGACTCATTTCCTGCCGGTAATAGAGATGAGCTACTTTGGCCAGCAGTCGCAGTTCTTCGATCTGTGACATGGGTTCCTCCTTCTGGGCGTCTGCTCTGGCGCATGACGAGCAAACAGCATTGGTTTGGCTCTGTGTGCTCGACATGCGGCGCGAACTGCTCTTGCGTCATCGGTGGACTGCGGCGGTCGTCAAAATTGGCAAGCCCTACAGGGTAATCGCATCAAGACCAGCCAGCAGAACCATGGGCAGAAGTAAGCTCAGGTGTGATCTTCTGGTTGATCTCACCCCCGCTTGGCGCTCGCGCGCCTCGCTGCCCCCTCTCCGGATCGGAGAGGGGGCAAGCCGAGCGAAGCGAGGCTAGGGGTGAGGTAAAGCGGCCAGCGGTTTGATGCAATCCCCCTGGCAAGCCTCCCCAATGACTTGACAGCCTTTGCGAGCTGCTGTACACTGATAATGAACTTGCATATTCATTATATGATGAATAAATATTCAAATCAAGATGATCCCACACCGACCATTATCCCCTTCCTGGCTCCGCATTCCCACTGTTTTGATGTGAGGAGTAGTTCGATGGCTCTGTTTGACCGGCCCGCTCTCAGAACAGGTGCCTTGTTGGCGCTGATGGTATTGGTGGCAAGCTGGTTGAGCGGCTGTGTGATCGCCACCGTGCGCACGCTCGAAGAAGACCAGGGCCTGAAAGCTGGCTTCAGCCCCGAAGCGTATGTGGAGGAAATCTGGGAGTCGCGCGTCCTGCCCACTTATCGCGAAAAGGCCCAGGAACTGACCGCCTTGCTGGCGGAAATTGACTCTGATCAGCAGGGGGCCATCGCCCGTTATGGGCACCGGTCGGGCACCGGACCGTACAGCTTCATGGTGCGCGGTGAGGGTGTGATCGCGGGGGTGGATACATCCTCGCGCTCCGGCGTGATGACCGTTGATCTGACCCCCCCCGACGGCACTGCCGATCTGACCCTGGTCATAGGCCCGCTGATCAAGATCAGTCAACGGGCGGGCGTGCGCGATGCCGTCGGTTTCATTGAATACGGCAACTTCACCAATCAACAAGAATTCGCTGGGGTGGCCAATGCCATGGGCGAGCGCATCGTCCAGCACATCGCCGCGGCGCTGGGCGTTGATACGCCTGACGCCATTGCGGAAATAGACCCTGCCAGGTACGTGGGCAAGCCTGTGCGTTTCGTAGGGGCCTTCACGCTCGAAGACCGCAACAACGTTGTCGTCGTACCTGTAGAGCTTGAGGTAGGGGACTGATGGCAGCACAGGCGAAAGTAGCGCCCGAAGGCTTGTTGCTCGACGATGTCATCTTGCGGGCAGAGCAGATCACCAAAATCTATCCGGGCACGGTGGCGCTCAACAAGGTGGATTTCAACGTCTACCGTGGCAAGGTGAATGTGCTGGTCGGCGAGAACGGCGCGGGCAAATCCACGCTGATGAAAATCCTGGCGGGCGTCGAGCAGCCCACCGAAGGCCGCCTGTTGCTGGAGGGGCGCGAGATCGCGCCGCGCTCCCCGCGCGAGGCGGAGCACCTGGGAATCGGTATCATCTACCAGGAACTCAATCTGTTCCCCAACCTCAACGTGAGCGAGAACATCTTCATCGCCCACGAATTGACGCATGGCGGGGTGGTCATTCAGCAGCAGGAACAGGAACGCCGGGCGCGCGCCCTGCTCGAACGGCTGGAGCACCCCATTGACCCCAAAATGCTGGTGCAAGACCTGCGCATCGGGCAGCAACAGGTAGTAGAGATCGCCAAGGCGCTGGCGCTCGATGTGCGCATTTTGATCATGGACGAGCCAACCTCGGCGCTCAGCGATGCTGAAGTGCGCGTCCTGTTCAAGGTTATTGACGAACTGAAGGCCAACGGCGTCACCATCATCTACATCTCGCACAAGCTGGAAGAACTGTTGCAGATTGGGGACTACATCACCGTGCTGCGCGACGGTCACAAGGTCGCCGAAGCGCCTATGTCGCAGGTGAACCTGGCCTGGATTGTTGAGCGCATGGTTGGTCGCGACACTGCCAGCGATTACCGCCCACCCCAACACCCCTTTGGCGACGTGATCTTGCGGGTCGAGGGGATGTCGTTGCCCAAGCACGGCGGCGGCGAACTGGTATCGGATGTGTCTTTCTCACTGCGTGCAGGTGAGATTCTGGGCATCTATGGCCTGATGGGCGCGGGGCGCACCGAGTTGTTCGAATGCCTGATGGGGCTACGGCCACAGGCCACCGGCGAGGTGTGGCTGGCGGGCAAGAAACTGAGCGGCGGCATAGATCAGCGCATCGCGCATGGGCTGGTGCTCATCCCCGAAGATCGTCAGCGCGAGGGGCTTGTCCCCGAACTCTCGGTGGCGCACAACATGTTGCTGGCCAGCCTCAAGCGCTATTTGCAGCGGTTCTTCCTCTCCAGCGCCAAGGAGAATGCCAGCGTTGCCCGCATGATCAATGACCTGGCCATCAAGGTGGCCAACCCGCAGTTTCCGGTCGCTTCGTTGAGTGGGGGCAACCAGCAAAAGGTCGTGGTCGCCAAAGGGCTGCTGACCGAGCCGAAAGTCCTGCTGATGGACGAACCCACACGCGGCATTGACGTGGGGGCCAAGCAGGAGATTTTTGACCTGGCCCGACGGCTGGCCGCGCGGGGCCTGGGCATTGTCTTTGTCTCCACCGAGTTGAAAGAGATCATGACCATCGCCGACCGCATCCTGGTCATGTCCAAAGGGAAGATCACCCGTGAATTGTCGCGCGCCGAGGCCACCCAACAGGCACTGGTGGAGGCTTCGGCCATCGGGCACGAACTGGTACGAAAGGACTCTTGAGTATGGCCGACGCGAAGCTTCAGTCGTCCGAAACTGTCAGCATTGCCAGAACTTTTCGGGGGCGTGTGACCTTGCAGGGCCTGTTGGTTCAACTGCGCGCCTTCATTGCCCTTATCCTGCTGCTGACGTTTTTCACTATAGTTTCGGAGCCGTTCACCAAAGAGAGCAATCAGATCATCCTGGCCAAACAGGTAGCTATCAACGCCATTCTGGGCATTGGCATGACCTTTGTCATCCTCACGGGCGGCATTGACCTGTCGGTTGGCTCGATTGTGGGGCTGACGGGCATGATCGCCGGCGGCCTGATCAACGAAGGGCTGGTGCTGGAGCCGTTGAACAAGGTGGTCTACTTCAATGTGTGGATGGTGGGGTTGATTTCGATTCTGGTGGGGATGTTTGTCGGGCTGATCAACGGCATCCTGATCACGCGCTTCAACGTCGCTCCCTTCATCGCCACGCTGGGCACGCTCTACATGGCGCGCGGCTTTTCGCTGCTGCGCAACAACGGCGCGACCTTCCCCAACCTGATTGGCAAGCCCGAACTGCATAACACTGGCTTCCCCAAACTGGGGGCGGGGACCTTCCTGGGGTTGCCCTACTCGATCTGGATCATGATTGGGTTGGGCTTGCTGGCCATCTTCATCACCAAGAAGACGCCTTTCGGGCGGCAGGTCTACGCCATCGGCGGCAACCGGCGCGCGGCGGAACTTTCGGGCGTGCGCGTCAAGACCATCACCCTGCTGACTTATGTGATCAGCGGTTTCTGTGCCGCGGTCGTGGGGTTGATCGTGACCTCGCAACTGGTGGCCTCGCACCCCTCCACAGGCGAGACCTGGGAACTCAACGCTATTGCGGCAGTGGTGCTGGGCGGTACGTCGCTGGCAGGGGGGCGCGGCACCATCCTGGGCACCATCGTCGGCGCGTTCGTCATCGGCGTGCTGCGCAACGGCATGATCCTGGAAGGGCTAAGCTCGTTCTGGCAGATGGTTATCACCGGCTTCGTCATCATCCTGGCCGTCATCATTGATCAGGTGCAGCAGCAGTTGCAGGAGCGCAAGCGCTGATCCTGCCTGCGCGGTAAAAGGAGGTGTGCGCAGATCAGAGAAAGACTATGAACATTTCGTCTGTCGTCTAACTACAACCCTGTATCTGTGTTTTAGGTTAGCTCAGCGAATGAGGAGAGCAACATGTTGCACAAGAAATTCTCAAGACTGCTCGTTTTGGTGATGGCGCTGGCCATGGTGGCCGCGCTGGTTCCCACGACGACGCTCGCCCTGGCTCAGGAGAGCAAGGGTCTGATCGTGATCATCACGCCGGCGCATGACAATCCGTTTTTCAAGGCGGAGGCGGACTCGGCGCAGGCGGCGGCGGAGGCGTTGGGGTATGAGACGCTGGTGTTGATTCACGATGATGATCCGGCGCTACAGGATCAGCATTTCGACCTGGCGATAGCGCAGGGGGCGAAGGCGATCATTGTGGACAACGCGGGGGCGGACGCCTCGATTGCGGCGGTGCAGAAGGCGAAGGATGCGGGGATACCGACGTTTCTGATTGACCGTGAGATCAACGCGACGGGGATTGCGGCGGCGCAGATCATTTCGAACAACTACCAGGGGGCGGTGCTGGGCGCGGAGGAGTTTGTGCGCCTGATGGGAGAAGAGGGCAAGTATGTGGAGTTGACGGGGAAGGAGTCGGACACGAACGCCCACATTCGCTCGCAGGGGTACCATGATGTGCTAGACCAGTATCCGGACCTGGTGATGGTGGCGCAGCAGACGGCGAACTGGTCGCAGACGGAAGCGTTCGAGGTGATGGAGACGATCATCCAGGCGCATCCGGACATCAAGGGGGTGATTTCTGGGAACGACACGATGGCAATGGGGGCGATGGCGGCGTTGCAGGCAGCCGGGATGACGGATGTCATCGTGGTGGGCTTCGACGGGTCGCAGGATGTGTTGGATGCGATCAAGGAAGGGAAGATCCACGCGACGGTGTTGCAGCCTGTGGCGCAGTTCGGCCCGTTGGCTGTCGAGATGGCGCACAAGTACATCACCACCGGTGAACTGCCCGCCGAAGAGAAGATCTCCATTGACTGCATCTTGATCACGCCGGAGAACGTCAACGACTACTTCAACTTCGCTCCGGTTAAGTAAGCCGGTATGAAGTGCGCTGCAGCGTGACCTTTCTGTGCAGGTAACCGGGTTGTCCGGTTACCTGCACCACCCCACAGAGCCTGAATAGCTGCATAGTCGAGTTGATCAGGGGATATAGAACATGCTCCGTACCAAGTTGCTGCATCCTCAAATTTTGCAGGCGCTGGCTTCTGCCGGGCATGGCTCCAAGGTGCTGGTGGCGGACAGCAACTATCCCTTTTCCACAGGTGCCCATCCGGCAGCAACGCGCGTCTACCTGAACCTGGCCCCTGGCAAGCTCAGCGTGCCCGACGTGTTGGAAGTGCTGGCCGGGGCGATCCCGATCGAAGCCGCCCACGCTATCGCTCCTGACACTGGCCCGGAGCCGCCCATCTTCCAGGACTACCGGCATATCCTGCCGGATGTCGAAATCCAGACGCTGGGGCGTTTCCCCTTCTACGAGGCGGCGCGTTCTGCCGATACCGCCCTGGTCATTGCCACGGGTGAGCAGCGCACCTGGGCGTGCATTCTGCTCACCATTGGCGTCGTGTTGGCGAGCTAGCCGCCTGGTGTGCCCATTCACAGGGAGGCTGAAGGCCATGACCGAACAGGAACTGAGGCTGAAATCGGTAGCATATCGCAGGACAATCCTCACCATCATTCATCACGCCAAGGCAGGCCATACCGGAGGAAGCCTCTCGTGCATTGACATTCTCAACGTCCTCTACAACCATGTGATGAATGTCTCGCCGGAAAATTTCTCCGATCCCAACCGGGATCGCTATATTCAGAGCAAAGGGCACGCCGTGGAGGCCCTGTATACGGTGCTGGCCGACCGCGGGTTCTTCCCCGCTGAGGCGCTGTACACCCTCAGTCGCTACCAGTCACATTTTGTCGGGCATCCCACGCGCAAAGTCCCAGGGATTGAGCAGAACACCGGCGCACTGGGTCATGGCTTATCGGTCGCTGTGGGGCTGGCGCTGGCCGCCAAGAAGGACAAGCGCCCTTACCGCGTCTTCACCCTGCTGGGCGATGGCGAACTCACCGAAGGCTCGAACTGGGAGGCGTCCATGAGCGCGGCGCACTACCGGCTCGACAACCTGGTCGCTATCGTGGATCGCAATGGCCTGCAGATCAGCGGCCCTACCGAGCAGGTGATGTCGCTCGAATCGCTGACAGACAAGTTCACGGCTTTTGGTTTCGCTGTGCGCACCTGCGACGGCAACGACATTGGCGATCTGTTGCGGGTTTTCGAAGCGCTGCCGTTTGCGCCGGGCAAGCCCAACCTGATCCTGGCCAGGACGGTCAAGGGCAAGGGCGTGAGTTTCATCGAAAATGCGCTCAACTGGCATCACAAAGTGCCCAGCGACGACGAACTGGCGCGCGCCCTGGCTGAGCTAGACGAGGCCGAGCGGCTGTTGAAGGTGGTGGTGTGACATGGAACTCGGTCGTCCCAACCTTGACGAATTCGCAGCAACCCTGCTCGAACTGGCGCGTGACAACCCCGATATCCTGGTGCTCACCAGCGACTCGCGCGGCTCTGGCAAGCTGCAACCGTTTGCCGAGCAGTTGCCCGATCAGCTCATTGAGGTGGGCATCGCCGAGCAAAATCTGGTGGGCATCGCTGCTGGCCTGGCGGCGGCGGGCAAGATCGTCTTCGGCGTCTCGCCGGCCTGCTTCCTGACTGCGCGCGCCCTGGAGCAGATCAAGAACGACGTGGGGTATTCCGACCAGAAGGTCAAATTGGTGGGGATCAGCGCGGGGGTCAGCTACGGGGCGCTGGGTTCGACCCATCACTCGTTGCACGATCTGGCTGCGCTGCGCGCCATCAACAACATTGACATCGTCGTCCCTGCCGACAACTTTGAGACGCGCGAAGCCGTGCGCGCCGCTGTGACACATCCGCGCCCGCTCTATCTGCGCTTTGGCAAGAAACCCATGCCGCATCTACACCGCCCCGGCACACCTTTCGCCATTGGCAAGGCGATCACGCTGGCGCAGGGGAGCGATGTCACTTTCGTCGCCGCGGGCGAGGCGGTCGCCCCCGCCGTCGAAGCGAGCGAACTGCTGCGCGCCGAGGGCGTATCGTGCGGGGTGATCAGTATGCACACGGTCAAGCCGCTCGATGTCGAGACACTGTTGAATGCGGCGCGCCGTTCGCGCGCCCTGATCACCGTCGAAGAGCACAGCGTCTACGGTGGCCTGGGCGAAGCCTGTGCGTCGGTGTTGCTGCAACATGGCCTGATCAGGCCATTCTGTATCGTGGGCATCCCCGACGAGTACACGGTCACGGGCAGTCAGATGGAGATTTTCGTCCACTACGGCATCAGCGGCGAGGGGTTGGCACAGCGGGCGCGGCAGTTACTGGAGGTGGAACTGATCCAATGACGCCGATCATCCTCGCCGTTGACCAAAGCACGTCGGCCACCAAGGCCATGCTCTTCAGCAGCAGCGGGGCGCTGCTGAACAGCACCAGCATTGAGCATCGTCAGTATTACCCGCAACCGGGGTGGGTGGAACACGACGCCGACGAAATCTACCACAACACCTGCCGTGCTATCGCGACGTTACTCGACCGCCATCCTCAGGTCGGGGACGAGCTGCTTTTCCTCAGCCTGACCAATCAGCGCGAGACAGTGGTTGTTTTCGAGCGGGGGACGGGTCGCCCGCTGCATCACGCCATCGTCTGGCAGTGCAACCGCGCCGAAGGTGTCTGCCGCGAACTGGTCGAGGAGGGGCATGACGCCCTGGTGCAGAACGCGACCGGCCTGAAGATTGATCCCTATTTCCCCGCCCCCAAGCTGACCTGGCTGTTCGCCCACGAACCGGCGATCAAGGAGGCGGTGCGGGAGGGTCGCGCTCTGGTGGGCACCATAGATGCCTATCTGGTCTACCGCCTGACGCGGGGGGAAGTCTTTGCCACCGATCACACCAACGCCAGCCGCACCCTGCTCTACAATATCGCTCGCCTGGGCTGGGACGAGACGCTGTGCGATCTCTTCGGCATACCGCTGACCGCTTTGCCGGAAGTGCGAGAGAGCTGCGCTGCCTTCGGCGAGACGGACGTAGACGGCCTGCTCCCGCGCCCGATCCCCATCTACGGCGTGATGGGCGATTCGCAGGCGGCGCTCTTTGCCGAGCGGTGTTTCGAGCCAGGCATGGCCAAGGTGACCTTCGGCACGGGATCGTCTGTCTTGCTCAACCTGGGCGACGTGATCCGCCGCTCGACCAACGGCATTGTGACCGCCGTCGGGTGGGTGCTGAATGGGCGACCGGTCTACGCCTTCGAGGGCAACATCAACTTCACCGGCGCAACTGTGGCCTGGCTGCGCGATCAGGTGGGGCTGATCGCGTCTTCCGCCGAGACCGAGGGCATGGCGCTGGCCGTGCCGGACAACGGTGGCGTCTATCTGGTGCCCGCCTTCGTGGGGCTGGGCGCGCCCTACTGGCGGCCCGACGCCAGGGGCGCGATCGTCGGCCTGACGCCGGCCACCACGCGCAACCATCTTGCGCGGGCCGCGCTGGAAGCCATCGCCTACCAGGTCTGCGATGTGCTGCGGGCGATGGCCCAGGACGCCGGCGTTCCGTTGGAAGTGATCCACGCAGACGGCGGCGCGGTGCGCAATCGCTTTCTGATGCAGTTTGTGGCCGACATCACCCGCTACCGCCTGCGCGCGTCCTCTCTGCCGGAACTCTCGGCGCTGGGCGCGGTCATGATGGGGTTGCTGGGCGCGGGGGTCTGCCGGACGCTGGACGATTTGGCTCGCCTGCCCGCCGAAGCGGTGGACTATGCGCCGCTCATGGATGAGGGGCAGGTTTCCAGGTATTACGCGGGCTGGCAGGCTGCCGTCCGCCGCGTGTTAGTGGAGTGAAAAATCATGAGCAATGAGAACAAAATTACCTTGGGCGTCATTGTTGGCAACCGCGATTTCTTCCCTGATGTGCTCATCTCCGAAGGGCGCGCCGAGTTGCTGCGCGTGCTGGACGAGCTGGGCATCGGCTATGTCGTCCTCAGCGAGCAGGACACACCTTTTGGAGCTGTAGAAACCTGGCAACATGCCAAACGCTGCGCCGAGTTGTTCCGGCAGCACAGCGCCAGCATTGACGGCATCCTGGTCAGCCTGCCCAACTTCGGCGACGAGAAGGGCGTGGCCGAGGCGATCAAGCTATCGGGGTTGCGCGTGCCGATCCTGGTGCAGGCGTTCCCGGACGATCTGGACAAATTCCACCTGGAGCGCCGCCGCGACGCCTTCTGCGGCAAGATTTCGGTCTGCAACAACCTCTATCAGTACGACTATCCCTTCTCTGTGACGAGCCTGCACACCGTCTATCCGGATACGGACTCCTTCAAGGCCGATCTGCGGAAGTTCGTGGGGGTGTGCCGCGTGGTCAAGGGGATGCGCAATGTGCGGCTGGGAGCGGTAGGGGCGCGCCCCAATGCCTTCAACACCACGCGCTACAGCGAGAAGCTGTTGCAGGCGTTCGGCATCAGCGTGCAGACGCTCGATCTCTCGGAGGTCTTCGGCTGGGCGGCGAAACTGGCCGACGACGACCCGCGCGTCCGCCAGAAGCTGGAGCAGATCGCCGCCTATGTGCCGGTAGGAGGAGTGCCGCACGAGGCCGTCGTCAGGCAGGCCAGGCTGGGCATTGTGCTGGACGACTGGATGGCCGAGAACGACATCACGGCGACCGCCATCCAGTGCTGGAGTTCGCTACAGCGCAACTACGGCGTGAACGTGTGCACCTTGATGAGCCTGATGAGTGAGCGCCTGATGCCCAGCGCCTGCGAAGTGGACATCACCGGTGCACTGTCCATGTACGCCCTGCAACTGGCCTCCGGCAGGCCCAGCGCTCTGGTGGACTGGAACAACAACTACGGCGACGATCCGGACAAATGCGTGCTGTTCCACTGCGGCAACTGGGCCAAGAGCTTCTTCGGCGAAGTGAAGATGGCCAACGCCGAGATTCTGGCCACCACGCTAGGCACGGAAAACACCTATGGCACGGTGGCGGGGCGCACGCCGGCGGGGCCGTTCAGTTACGCCCGCATCACCACCGAGGACAAGACCGGGCGCATCCGCGCCTACGTGGGCGATGGCCAGTTCGTGGACGATCCGCTGGATACGTTCGGCAGCCGGGCCGTGGTGCGCGTGCCCAACCTGCAAGGCCTGTTGCGCTACATCTGCAAGAACGGCTTCGAGCATCACGCAGCCATGAACGCCTCGCATTCTGCCGACGTGCTTTACGAAGCGTTCACTACCTATTTCGGCTGGGATACCTACCATCACATCGGCTGAGCACTGTTTGACCCGATAGAGCAAGGCGAGGCGGGCTTCGGGAGTCGTGCGGACTCCCGAAGCCTTTTTTCTATCGCCATCCTGGGCATTTTTTGAGATAATCATCAAATAAATCTTATGCAGGTCTCTGGGCTTATTAACCATTCCCTAAGGAAACCCTGCTAACTTTGTTTAAGCGTGCAGCATCTAACTTTTTGGATACAGGCACGGTGATTTCCCGCCAGAAAAGGATTGCGAGCGATGAGTAAGAATGGCAACGGACACAAGAACAACGGGCACATTGTCGAAATGGCAGAGCGGATCGCCACCGCCGAATTTGAAGCCTACAATCCCAAGGCGGTCATCGAAGACGCCGTGCGCTTGATTTTGCTCAATGTGGGCGAAGACCCCGATCGCGACGGTCTGTTGCGCACGCCGCACCGTGTCGCCAAGATGTACGATGAACTGCTCGAAGGCTACCGTCAGGACGCGGAGACGATCATCAACGGCGCGATGTTCGACGTGGAGTATGGCGAAGGCGAGATGATCGTGGTGGCCAATATCGAATATGTGTCCATGTGCGAGCATCATATGCTGCCCTTCACTGGAAAGGCGCACGTGGCCTACATCCCGCGCGACAAGGTCGTCGGCCTGAGCAAGATTCCGCGCATCGTGGACATGTTCGCCCGCCGTCTGCAGGTGCAGGAACGCCTGACCAATGAGATCGCCGACACGCTGGAAACGTACCTCGACCCGCTGGGCGTGATGGTGGTGGTGGAAGGACAACATAGCTGCGCGGCGCTGCGCGGCGTCAAGAAACACGGCATCAACATGGTTACCACGGCCAAGCGTGGCGAATTCCGCACCAACCCCGCCCTAGTGGACGAATTTTACCGGCTGGCGGGCATTCGCTAAGATCAAGGGGGGACGCGGGCAGGCGCGCGTCTCCCTGGCGTGAGGCAAGGCAGGTCTGGGCGCGGTCATGCCGCGCCCATGTTGTGAATGGCTCCGGTAGGCTGGCAGAGGGGGTGGCCAATGAACTTGCAAGACAAAGTCGCGCTGGTGACAGGCGGGGCACACCGCGTCGGCAAGGCCATCGCCCTGGCCCTGGCGCGCGAAGGGATGCACCTGGTGATACACTATGGATCGTCCGAAGCGGCAGCGCGCGAGACAGTGGCTGAGGTCAAGTCGTTGGGGGTGCGCGCTATTTCCTTCCAGGCCGATCTACGCGATCCGGTGCGTATCCGCTCCCTGTTCGACGCGACGGCGGCTGAGTTCGGGCGGCTGGACGTGCTGGTGAACAGCGCGGCCAGTTTTGTGCGTCAGCCGTTCGACGAGATCGGCCTGGACGACTGGAAGGACGTGTTGCAGGTCAACCTGCGCGCGCCGTTCCTGTGCACGCAGCACGCCGCTCGCCTGATGCGCCGGGTGGCCCGCCCAGCGGACGAAGCCGCTGCCATCATCAACATCGCCGACCTCAGCGGCATTTACCCCTGGCGCGATTACGTGCAGCACGGCGTCAGCAAAGCCGGCCTGCTTCACCTGACCAAAGTCACTGCTTACGAGTTGGCCCCGACCATTCGCGTCAACGCCATCGTGCCGGGCGCGGTGCTGCCGCCCCCAGGTGTTGACCCGCAGGGCGAGACTTGGGCAGCCATCGGCGCGCGGACTCCGTTGGGGCGCACCGGTCACCCGGACTATGTCGCGCAAGCGGCGGTTTTCCTGGCTCGCAACGACTACATCACCGGCGCGCTGATCCCGGTAGACGGCGGGGAGCACCTGATCGGCACGCTTAAGTGAGTGCGGAAAAAACCGCAAAGGCGCGGAGACCGCGCAGAGAAAGAACGTCAGCGCGGAGTCTCTCTGGCACACCTGAGCATTTTTTTCTATTTCGCAATCCGCCTTCCGCAATCCGCAATTCACAGTGAGGATGACAGACTCGATGGCGACCGATAAGATCATCGTCCAGGATTTGCTCTTGCGCGGCATCATCGGTTTCAACGACTGGGAGCGCGAGAAGAAACAGGATATCCTGATCAACCTGACGCTGTTCACCGACACGCGGCGCGGCGGCCTCACCGACGACCCCGCCGACATCCTCAACTATCGTACCATCACCAAGGCGGTCATCGCGCACGTGGAGGAGTCCAGCTATCAGACGGTCGAGGCGCTGGCGACGGCTATCGCCCGCATTTGCGTGGTAGATCACGGGGCAGAGCGCGTGATCGTGCGCGTCGAGAAGCCGGGCGCGCTGCGCTTCGCGCGATCGGTAGGGGTAGAGATCGAACGGGAGCGCGCCGACTTTGAGTGAGTATGTGCCGGTTCTGATCACGCTGGGCAGCAACATCGAGCCAGAACGCAACCTGCCCCGCGCGGTGACCCTGCTGCGCCAGAACTACCATCTGCGGGTGCGCGCTCTGTCGCGCGTTTACGAGTCGGCACCGATCGGCGCGACAGGCGCGGTTGCTGCCGATCAGCCTCCGTTCCTCAACGCGGCCCTGTTGTTACATTCCGACGGCTACTATACGCCGCTGGCGCTCAAGTTTCACGTCCTGCGCTTCGTCGAGTTGCTGCTGGGGCGGCGGCGGGGGGCGGATAAATACGCACCGCGCCCCATTGACCTGGACATTGCCCTCTACAGGGATTGTGTTCTCGATACGCCCCACCTGACCTTGCCCGATCCCGACATCCTGACGCGCGCCCATGTGGCCGTGCCGCTGGCCGATGTCGCGCCGGACTGGCCGCACCCGCTCACCGGTCAGCCGCTGGCCGAGATCGCGGCGGCGTTGCGGGCGGGCGTGGACGCAAGTCCGCGCGACGACTTCGCCTGGTGAGGTTGGGGAGCGCCCAGGGTAATCGCATCAAAACCAGCCAGCAGAACCATGGGCAGAAGTAAGCTCAGGTGTGATCTGCTGGTTGACCTCACCCCCACTCGGCGCTGGCGCGCCTTGTGGCCCCCCGCCGCGGGGAGGGGGCAAGCCGAGCGAAGCGAGGCTGAGGGTGAGGTAAAGCGGCAAGCGGTTTGAGACAATTCCCCTAGGGGAGCGCCGTTGCGCTGCCATCGGACCCCGCGTGTGGTTATAATCTTCACAAGCCCGTCGAACTGAATTCCGGAGAGTTCCCCATGGCCCGCACATTGAAGACCTACACTCCACAGGAAGTCCGCGAACGCCTGGCCGCACATCCGGACTGGCAATTGGGCGAGGATGGGCAACTGCACCGCACCTTCACGCTCAAGAATTTCGCGCAGGCGCTGTTGTTGCTGAACGCCATCGGCCATCTGGCCGAAGTCGCGGATCATCACCCCGACCTGCGTCTGCACGGTTGGAAACATCTGTCGGTGAGCCTGATGACGCACGATCAGGGCGGCATCACCGACCTGGATTTCGCGCTGATGGCGCAGATAGACGCGCTGCCGCGCCCGTTGTAGGGCAGAGGTTGGCTGATGCACGGAAGCAAGCTGCTGATCTACCCGCTGATTTTTCTGCTGGTGCTGGTGCCGGTCTTTGTGATCGCGCTGATCACCTTTCGCCCCGGCGAAGATGACGATTGCGCCCCGGCAACGACCCCTGTCAGCTACGCCGCCCATACGCACGGGGCCGGTCTGGTGACCGAGACTCGCGACGGGATGCAGCTCATCTTCAATGTGAGTCCCGCGGCGCAGCTCTATCAGGTGGTGGACGGGCAGTTGCAACTTTGCGGCGGCGATATCACCGACGCCGACCTCAAACATATCACTATAGACGTGAACGACGCGGCGCTGGCCCTGGGCGAGCGCCTGCCGGTGACAGTGTCGCTGGAAGTGCGCCGCGCAGATACCGGCGCGGTGATCGTGCAGGCTGCCGCGCCCGCCATGTACGCGCCGGGGCACGGCTATCACTTCGGCGATAACTACCGCGTGCCCGCTGGCGCAACCTATGAGTGGACGGTGACGATCGGTCCGGTGCAGGCACTGCGCCAGGAAGGCGCGCACGACCTGTGGCTGGAACCGATCGAATGGTCGGGCAGCTTTGCGCTCGACGAGCAAGGGCGTGTGATCGGCAGCAGCACGCCGCAAATGATCGGCGAGGTAGTGCGCGACGGTCTGCACATTGTGCTGAGCTATCTCGACGAGCCGCGGCAGCTCTACGCTGTGCAGGACGGCGTCAGCGAGCCGCTGGAGATCGAGCCGGGCAGCCGCTACTACCTGGTGGACGTGACCGATCACGCGGTGAACTACGAAGAGAAACTCCCTGGCGCGACGGTGACCGTCACTTTCCGCCGCTATGGGGTGGAGATTCTGGTGCCTTTCCAGCCGGTCATTGCGCCAGGACTGGGCTTCCATTACGGGGCTAACGTCTCGCTGGAGCCGGGCGACTGGCGGGCGGATGTTGAGGTCAGCGGCCTGGACTTTCTGCGTCACGCCGGAGCTGCGCTGAGCCTGGCCCGCGCGCCGGTGCGCGAGTCGTTCGACTTCACCGTGCCCGCGCCCGAAGCGTGAGGGTCACCGGGATAAGATTGTGACAGAAATCACATTGTTCAGACATGTCGGATGGCTTATAAAGGGGCTGGATGACTTCGTCGAATGGGTTGAGCACACGCCATCCAGGAGCGCCTATGTACACCGGACATGTTGGGAACTACCATCGCCCGCGTTGTCGGCTGTGTATGGTGAGCGCCGATGAGCAGCCCCCGGAGGAAGAACTGGTCGTGTACACACGCACTTTAGGGCGCAGTGGCCTGGAAGTCAGCGCGCTGGGGCTGGGCACCTGGGCCATCGGTGGGCCGCTGTGGGATGAACAAGGGCGGCCTGTGGGCTGGGGACACGTAGACGATGCCGAGTCCATGCGCGCCATTCATCGCGGCCTGGAACTGGGCATTACCTTCTGGGATACCGCCGATGTCTACGGCACCGGGCATAGCGAGCGTCTGTTGGGGCTGGGCCTGGCTGGGGCGCGTCACCGCGTGATCATCGCCACCAAGTTTGGGCGCGTCTTTTCGGAAGGATCGCGGCAGATCATCGGCAGGGCGGCTGATCCGGCGTACATTCGCCGCGCCTGCGAAGATTCATTGCGCCGCCTGAATACCGACTACATTGATCTCTATCAGTTTCACCTGGGCGACTACGATCTGGAGCAGGCGCTGGAAGTGCGCGAGACGCTCGAAGACCTGGTGCGCGAGGGCAAGATTCGCTTCTATGGCTGGAGCACCGACGACCCGGAGCGCGCGCGGCTCTTCGCCGAGGGCGAGCACTGCGTGGCCGTGCAGTGCCATATGAACCTTTTCGAGCGCAATGAGGCCATGCTGCAACTGGCCCATACATACAACCTGGCCGTCATCGTGCGTGGGCCGCTGGGGCGCGGCCTGCTCACCGGCAAGTTCACGCCGGATACACGCCTGCCCGCCGACGACGTGCGTCACACCTGGGACTTGCGTCACGGCCCGCAGGCGGAGCGCCTGGCCTGGCTGGCCCGCCTGCGCGATGTGTTGACGCGCGACGGGCGGACGCTGGCGCAGGCTGCTTTGGGCTGGCTGTGGGCCATTTCGGCGCAGACTATTCCTATCCCCGGCTTCAAGACGGTGGCACAGGTAGAGGAAAACGCTGGCGCGCTCGACTATGGCCCGCTCAGCGAGCGGCAGGTTGCCGAAATCGAGGCATTGCTGGCACAGGACGAGCGAGAAGCTCAGGAGGGTGAGTGATGGTTGTCAGGCGTGTGTTGTTGTCAGGAGTGGTCGCGCTCGTTTTGGCTCTCAGCGCCTGTTCTGGCGACGAAGAGAAGGCAACTCCCACCGCTACTCCCACGTCACCAGCGCTGTCTGTCCGCGATGCCTGGGTGCGCGCCACCATCCAACAGATGGCCGGAGCGGAACAGAGCGACACCGCCGCAGGCATGGCCGGGCACGACATGGGCGGCATGAGCGACCAGGAGCCCAGCGGACGAGTGACCGGTGCATTCATGGTCATCGAGAATAGCGGCGACGCCCCCGACCGCCTGATCGGTGCGAGCGCCGGCCCGGAGGTCGCCGGCGCGGTGGAGATTCACGAGACGACGGTAGACGAGAACGACGTGATGCGTATGCGTCCGATCGAGGCGATTGAGGTGCCCGCGCGGGGCAGCGTCGAACTCAAGCCGGGCGGTTATCACATCATGTTGCTCGACGTGCAGCGCGACCTGAACCCCGGCGACACCGTGACGCTGACGCTCACCTTCGCCTCCGGCGCGACGCTGGACGTGACCGCCGAAGTCCGCGCACTGGAGTGATGACGGTGTGGCGCTGGTGGGGTTTGTGGGTAGCTATTGCGCTGCTGAGCACGGCGCTGGCGGCCTGTGGTGGGGGCGGGGACGGCGGCCCGACGGCGACGCCGTTGCCCGGCACCCTGCTCGACCCGCCCAAAGATGTGGGTGACTTCACCCTGACCAATCAGGATGGGCAGCCTTTCCGCCTGAGCGACCTGCGCGGCAAAGTGGCTCTGTTCTTCTTCGGCTACACGCACTGCCCGGACATCTGCCCGACGACGCTGGCCGAGTTCAAGCGCGTCAAAGCCCTGCTGGGCGACGACGCGGGGCGGGTGGCTTTCGTGTTCGTCAGCGTGGACGGCGAGCGCGACACGCCGGAACGCCTGACGAACTATGTGCGGGCATTCGATCCACAGTTCATCGGTCTCACCGGCGACGATGCAGCACTGCGCCCCATTGCCCGCGACTTTGGGGTGTTCTATCAGCGGGTGAGCTATGAGGAGTCGGCGGCTGATTACCTGGTTGATCATACAGCCTCGACCTTCGTGATCGATCAACAGGGGCGGCTGCGCCTGGTTTTCCCCTATGGCACCGATCCGGCGGCCATCGTCGCGCGGCTGCGGGCGCTCTGGTGAGCTGCACAACCCGCGAGTCTTTGAACCACAGAGAACGCGGAGAACACAGAGAAGGGCACAGAGAATACCTGGTGCACTCTCTCTGCGCAATGTCTGTGCCCTCCGTGTTCTCTGTGGTGAAGCGCTCTTCGGCGCAGGTGAGCGGGCGGGCGTATAATGAAGGCGTATCCGCATACATTTTGTAGAGGAGGATTTGACGATGGCAGCCAAGAAAATTTTGATGCTCGTTGGCGACTATGTCGAAGACTATGAAGTGATGGTGCCCTTCCAGGCGCTGTTGATGGTGGGGCACACCGTGCACGCCGTCTGCCCGGACAAGAAGGCGGGCGAGGTAGTGCGCACCTCGGTGCATGACTTCGAGGGCGATCAGACCTATAGCGAGAAGCGCGGCCACAACTTTGCGCTGAACGCCACCTTCGCCGACATCAAGCCCGAAGACTATGACGCGCTGGTGATCCCTGGCGGGCGCGCGCCAGAGTATATCCGTCTGAACGACAAGGTGATTGCCATCACTCGCCATTTTGCCGAGACGGGCAAGCCCGTTGCGGCCATCTGTCACGGGCCGCAGGTATTGGCAGCCGCGGGTGCACTTAAGGGCAAGACGGCCACCGCCTACCCGGCAGTGGGGCCGGACGTGACAGCGGCGGGCGGCACCTACAAGCCGGTGCCGGTCACCGATGCGGTGGTGGATGGCAACCTGGTCACTGCGCCTGCCTGGCCCGCTCACCCCAAGTGGCTGGCGGAGTTCCTGAAGGTGCTCGGCACGCAGATCACGCCCTAGCGTGCGAGATCGGGGGTTCCGCAAGAAGTGCCGAAACGGAGAGGGGAGGCGAGCCGTACCCTTCCGCGTTCTCACTCAGACGACCGGACTTCGGAGGTTCGTGTGAACTCTCGAAGTCCGGTTGTTTTTGCTTTGCCGCCGGGCCGACCGGATGAACAACTGGCCTATTTGTCCTGAGTGTCCCGCTGTCTGTGCCGCAGACGGTGCATGTTGAGCGCGGCGAAGAAGCCGCCTATAAACCCCAGCAGCGACGTCACCACGATCACAATGGCGCTGGCGATGTCCGCTTCGAAGATCAGGAAGCGCACGCGGGTAGGCGCTGTGTTTTGCAGCAGGAAGATCACAAACAGCACCAATGCCAGAATGAGCAACCCCAGGCGCAAACGGTAGCGTAGGGTGGATAGCCGCTCTCTCATCGTGCTCTCTCCCTGGCAGCGCACACAAGGCCCTGTCCCTACGTGGGCGGATAGCGCGCCGGTACGATCCTGAAGTGTAGTGCGGCAGGAAACACCTCGCAAGCGGGCCTGCCCCTATCCGATGAATGTCAGCCGATTGTCAGCCTGCGCCGCCAGCCAGCATTGACCCCTCTTTGTCTCGGTGATACGCTTGCTTTGGTTTGCTTAGTATCTATCCGTAAGTTCGGTTCTGTAAGGGCGCTGCTTGCTGCGCGCCAGGAATTTGGATAGGTTGTTATTGCGCCTGACACCTGTTCTGCTGTGACCGGAACAAAACGCGGCTTATCCGCCAGGCAGGCGCTTGCTGTCCGAAAGGAGTTCCTCATGGTGCAGGAACGCGAGGCTGTCATTCAGACGCAAAACCTGACGCACCGCTACGGCAAGGTCACCGCCATCGAAAACGTGAACCTGGCCGTCTACCGGGGCGAAATCTTCGGTTTTCTGGGGCCGAACGGCGCGGGCAAGACGACTACCATCCGCACCCTGTTGGACTTCATCCGCCCCAGCGCCGGCTCGGCGACGATCTTCGGGCTGGAC
Source organism: uncultured Anaerolineales bacterium (assembly GCA_937135955.1). Taxonomy (GTDB): domain Bacteria; phylum Chloroflexota; class Anaerolineae; order Aggregatilineales; family Aggregatilineaceae; genus UBA2029. The sequence continues at coordinate 47,007 of CAKZOB010000032.1, read as the reverse complement.
ACCGTGCGCGACAGCGTGACCATCCGCCGCCGCATTGGTTACCTGCCCACCGAGTTGACGTTGCTGGACAACTGGACGGGCATCCAGTACCTCCGCTGGCTGGAGCAGGTGCGCGGCGCACAAGACGGCTACCTAGCCGAGGCGCAACGGTTGGCCGAGCGCCTGGAATTCGACCTGTCGCGCTCGCTCAAGGGGCTTTCGACGGGCATGAAGCGCAAAATGGGGCTGATCGTCGCCCTGGCGCACAAGCCCGAACTGCTGATCCTCGACGAGCCGACGACTGGCCTCGACCCGCTCATGCAGCAGGTCTTCCATGAGCTGATGCACGAAGTGCGCGCCGAAGGGCGCACGGTCTTTCTGTCGTCGCACAACCTGCCCGAAGTCGAGGCGATCTGCGACCGCGTGGGCATCATCCGCGATGGGCACCTGGAGGCGGTGGAAAGCGTGACCAACCTCACTCGCGCTGCCTTCCGCTGGCTCACCTTCACGTTCGACGGCGCGTCACCACAGGATGAATTCCGCGCTTTGCTGGGCGTTCACGATGTCACCGCCGAGGGGTCGCGCGTGCGGATGCGCCTGAGCGGGGAAGCCAGCCTGGACGCGGTGATCAAACTCGCCGCCCGCTATACGGTGACCGATATTGAGATCGAGCACCCCACGCTGGAGGAGATTTTCCTGGCGTACTATGGCAGGAAGGAGCGCTGAGCCATGTTGGCCGTCTTTCGCAAGTCCTTTCGCGATTCCCGGCGCACCGTGTGGTGGTTGTCTGTTGGTTTTGGGCTGTACCTGTTGCTGATCATGGGCTTCTACCCGACGATCAAAAGTCAGGCGGCAGAGTGGCAGGAACTGATCGATTCCTATCCGGAAAGCATCCTGGCGATGTTCTACGGTGGGGAAGTGGCTGAGTTCGATATAACCGAAGCTGGCATATACATCCAGACGCAGTTCGGCGGCTACAGCGTGCTGATTCTGGGGGCGATCGTGATCGTCCAGGCGTTCAATGCCTTCACCAACGCCGAGCGCGATCATTCGCTGGACATGATGCTCAGCCTGCCCGTGTCGCGGCGCGCCTATCTGTTCGGGCGGGTGCTCAACACGGCCCTGGGTATGGCGCTGGTGCTGGGGGCCTGGTTGATCACTTTCCTGGTGTCCATGCTCCTCTGGCCGGAATTCGATGTGTCAGTCGGCAGGCTGGCGCTGAGCATCGTCAGCGCGTTCCTGTTTTTGATGGTCGTGGCTGGCTATTCCTACCTGCTGGCGGTGATCGTACCCTCCAGCCGCCATTTTGCCGGGCCTATCGCCTATCTGCTGCTGATCGGCAGCTTCCTGATCTACGGATTCTCGGCGATGGTTGATGCGCTGAAGCCGCTCCAGCCCTTCCTGATCAACCACTACTTCAACATGGGCGAGGTCATTCGGGGCGGCGTTCAGTTCGGCGACTGGACGGTGATGATCAGTGTAGCGATCATCCTGTTGGCATTGGCCGGTTGGCTGGTGGATCGCAAAGAGTTCGGCGTCTGAGCGGGCGCTCAGCCCTGGGGTGTCATCGGCAACTGGCTTGGCCCCCTGGCTTCGTGCGCGCCAGGGGGTGACGTTTTAGCGGTATGCGGTGGGGCCTGCCGCCAGCGTGTTGATGCGCAACCAGCGCCATGCCAGCAACGCCTGGGCCATATTGAGAACGGCCACGCTGATCCCGCCCGCAACGGCTGCTCCTTCGATGCTCCAGCCTGGGATGAGTAGCAGGTTGAGCAGCACATGCAGGGCGACGCCCGCACCGGTGCTCAGGGTAGCGGCGCGCTCGTGGCCGGTCATCATCAGCAGAGTCGCGACGGGGCCAGTCGCGGCGTTGACCAGTTGGCCCAGGCTGAAAATTGTCAGCGCTGTCTGCGCGACGCGGTACTCTGCCCCGAAGAGTCCCAGGAAAAACGTCCCCGCCACCACGTAGATCAGGGTGAAAGGCAGCGAGAGCGCCAGCACCAGACGAGTGCTGGCGGTGATCGCTCGTTGTAACTCGCCCAGGCGTCTTGCGGCGAACAGACTGGCGACGTGCGGGGCCAGCGCCACCGTCACCGAGATCAGGGGGAGGGTGATCAGCATGGTCAGGCGCTGCGTCACTGTGTAGTAGGCTACTGCGGTGGGACTGTCCAGCGCGCCCAGCATCAGCGCGTCCACCTGGGTGTTCAGCGTGTTCAACATCTGGCTGAGGGCAAAAGGCATCGCGCCGATCAGCCACAGGCGCGGCTTGATCACTGGTTCGACGGCGCGCATGGGCTGGGGCATCACGCGGCGCATTTCCCACGTGCTCACCCCCAGCGCCGCCAGCATCGTCGCGCCGAAGAGGAGTGTGGCCCCGTTGGCTGTTCCTACAGCAAATCCGCCGATGGTGACAGCGAGCAGCGCCAGCAGGAACAGGGCCGGTTGCAGCGCCAGATCGGGCACCTGACTGAAGACGACGTGATGCAGTCCGCGCATGGCTCCCTGCTGCACCAGCAGCAGCGCGCGCACGGGCAGGATCAACAGGGCGATGGTGAGCGTGATCAACGCTCCCCGCGCCACGTCGCCCTGTCCGGCGTTGAGCAGGGCAGGGCGTCCGGTCAGATGATAGGTGAGCCAGGCTCCAGCCAGCACCAGCAGTACCACCGCACACGACAGCACCAGCGCCCCCCGCGCCGCAAAGCGCACCGCGCCACGCATGGCGGCCCAGGTTTGCTGGCTGAGGTAGACGGATAGATCGCGCACCAGCAGACGGTCGAAGCCCGCCGTAGCTGGTACGATGAGCAGCAGCAGCCACGCCTGCGCGAAATTGAAAACGCCGTACTCCTCTGGCGTCAGCAGCCGGGCCAGCACCAGGCTGGCGGCAAACTTGAGCGCCATGTTGAACACGCGCAGCACGAACGTACCACCAGTGCCACGCATCAGGCGCGCGCCGGTCGTGCGCCCACGCAGCAGGTAGATCAGCCGGGCGCGCGCTGCGCGGGCAACCGAGTTCTGCAGAAAGTTGGGCATAGCCTATCCCTGAAGCAGTACGCCCCGCGCCAGAGCGGGATGTCCGCTCAGTGATACCCCGAACGCCTGCTGTGGGCAAGCAGAAGGGGACATGTGCCGGGGAGGTGGCATCAAACCGCTTGCCGCTTTACCTCATCCCCAGCCTCGCTACGCTCGGCTTGCTCCCTCAGCCGTGCATCAAGGTCGGGGGTGGATCAATGCTCCCGCAAAGAGACCGCCGATGTCCTTCGCGAGCATCGGCGGTCTTCGTTGCTGTGTACTTTGAGCGGAGCCGCACTATCTTCCCCGCAAGCGCTAGCCTCCCGCGACACCCCACAGGCGCACTGTCTGATCAGCGCTGGCGCTTGCCAGGCTTAGCGCATCCGGTGACCAGGCCACGCTGCGCACAGCCCACATGTGCCCGAACAGGGTCGTCAGCAGCGCGCCCTGCTGCACGTCCCACAGCCGCACCGTGTCGTCGAAACCGCCGCTCGCCAGAACCGCACTGTTGGGCGACCAGGCCACCGTCGTCACGCCGCCAGGGTGCCCTTCCAGGGTTTGCAGCAGCGCGCCGGTGCTCGCATCCCACACGCGCACAGTGCCGTCGTTGCCAGCGGAGGCCAGCAGGCGTCCATCTGGTGACCAGGCCACATCGCGCACGATACCTGTGTGACCCGTCAGCGTTTGCGCCAGCGATCCGTCATCTGCCGCCCACACGCGCACTGCGCCATCGCGCCCTGCGCTCGCCAGCGACGCCCCGTCCGGCGACCAGGCTACAGCGCGCGCTCCGCCGGGGTGCGCGTCCCGCTGCGTGGTCTGTGTGCCCTGCGCGGCGTCCCACAGTCTCACGGTGCCGTCTGCTCCTGCGCTCGCCAGCTTCGCGCCATCTGGCGACCAGGCCACCGCCCATACCCAGCCGCTGTGTCCCTCCAGTGTCTGGCTCAGCGAGGCCGTCTGGCCGTTCTCGTCCTGTGCCACCGTCCACACCCGCACCGTGCCGTCCACTCCACCGCTGACCAACTGAGTCCCGTCCGGCGACCAGGCCACGCCCATCACCCAACCATCGTGACCTTCCAGCAGGCGCGGCGGCGCATCCAGGTCGGTGGCGTTGTAGAGCGCCACGCCCGCCGATAGCGCCAGCGCCAGCGCCCTGCCGTCCGGCGACCAGGTCACCTGGCTCACCGGATTCTGGCCGAGTTGGTTGAGTTCTTCGACCTGCGCCGCGTTATCCGCCGTGATCGCTGCGGTGCCTCCGGCCCGCTGAGCGACCGGTACAGGAGTAGCGCTGGCCGGAGCGACGGTCGCCGTAGGTTCCTCATCTCTGCCGCTCAGGATAGCCAACAGCGCTACCAACACCGCGATCAGCACAATGACCAGCGCCCACAGGGCTGGCTGACGGTACAGGGGGCGCGTTGCCGCCTGCGCCGGGTCGGACTGTTGCGATTTCCCGGAAGTCTGCATGCCTTCCCTCCTGACAGCGTCCGGTACGATGCGATTTTGGAGCGGAGTATATAACGGGCCTCTCGTCAGGCGCAAGCCTTGCTCAACATATTCACAATACTTTCACAAGGATTCGCGGTTCGACCCAGTCCCGCGGTGTTTGGAGACCTTTGAGAAGCCCTGATCGGCGGCTTTACCTCACCCCTCAAGCCACCACAGACGGGGATCATACGCTTGCTCGCCTTGCTCCGCGCCTGGGGAGGATGCCAGGGGGCAAACGCTCTTTTACTTCGGCCTGCGCCCGACAGTCGCCGCGTAGATGACGAAGAGGTCCTCGCCGTCCAACTCGAAGGCTGCGTTAAGCGCCTCGTCGTCGAATGCCCCGATGGCACATACCCCGCAGCCGATCGCCTCCGCGGCCAGGTACAGGTTCTGGCAGACGTGCCCGGCGTCCAGGAACAGGTAGCGGTAGCCGCGCTCGCTATAGCGCCAAGTCATGCGCTCCGTCACAGCGACCCAGAAAAAGGTGACGGCGCTGCGCGGAATCTGTTCCTGATTCAGACAGGCACGGGTGAGCACCTGCACCGCATCGCCTTCAATGGGCCAGCGGATCAGGAAATGCAGCCCGGCCAGGTAACGATAGACGCCTGGCTCCAGACCCACCACCCGGTTGACCAGCAAGGCCGTCTCGAAGGCATGTCGCGCGCCCGCCGAAGGCACAGTGCGCAGCGTGGCCTGAGTGCCGCGCTGTTCCAGGATGCCCTGCGTACACCACAACAGGTATGATAGTTCGCCCAGGGTGATCGGATCAGGGGCGTAGTTGCGCAGCGTGCGGCGGCGCTCGATCAGCTCGCGCAGGTTGACCGGCGGCACGCCCAGCGTATCGGCGTCTGGCAATTCGATGGGGCGCTGCGTCACGTCGTAGGGCAGTTCGAGCGGAGGTTGGGGCACGCCGCGCGATTGTGCGGATGGCTCCAGGTACTTGTACTGCGTTTCGAGCAGGAACTGATGGCCGATGCCTGCAGACATGAGAGAATCTCCTCCGGGGAATGGAACGCGCCAAACAAGTTCATTGTACCATTGTCACAGCGCCGAAGCCGCCTGCGTATCAGGGGGCCAGGGGGATTGTCTCAAACCGCTTGCCGTTTTACCTCACCCCCAGCCTCGCGCCAGCGCCGAGCGGGGGTGAGGTGAACGCCTCCGCACCCTATGCATTACCCACACGTCTCCCCTCACCCCTCAATCCCCTCTCCCTCGCGACTGCGTCGCGGGGCGAGGGGACTTGTTGTCTGTCGCGCGAGCGCTCCCCTTCGCCCGCAGCGCGGGAGAAGGGGCCGGGGGATGAGGGTCATCGGGCGCGGCAAGGTAGCTGACAACCTTTGCACGCATCCCCAGGGGGCGGGTAGGGAGCGCCGAACAGTTCGGCTGACCGATTTTGACGCGATGACCCTGGCCCACAACTGACCCCGTGCGCCGGTTTACCATTATCACCCGACAGGCGGCGTGCTATAATTTCGCGCGTGGCACGCGCCGGGCAGCTTGCTGTCGGGCGCATCACCGGAGGATATGGTCTAACGTAGCATTCCACTCTGCCGGGCGCAGCGATTACCCCTGGTGCACAGGCGACAGACGGAGGAGTTGATGAACGACCATCTTGTAGTTCTGGTGACGACCGAATCCGAGGCTCAGGCGCGACGTATCGCGCGCCGACTCTTGCAGAACAAGCTGGCTGCCTGCGTGAATTTCGTGCCGATCTCGTCCATGTTCCTGTGGCAGGGCGCAATCCAGGAAGAAGACGAAGTCCTGATGATCATCAAGACGCGCACCGAGACGTTCGATGCGCTGATGTCTGCCGTCAAGTCGGCACACTCATACGACACGCCGGAGATCATCGGCCTGCCTGTTGCCATTGGTTCTCGCCAGTATCTCAAGTGGATTGATGATGAAGTCGGCGGATAGAACTCAACTCACTCATGCCGGGCGACGTATGTTGCTCGTCTTCGCCCATCCGGACGATGAATCCTTCGGCATGGGCGGCGCGATCGCCTATTATGCCGCGCGGGGCGTGGCGATCAGCCTCATCTGCTCCACCAACGGGGATGTCGGCTCGGTGGACCCGGAATACCTGGCCGGTTTCGAGTCGGTAGCAGCGCTGCGCAAAGCCGAACTCGAATGCGCGGCACAAACCCTGGGCATCCGCGAAGTCATCCTCTTCGGCTACCGCGACAGCGGCATGATGGGCAGCCCCGATAACGCTCACCCCGAATGCCTGTGGCAGGCGGACAAGGACGTGTTGGTGGGGCGCATTGTGCGCGAGATACGCCGTATTCGGCCTCATGTGGTCGTCACCTTCGACCCCTACGGCGGCTATGGGCATCCGGATCATATCGTCATGCACCGCGTCACCACGCGCGCCTTTCACCTGGCAGGCGATCCGATAGCCTATCCGGAACATGCGCAGGAAGGGCTTGCGCCCTATCAGCCTGCCAAGTTGTACTACACCACGTTTCCGCGCTGGCCGCTGCGCCTGATGATCTGGCAAATGCGGCTGCGTGGGCAGGACCCGCGTCGTATGGGGCGCAACCGCGATCTCGATTTCCAGGCGGTGCTGGATCATCTGTTGCCGGTACATGCGCGAATCAGCGTGGGGCAATATCAGCGCAAATGGGACGCTGCCGCGGCCTGTCATGCCAGCCAGCAGAACCCGCGCGAATCGCGCAGCCTGACCGAGATGCTCACGCGACTGATCTTCCGTCACCAGGATTTCACCCGCGCCTGGCCAGAACCCAATGGTCTGCGTCGGCGCGAGCGCGATCTGTTCGAGGGTATCGAGTAAGCGTGTTTCTCTGTCTGTCTGGGTTGTGGGGAAGGGCACCTGGGCAGAGCCATCACCCTGTCGGCCCAGGTATGCGATTCCTGCCTGCGGACGCAGGCAAAGGTCGTCAGCGATTTGCCTGACGCGAGGGCGTTTACTTCACTCTGCTCGGTGTTCGCGCGTCTCGCTGTCCCCTTTCCGACGCGGGGAGGGGGCAAGCCGAGCGTAGCGAGGCTGGGGTGAGGTAAAGCGGCAAGCGGTTTGTTGCAATCCCCCTGGTGCACGCACCCTGTGAATTCGCCAAATTGCGCTTGCCTGCTATAATGGTGGCCTGACTTTTCAGTGACACATTTCTGTCAGGGCGAGATAAATAACACCCTGCTCGCGGTGGATGATGGCGTTCGCATTCGAGTTACTGGCAACTGAGGGAATGGCTCGCGCCGGCGTGTTGCACACGCCGCATGGCCCTATTCCTACGCCGGTCTTTGCGCCGGTGGGCACACAGGCAACCGTCAAAGCCGTCGAGCCGCGCGAACTGCGCGAACTGGGCGTCAGCCTGGTGCTGGCCAATACCTACCATCTCCACCTGCGCCCCGGCGACGAACTCATTCGCGACCTGGGCGGCCTGCACCGTTTCATGGGGTGGGATGGCCCCATCCTGACCGATTCGGGCGGCTTTCAGGTGTTCAGCCTGGCGTCCATGCGTCAGGTTGACGCGGACGGGGTGACCTTTCGCTATCATCTCGACGGTTCGTTGCACCGTTTCACCCCCGAACTTGCCATCCAGATTCAACACAATCTGGGTGCGGATATCATCATGGCGTTTGACCAGTGTCCTGTGCCGGATGATCGTGCGGCAGTGCGCCTGGCTGTAGATCGCACTCACCGCTGGCTGGTGCGCTGCGTTGAGGAGCATCAGCGCAGGGGCAACCCGGCCCGCCAGGCGCTCTTCGGCATCGTCCAGGGGGGTATCTTCATGGACATGCGCGAAGAGTCGGCGCGGTTCGTCACCGGCTTCGACCTGCCCGGCTATGCTATCGGTGGCCTGGCCGTCGGAGAGAGCAAAGCCGACATGGTGCGTACACTGGAACAGACGACCCCGCTCTTGCCAGCGCACAAACCTCGCTACTTGATGGGCGTTGGCAGCCCCGAAGACCTGGTGCACGGTGTGGCACGCGGCGTAGACATCTTCGACTGTGTGCTGCCCACGCGGGTCGCTCGCAATGGCGCGGCACTGACACGCACAGGCCGGATCAACATGCGCAACCTGCAGTACGCCGCCGACCCGCGCCCTCTGGAAGAAGGGTGCACTTGCTACACCTGCACCCATTTCTCGCGTGCCTATATCCGTCACCTGGTCAAAGCCTCCGAAATTCTGGGGCACCAACTGCTGAGCCTCCACAACCTGCATGTTCTGCTCACGCTGATGCGTGAGATGCGCGCCGCCATTCTGGACGGCACTTTCACGGACTACGCCAGTGCCTTCCTCGCCCGCTATCAGCCAGTGGGGCTGGCCAAAGGAGCGCAGCGCCTATCGCTTCCGGTGAGTTAGCGATCCACTTCTGACTCAACCGGGCTTCCGGTGGCGCAGAGGGCGCGGGCAGCCGTCGGTGCGCTGCTCCCTGCTTCGAAGCTAAGGGAGCAGCGGCACGCAGCATGGCGACAGCGAAAGGTCAATTCTATGTCTATCTGGCAAGCTCTCGCCCTGGGAACGCTACAAGGGGCAACCGAATTCTTGCCTATTTCCAGCTCCGGCCATCTGGTGCTGGTGCCCTGGTGGCTCAATTGGCCTGAGCCGCCGCTGGTGTTCGATGTGGTGGTGCACCTGGGCACGCTGATGGCGGTGCTGATGTATTTCTGGCGCGACTGGCAAGTGTTGTTGCGTGCCGGTCTCCATGCGCTACGCAATCGTACAGCTTCTGATCCCGAAGCTCGCCTGTTGTGGTTGATTGCCCTGGGCACAGTCCCGGCAGCGTTGGCAGGTCTTATGCTGGAAGGCTTGTTCGAGACGACACTCAGCGACCCGCCTCTGGCGGCCAGTTTCTTGCTGGTCACGGCCTTGGTGTTGGCCTTCAGCGAACGGGCCTCTAACAGCGAACGCACCCTGACCGACCTGCGCTTCGCCGACGCTCTGATCATCGGCACAGCGCAGGCGCTGGCGATTATCCCTGGCCTCTCGCGTTCGGGTAGCACCATCGCTGCCGGACTGACGCGCGGTATATCGCGCCCGGTGGCGGCGCGCTTCAGCTTCTTGCTGGCGACTCCGATCATCATGGGAGCAGGGATCAAGCAGGGCTTCGACCTGCTGGTCGGTGGGGAACCCCTTGGCAATGACATGGCCGTCCCTCTCCTCGTCGGCTTTGCCGGATCGCTGGTGGTCGGCTATCTGTGCGTCTGGGGGCTGTTGCGCCTGTTGCAACGGCGGCGGTTGTATGGATTTGCGGCGTATTGTGCGACGTTCGGCACGCTAAGCTTGGTGGTCGCCCTCTTTGCTTGAGGGGACGAGAATTGAAGCGGGCCAAACGAACCATCGTCATCCTGAGCCTGGCGCTGGCGAGTTGCCGCGCCTCTGTCGCCGACCCGACGCTCACTCCGCAGACGGTCAGCGTGCGCATCCTGGTGACAACCTCTACCTCGCCACTGCTGCGCGACCTGGTCGAAGCCTATGTTTCCAGCGCGACGGTGATTGCGTTGGACAGCGTCGAGGCCGAGTGGCAGACTGTATACCAGCAGGTGCTGGCCGGGCAGGCCCCCTTCGCACTGACCACGTATCTGGCTCCCGAAGCGCCCCTGTGGGCCGCGCCAATTGGGCAGGACGGCATCGCCATCATCGTGCATCCGGATAACCCCGTGTCCGCTTTCAGTGTGGATGACCTGCGCCGTATCTTCCAGGGGCGCGCAACTTCGTGGGCCGAGTGGGGCGGGCCGGACGCGCCTGTCGCCGTCGTCAGCCGCGAGCAGGGGGCCGACACTCGCCTGGCCTTCGACGCCCTGGTGATGGACGGAGCAGCGACAACGCCGGCGGCGCGGCTGGCGCTTTCCAGCGCGCGCATGGTGGAACTGGTTGCGGGCGATCCCCTGGCCATCGGCTATGTGAGCATGGCCTTTGTGGATCGGCGCGTGCGGGTGGTGCCGGTGCGCATGGCTCAGGGCGAAGAAGCCGTGCTGCCCACGCCGCAGACGGTGAGCGAGGGCAGCTATCCGCTGCGCACACCGTTGCTGGTGGTGGGAGTCAGTCCGCCTGCCGAGGGCAGCTTCTATTACGACTGGTTCACCTGGATGCAGAGTCCGGCGGGGCAGGCGGTGATCGGGCAGCGCTACGGCACCCTGTCCCTGCCAGAGGCGGGTCAGCCGCCCCAGGAAGGTTGACCTGCACGGCGGCGCAATTTCGCGTATAATAGGGGCGTGGCAGTGCAAACCATCCGAGCGCTACTGCATGACCGGTGCCTTAGAGCAAAAGGGATTGGAGATTAAATATGAAACACCGTGTTTTGGCTCTATTGATCGTTCTTGTCCTGTCGGTGATGAGCGTGGGCGTCGCTGCCGCGCAAGGGGGGGCAGACCTCAAAGCTGTGACTACCGGTGCAGTGACGATTTATGCTGAGCCGAACGCCGGCGCAGAGGTCGTCGCTGAGGTCGCAGCTTTCAGCGAGGTGACTGTGCTTAGCACCGACCCCTCAGGGGCCTGGCTGCAGGTGGACGCCGGCGGCAATGTGGGCTATGCGCCGCTGGAGAGCTTTGTGGTGCTCAACCTGCCGCCGCTCGCGCCGAAGTACTACGTGGCGACCAATCGCACGGGTGCAACGTCTTTCTTTGCTGCGCCGAACGTGACGGCTGAATTCCTTGGCTCGCTGGAAGACGGTACGGTGGCCACTGTGCTGGGCGTCTATGAGGAATGGGCCTACGTGGTGACGCCTCAGGGGCGCGGCTGGTCGCTCGTTTCTGACTGGGAAGCGCTGCCCGAAGGCGCGCGCATGGTCTCGGTGGTGTTGAGGCGCGTGCCTGAAATGGGCGTGTTCGCCGAGCCGAGCGTAACCTCCGACGTGGTCGCGACTTTCCCCGCCGATACGGTGCTGTGGGCGCTGGGCGAGCCGGAGGGCGAGTTTGTGCAGGTGCTGTTGCCGGGCGGCGACACGGGCTATGCGCTGGCCGCCAACCTCTCCGATCTGCCCGCGGTGTGGATTGATGCTGTGGCCGGGCGGCAGTCTGCGCCGGCGCTGTTCGCCGAGCCGGATGTCGCCTCGCAGTTGCTGGGCACGCTCGACCCCGGCACGTCGCTGGTCTTCATCGAGCAGGTAGACGACACCTGGATCAAGCTCTATCACCCGGCCTATGGCTTTGGCTATGGCATGGCCAGCCGCTTTGGCTCCAAGTACCTGGTGGGTACGGTGCAGGTGCCGGGCGCGGTGGTGCGCGTTGGCCCCAACGACAACCTGTACAACGCGGTCGCCCAACTGCCCGCTGGGACGCAAGTGGTGGTCAAGGGGCTGAGCGAGAGCGGCGTTTGGTTCCAGGTCGCCATTCCCTTTGAGGAGGTGGATTACGGCTACAACGGCGTTGCGGGCTGGATGCGCGACTTCCTGTTCGCCGACACGCTGGGCAACCAGACGGTAGACACCAGCCTGTTGTCCGTCACTGAGTAATCCCCCCTCTTTTCCCAGGCGCGCAACGGCCCGCCGATCACCAAGATCGCGGGCCGTTTGTGTTCCGGCGGTGCTTCAGCCAGCGGGGCGGAGGGCCACGAATACTGCCCAGTCGCTCGCGCCTTCGAGCATTTCGAGCGGATCGAGCGTTTCGGAGAGCAGCGCCAGCACCTGGAAGCCGACCCGTTCCAGCAGGGCGTTGATCGCCTGCAGGGGATAGCCGCGCACCAGGTGTATCTCGTCGGCGCGTTCCCAGGCCAGTTGTTCGAAGCGGGCGAAGATGGTGTAGCGAACCGTGCTGCGCTGCAGCTCGTGGCTGAAGTGACTGCGGGCGACGAGCGTCAGATTGTGCTCGTTGTCGAAGAGCACCCGGTCGCCGGACATGGCGGACGCCAGCCCCCACAGGGTGCGCAGGTCGAAGATGAACAGCTTGCCCGGTTCTAGGCACTTGAAGACGCGGGCGAAGACGCCTTCCAGTTCGCGCAGACTGGCGATGGCATTGAACACTCCCCCGACTGCCAGGGCCAGGTCTACAGGCCCCGCGGGCGCTTCCAACTGACGGACATCCTTCTGAATGAAGGACGGCGCATCATAGACAGGGATATTGGGGTCGGGGGTGTGATTCTGCGCCACGGCGAGCATAGCCGCGCTGTTATCTATGGCGAAGACGCGCAGACCCTGTTCGGCCAGCAGCCAGCTACTCACGCCGGTGCCGCAGCCCAGGTCGAGCACACGCCGTCCGGCCCAGTCCATAGACTGCGCCAGCCGCAGGTAGCGCAATGTTTGCAGACGGGCGTGTTCGGCCAGGCCCGCCTGCTCATAGACGGTCGCCAGCCGCTCGTAGGGGGGCACCAGATACACCGATTGTTCGTTCATCCCTTCGCTCCCGAAAAGCCGCGCACCGCGCATCACGACCCAGGGACTGCGGGCGGCGGGGCCAGTGGTGCAAAGCTGAAAACGAGTTCGTAGCGTGTCGAATAGAGCACTACGCTGCCTTCGCGGTAGTTGTCAATGTTGAAGGCCGGGTTGTCGATCACATAGTTCTGGTTGCCCACGTTGCCTTTCAGCGCTCCCAGGTCTAGTTGCAACTGCGCGACCTGGGCCAGCTCTTCCTTGGTCGTGGGGCGCGGGTAGGCGCTGAGCAGCACATGCAGATCGGGGCCGTTGATGGCATCCAGCCCTTGCAGGCGCACGATGACGCGCCCGTCGGAGAGCCGAAAGATGCTGGCCGTCCCCTGCGCACCGCGGATGGAGTCCAGCGTGACGAAATTGCCGGTGAGCAGTTCCTGCACCAACGCCGGGTTGGGGTCGAGCGCGGGCAGGTTGGGTTCCTCCACGTCTACCGCTTCGGCCAGCCGCGCGGCTACCAGGTCAATGGCCATCTGTGGGCTGCGCGCGTAAAGCTGCGTGTACATATCCTGAGCCAGGCTGGGCAGACTGTAGAAGGCATCGGGGAAGGGGGAAACGACTTCTTCCTTGCGGAAATAGTCGGCGAACTGGTCCAGCCACAAAGGCGACAGCAGCAGCGTTGTCACCACCAGTGCGCCAAAGAAGAGCACTCCCCAGGCAGGTCGTGTACTCATGTCCTCCCCCACCAGTCTGTCATTGTGGCATGGGCGCGATCATAGCCGACTCCGCCGATTCGATCCACTGCTGGGGTGGCATGCAAAGGTTGTCAGCGACTTTGCCCCACCCGATGGCCCTCATCCCCCGGCCCCTTCGCCCGCAGCGCGGGCGAAGGGGAGCACTCACACGCCAGACAGTAAGTCCCCTCGCCCCGCGACACAGTCGTGAGGGAGAAGGGATGCAGGAGTGAGGGGCAGCAGACCGCGGCAAATTGCCCGTCACATTTTGCACGCACCCCGGAGGGAAGGCGTCCGGGTGCATTTCAGTTGAGTTCACGAGTGCAAGCGAATTGAGGCGGATTTCTGAAGCCGTGCTCTGGGGTGAACTGTTGTGAAACGCACCCCTCAAACTGAGTGCGAGCAAAGGGTCTCGGTGATTCCCTCGGTGCGGAGGTGTTGACCTCACCCCCGCTCGGCGCTGGCGCGCCTCGCGCCCCCTCCCCGCGTCAGGGAGGGGGCAAGGTCAAGCCGAGCGAAGCGAGGCTGGGGGTGAGGTAAACCACAGCGCAGCGCACGGCCTGTCACAGTTTGCGCGCACCTCTCAAATGGGGCGCATTTCAGTTGAGTTCACAAGACTCGACAAGCCCGAACGGGCCTGATGCATGATCAGCCGACCGTGAACCTTCGTGAAAGGCACCCAGGGCGTCCGGCACGGCTGTGCCTGGAGGGTGCTATAATCATAAAGGGTTCAGCCAGGAAGGGAAGGTTACCGTGTCGAGTCTGGCGTGTGTCTCTTTTAATCTGCCAATCAGGAACCAACAGCCCTACACTCGGCGGATGCTGACCCTGCTCGCCGCTGGATGCCTGACCCTTTTGCCATGAAGCCTTTCCGCTTTCTGTTGCCTGTGAGTCAGTGGATACACAAGCCCATCGCGGCGTTGCTCCTGGTGACGCTCTGTGCGGGGCTGCTGCCGCTTGGTGCCCTCGCGCAGGGGGGCGACACGCCCTCGCCAACGCCCACCTATCCCTTTCACGGCACCTACACGCCGCCCGCTCAACCGCCGCCGTTGCCCATCCCCCCGCCAGTTGAACCGTTCCCTGTTGATGACTCGGTCGAGACCATTTTGCTGCTGGGTAGCGACTCGCCGGACAACTACTATCGCCGCACCGATGTGATGATCGTGCTGGCCGTTCATAAAGATGCTGGCACGGCGGCCCTGTGGCATATCCCCCGCGACCTGTGGGTGTACATCCCAAATCACACCATGGATCGCATCAACACAGCCTATGCCTGGGGCGCGTCAAACGGTTATCCCGGCGGTGGATTCGGCCTGCTGCAAGACCTCTTTCGCTACAACCTGGGCTTTGTGCCGGATCACTACGCGCGGGTCAACTTCACCAGCTTCATGAAGATCATCGAGGCGCTGGGGGGGCTGCCGATCAGCGTAGACTGTGCCCTGACCGACTGGCGGCTGAAAGACCCGTCGCTCGACTCCGGTCTGGAAGAGAACTGGGAAGAGTACACGTTGGGCATAGGCCGTCATCTGCTCGACCCCTATATGGCGCTATGGTATGTGCGCAGCCGCAAAACGACCAATGAGCTTGACCGGGGACGCCGTCAGATGGACGTGCTGCGGGCTATGTGGCAGCAGATCAAGCGTCAGGGCCTGTTCGAGCAGGTCGAGCGGCTGTGGCCCGCCATCACTGGTTGGGTGGAGACCGACCTGAGTCTGACCGACGTGCTGGCACTCGTCCCGCTGGGTATGGCGCTTGATCCGGCGCGGATCGCCCGCTACAGCGGACAGGTCGGGACACACTACGAGCGTATCTACACGCCGGACGACGGGCGCGAAGTGCTCCTGCCTGTGCGCGAGAATCTGTTACCCATGGTGCAGGATTTGCTGACGCCGCCGACTGCCAACCGCCTGAGCCGGATGCAGTTCAGCGTGGAGATCGCCGATGCCTCATGGTATGGGGCGGGGTATGCGCAGGTTGCCGCCGACCGCCTGGCCTGGGAAGGGTACGCCGCTCGCCCGCTGGAGGGGTTCGCACCGGTGCAGCGCGAGCTATCGGTCATCTTCGACTATACGGGCCTGCAGAAAGGCAGTCCCCTGGCTGACCTGCAACGTCTGCTGCGCGTGGAACCCGCTCAGATCATTCGTCAGCCCGACCCCAACCGCACAGTAGACTTTCGGGTGGAGATTGGCACAGGGTATCGGTCGTGCGTTTACGGCAATGCCGAAGATGCCCTGGCGACAATTGACGCAGGGCTGGCGAGTATCCCGCCGGAAGTGCGCGATTCGGCGGCCTGCTGGTTGCGCTTCAGCGCCCAGGTCAACATTCGCCGCGGGCCAGGGGTAGACTATCCGGTTGCTGACCTGGCTACGCCCAACGATTTCTTCCCCGTGACCGGCCTCAGCCCCGACCGGGCCTGGTGGCGCATCAGCCTGGACGGCGAGCCAGCGTGGGTCTCCGCCGAGATCACCACAGCGCGGGCGGTGGGGTACTGCGAGGACGTGCCCCAGGTGAGCGGCTAGCGCGCTACCGGCTAACTGGGGTGCGGGGAAGAGGGCATCCAGCGCCTGGCCATGACTGCCATGCTCAGGAAGATGATCCCCACCACCAGGTAGATGCTGCGCAGCCCGAACCAGGTTGCCAGGGTGGCCGCGAGCATGGGCGCGATGGTTCGCCCCGCGGAGACGATCGCCGCTTCGAGACCGTAGACAGCCCCTTCCTCGCCCGGCTCAGTATAGGTGGCCAGCAGCGCGCTGAGCGTGGGCAGAATCCCGCCCGCTGCTGTGCCGGTCAGGGTGAGCACCAGCCCCAGTTGCCACACCGAGTCCACCCATAGGGTGGGCAGGTAGAACAGGCCGGCGAGAGTGGCCATGATCACCAGCACGCGACGGTGTCCCCGCCGATCGCCGAGTTGCCCCAGGTAGATGGCGGCGACCGTTCCGGCGGCGGCAGAGATGGCCAGCAACACACCGGTGACAGTGGCCGTCCGACTCTCGGTGTGCATCAACTGACTGACCAGCAGGGGGGTGAAGGGTTCGATCATGGTGCGGCCCAGCGTGTTGAGGAAGCGGGCGATGAAGGTCAGTCGCACCCCGTAGCTGCTCAGCACATGGCCCCACGCTGTGAGGAAACCGTTGCGCCCGGCGCTGACATAGGGCATTGGCTCGAAGTGTTCGTGTACTCCCCAGGAGGTCAGCCCGCCTGCCACGGCCAGCAGGATGCCGGTCGCCAGGAAGGAAGTGCGAAAGCCAAACTGATCGGCGATGAACCCGCCGAACAACGGCCCGGCAGATGTCCCGCCCCACAGTCCCACCTGCAACAACCCCAGCGCATAGCCCATGCGTTGACGCGGGACGCTGGCCGCCACCAGGGTGGTCAGCGCCGAGAAGACGCCCGTGATCAGCCCCTGCAGGATGCGCAGCAGCAGCAGTTCTTCGCCGGAGCGCACGAAACCCATCAGGGCGATGACTATCGCGCCGCCCCAGGTGGCCCGCAAGACCATCATCTTGCGCCCGTGACGGTCGGCCAGCGCGCCCCACACTGGCGCGGCCAGCATCATGGCGAATGCCTGCGCCGAGAAAACAAGACCGGTCAGCAGCTCGACACTCAGACCGGTGGTAGAACCTAATTGTTTGACGTAAAGGGGCAGAAAGGTGAACGTACTGGAAAAGCCTACTGCCGACACGAACTGTACAAAGGCCAGCGTGTACAGCGTGCGCTGCCAGGCCGGTTGATGATCCATACTCTCCCCGCTACCAGACGCGGCGGCGCTCACGTGCCGCTCCTCAGCGCTCGATGATACCGTTGTCGCTGAGGGTGGACAAGGCGGGGGACAACAGCCGTGCCTTTGCCCCCTTTGCCCGCGCCGCCCTTGACGCTGCCCCTGCCGGACGGCTATAATGGCAGGTGCGGGTGACTAGCTCAGTTGGTCAGAGCGCCTCCCTTACAAGGAGGAGGTCAGGGGTTCGAGTCCCTTGTCACCCATCGCCTGATTTGCGACGCCCTGCCCTTTGCGGGCGGGGCGTTGTTGTGTGCCTGGGCAAGGCGTGCCGTGCGGCAGTAGTGAGGCTGGCGCGCGCGTGCTAGAATGAGGCGCATCAAAGACCGTTTGTTCAGATACAGGAGTTCGAATGGACGACTTTCTTTTTCGCGGCAGCCTGGCCGACCTCGATCCGGACGTGGCAGCGCTGGTTGACCTGGAAGCGCTGCGGCAGGTGCGGCGGCTGATCCTCATCCCCTCCGAGTCCAGCGTGCCGGTGGCCGTGCGCGAGGCGGTTGGCTCGGTTTTCCACAATCTCTACGCCGAGGGCTACCCCGACGACGAGTGGCGGGCGCTCTCGCAAGAAGAATTGCTGGCCATAGATGTGCGCCTGGCCGAATACCGGCGCAATTCCGACCCGCGCTACTACAAGGGCACCGAATTTGTCGATATCATCGAGAGCCTGGCCCGTCGCCGCGCCGCCGAGTTGTTCGCCACGCCCACTGTGCGCCCGGAGGCGCTGTGGGTCAACGTGCAGCCGCTGAGCGGGTCGCCCGCCAACAGCGCCGTCTACAGCGCGTTGATGGAGCCGGGCGATACGCTGATGGGCATGGATTTGCTGCACGGCGGTCATCTGACGCACGGCAGCCCGGCCAACCGCAGCGGGCGGCTCTACAACGTGATCAGCTACGGCGTCAATCCGCAGACGGAGTTACTCGACTACGATCAGATTCGCGACCTGGCCCGGCAACATCGCCCCAAGGTCATTGTCGCTGGCTTCACGTCCTACCCCTACGCGCCGGACTGGGCCGCTTTCCGCGCCATTGCCGACGAGGTGGGCGCGTATCTGCTGGCGGACGTGTCGCACGTGTCGGGGCTGGTGGCGGCGGGTGTCTTCCCGACGCCGGTGGGTCACGCGCATGTGATCAGCTTCACCACGCACAAGACCATGGCCGGTCCGCGCGGCGCGGTGTTGATGACCACCGACCCCAAGATCGGGCGCAAGCTGGATCGCGCTGTGTTCCCTGGCGAGCAGGGCGGGCCACATGTCAACGCCATCGCGGGCATGGCGGTCGCCTTCAAACTGGCAGCGACCGAGCAGTTCCGCGCCCTGCAACGGCAGATCGTCGCCAATGCGGTACGGCTGGCCGAACGGCTGGCGTCGCGCGGACTGCGCATCCCGCACGGTGGCACCAATTCGCACCTCTTGTTGGTGGACTGCAAGTCGGTGCGCGGGGCGGATGGCACTCCCCTCAGCGGGGACATGGCCGCGCGCATCCTCGACCTGGCCGGTATTGTGCTCAACCGCAACACCATCCCCGGCGATACGTCGCCTTTCCTGGCCACAGGTATCCGGCTGGGCACGCCCTGGGTGACCCAACGCGGTTTCCGCGAACCGGAGATTGACCGGCTGGCCGACGTCATCGCCGATGTGCTCTTCGCCTGCACGCCCTATCAATATCAGGGCGGCGGTGGCAAGGTGCAGTGGCGGGCCAAGGTGGACTACGACGCACTGGTTGCCGCGCGGCAGGCGGTCGAGCGGCTGGTCAGCGTGGCCGGTATGGACTATACGCCTCCCAACCTGGTCGCCTATCCCAAAGAGGCGAGCGCCGCCGCCGAGCATTTCTACGTCGTGCCCAATACGCGCGAGTTGCAGGAGGGCTGGCGGTCGCTCAACATCGCCGGGCCGCGCGCGACCGACTTCCTGGACGCGGCGTTGAGCAGCGATGTCCGCGCGCTGAGCGTGGGCGACGCCCAACCTACCTGGGTGCTGCGCGCCGATGGCAGTCCGTGGGCGCGGGGTATCCTGCAACGGTTGTATCCGGACGTCTATCACCTGCACGTGGCGGAGAATGCCGGCGCAGTGGCCGCCTGGCTGCGCGCCCTTTCCGACGGCTTCGCCCGCTTCGACGAGGATGTGTTCGCTAAAGTGCCGGGGCCGGTCACCGTCAGCGTGCTGAGCGAAGACCCCGATCTCAGCGCCTTCGAAGCCTGGCTGCCGGAGCAGGGGTGGATGGACGGCGCAGGCTACGCGGCGGACAAACCCTACTTCGTGGGTTGTCGGGGCGCGCACTACGCGGGTCCGTGCGGCGACCCGTTGCCGCCCTTCGCCTGGCAGGAGCCGCTCAACCCGCCGCTCAAGACGACTTCGCTGCACGCCCTGCACAAAGAGTTGGGCGCGAAGATGGTGCCCTTCGCCGGCTACGACATGCCAGTGTGGTACACGTCCGTCGGCGCGGAGCACGCCGCTACGCGCACCGGCGCGGGCCTGTTCGACGTGTCGCATATGGGCGTGTTCGACTTCAGCGGGCCGGGGGCCGAAGCGTTCCTCAACGCCATCGCCGCCAACGACGTGGCTGCGCTGCCAGTTGGCGAGGCGCATTATAGCTATCTGCTCGGCGTAGACGGCATCCCCCTCGACGATATCTTCATCTACCGCCTGGCTCCGGACTATTTCCTGATGGTGGTCAACGCTGCCAACAACGACAAGGACTGGGCCTGGATCACTGCCCTGCAGCGCGGTGAGGCCCTGGCCGACCCGGCGCGGCCCTGGGCGAAGATGCCGGGGCGCGACGCTGTGCGCATCCGCGACCTGCGCGATCCCGCCCTGGGCGACGAGCGGCGGGTGGATATCGCCCTGCAAGGGCCGCACAGCCGCGACATTCTGCTGAGCCTGGGCGGTAGCGACGCCGACAGGGCGCGCGTGCGGGCGTTGCCCTGGGCGGGGGTGACCCGCGCGACACTGGGCGGCTATGACCTCATCGTCGCCCGCACCGGTTACACGGGCGAGCGCGTCGCCTATGAGCTTTTCGTCAATCCGGACGCAGCCCCTGCGCTGTTCAAAGACCTGATCGCGGCGGGGGCGACGCCGGTGGGCCTGGCCGCGCGCGACAGCCTGCGCACCGAAGCCGGTCTGCCGCTCTATGGGCACGAACTGGCCGGTGACCTGAAGCTGAACCCCGCCGACGCTGGCTTTGGCAGCTATGTCAAGCTATGGAAGCCGTTCTTCATCGGCAAAGCGGCCTTCGTGGCGCACGAGCGCGAGCGCGACGCTGTGGTGACGCGCTTCCGGCTGGATAGCAAAGGCGTGCGCGCGCCACACCCCGGCGATCCGCTGGTGGACGGGCGTGGGCGTGTGGTGGGGACGGTCACCTCGTGCAGCATAGATAGCGAGGGCTACTCGCTGGGGCAGGCGTACCTCAAGCTGGAGTACGCGCAGGAGGGCACGCCGCTGTATGTGTTCGCAGGGGCGGAGAAGCTCGACCTCAAGAAACCGTTCGGGGAGCTGACCATGGGCGACCGGACGGTCGTCCCCGCGCCAGTGACGGTGCTCAGTCGCTTTCCGAAGCGTAAGTAAAGGCGCAAACACACAGACTTCCGAAGCCTGTCAGACTTCGGAAGTCTGTTTTATGGTATAGCGCTGTCCCTCCGGCAGGGGCAGCCCCTTTACTCCACCACCTCGGTGGGCAACGGTTTGCCATTCCACACGGCGTCGTAGTTGGGGCCCATGGTGGCTTTGGGCACCCAGACCAAGTCGCAGACCCAGATGATCTTGTAGTACTGGCCGGAGGCGTCCTGCCCGATGACGCGGGCGGTGTTGCCCGCCTTGATGGTCACCAGGGGGTTGGTCAGTTCGCCGGGCTTCCAGTAGACGGGCGCGTCGGCCACGAACGTCCCACCCACCGCTGTCGCCGGGATGGGCAGCATATCGGGGCCGGGCAGGGCTTCTGCTACCGGCTCGGTGGGGGTGATCGGACCAGGGAAAACGATCTCGTATGTTCCCGTATGACAATTGAGAGTAAGCCGTGTCTCGTAAATGGGGTTCTCGTCCGCGTCGTACAGGCGCAGGATAACCGTCGCTGGCTCCGGGATAGGGAAGGTAGCCGTCTGAAGGCCGCGATCGTTGGCGTCATACAGATCCCAGGTTGTAGCAAGCGGGGGGGTGTTCGGGCCGACGTACTGGTCCATATAGACCTCATCGTCTGCCTCGACCCACGTTTCCTGGTAGTAGACGAGGTCTGGGTCAATGTTGGAATAGGCGACTTCGAAACTTGTGTCATGCGAATTGCAGCCGATGCTGATGGCCGAAACTACCGTCCAGGTCTCGCCTGCGGCGCGCACGGGTGTTGCAAGGGGCACCTGGGTAAGGGCCAGCACCAGTCCCAATGCGACGACCATTGAAATCAGACGTGTCTTGTTCATCATGAGCTTCCTCCTGACTCTGAGGCCATAGAGCGATCCCCTCTGTTTATGCAGACTATGATAACACAATTGAGAGCAATTCAAAAGAGTAATGTTTATAATTGTAGTGAAAAAACTTGTAAAAGCTGTCCCGTCCGCTCAGGGGGATTGCATCAAACCGCTTGCCGCTTTACCTCACCCCCAGCCTCGCTATGCTCGGCTTGCCCCCTCTCCGACGCGGAGAGGGGGCAACGAGGCGCGCCAGCGCCGAGTGGGGGTGAGGTCAACCAGAAGATCACACCTGAGCTTACTTCTGCCCATGGTTCTGCTGGCTGGTTTTGATGCACCCCCCGCCCGTCCGCTGCGATCCCTCACCGCCGTGCCCGCTGCTGTGGTATACTAGCGCACATCTGTTCAACAGTGCTCAGCACAGGAGCGCGCTATGTCCCGCCCAACCCTGGTGCTCATTGATGGCCATGCCCTGGCCTACCGCATGTTTTTTGCCTTGCCGGTGCAGGGTTTCCAGACCAAGACCGGCGAGCCGACTAACGCCGTCTACGGTTTCGCCCGCACGCTGCTCGACATCCTCGACGAGCGGCCCGATTACCTGGCCGTGACCTTCGACCAGGGCCTGTCTGGGCGGGGCGAGCGCTACCCGGATTACAAGGGCACGCGCGACAAGATGCCTGACGACCTGCGCATTCAGCTCGACCGCATTCGCGAGCTGGTCACTGCCTTCAATATCCCCATCCTGGAACTGGACGGCTACGAGGCCGACGACGTGATCGGCTCCGTCGCGCCGCAGGCCGAAGCCCAGGGCGTAGACGTGCGCATCATCACCGGCGACCGCGACATGCTGCAATTGCTCAGCGATCACACCACTGTACAACTGCCCGCCAAACGGCAGGGCAACGGGCCGGAGGTGTGGGACGTGGCGCGGTTTCGCACCGAATACAGCCTGGAGCCGGCGCAGTTGGTCGAACTGAAGGGGCTGATGGGCGACACGTCCGACAACATCCCCGGCGTGAAGGGCGTGGGCGAGAAGACCGCGTCCAAACTGATCAGCGAGTACGGCAGCGTGGCCGGTGTCTACGAGCACCTGGACGAGATCAAAGGGGCGCTGCGCGAAAAACTGGCCGCCGAACGCGACAACGCTTTTCTCTCGCGCGAGCTGGCGCAGATCAGGCGCGACGTGCCGGTGAAGCTCGACCTGAACGCCTGCGTGGCCCAGGACTACCGCTACGACGACGTGGAACGCCTCTTCCGGACGCTGGAATTCCGCAGCCTGATCGATCGGCTGCCACGGCCGCAGGTGGTGCAGCAGCAGCTTTCCATGTTCGATTTGCAGCAGGAAGTTGCTCGCAAGGACGTAGTGGACTACGAAGTGATTGACACGCCGGAGGCGCTCGCCCGCCTGGTGGGACGTCTGCGGGCTGCGCCGACCATCGCCTTCGACGTGGAGACGACCTCCACCGATCAGATGCGCGCCCGCCTGGTGGGGATCGCCCTGGCGGTGGAGGAGGGACGCGGCTACTACATCCCCGTCGGGCATATCCCGCCCAACGCTCCCGCCGACCGCTCAGCCCAACCCGATCTGCTGGACGAGCACACCCCGCGCCAACTCCCGTTGGAAGAAGTGTTGGACGCCCTGCGGCCTATGTTGACAGACGCGAAGATGGCCAAGGTGGGCCACAACGCCAAGTATGACCTGGTGGTGTTGCGCCGCTACGGTATTGACGTGACGCCGATCACCTTCGACACCATGGTCGCCGAGTGGCTCAGCGACCCGTCCAGCCGCAACCTGGGGCTGAAGGCGCTGGCCTGGGTGCGCACCGGCGTGCACATGACTCCCATCGAAGACCTGATCGGCTCTGGCCGCGATCAGATCACCATGGATCGCGTGCCAGTGCCCAAGGCCGCCGCCTACGCTGCCGCCGATGCCGCCATGACCCTGCGCCTGATGGGCATCCTGCGCCCGGAACTGGAGGAGCGGCGGGGCTGGCAGCTCTTCAGCGAGATTGAGATGCCGCTGATCCCCGTGCTGGCCGATATGGAGATGGCCGGCGTGTTGCTCGACGTAGACTATCTGCGGGCGCTCAGCGCCGACTTGGGCGAGCGGCTGCGGGCGTTGGAACAGCAGGCCTACGACCTCAGCGGCGGCTATGGCAAGTTCAATCTGGGCAGTCCCCGGCAGATCAACGAGGTGCTCTTCGAAAAGCTGCGCCTGCCCACCGCCGGTCTGCGCAAGACGACGCACGGCTTCACCACCGAGGCTGGCACCCTGGAGGCCATGCGCGGGTTGCATCCCATCATCGAGGTGATCCTGCAATGGCGCGAACTGAGCAAGCTGCAGAGCACCTATGTGGACGCGCTGCCCGCCCTGGTCAACCCGCAGACGGGGCGTGTGCACACCAACTTCAACCAGACAGGCACGGTCACCGGGCGGCTCTCGTCCAGCGACCCCAACCTGCAGAATATCCCCGTGCGCACGGAAGAAGGGCGGCGGGTGCGGCAGGCGTTCGTCGCGCCGCCGGGGCATAAGCTGCTCTCGGTGGACTACAGTCAGGTCGAACTACGCATCCTGGCGCACTACAGCAAAGACCCCGCGCTGATCCAGGCATTTCTGGATGGGGTGGATATTCACCGCGCGACGGCTGCTGCCGTCTACCAGATTCCACTGGAGCAGGTGACCTACGAACAGCGCCGCTTCGCCAAAGCGGTCAACTTTGGGTTGATGTACGGCATGGGCGCGTACCGCCTGGCCCGCGATAGCAACCTCACCCTGGCCGAAGCCGAGGACTTCATCGCCGCTTATTTCGCCCGTTTCCCCGGCGTGCGCGCCTACCTGGACGAGGCACGGACGCGCGCCGCCCGCCTGGGCTATGTCGAAACACTGCTGGGCCGCCGCCGCTACTTTCCTGAACTGGACGAAAAGCTGGGGCGCAAGGTCGGCGTGCAGGCAAAGCAACGGGCCGAGCGCGAGGCGGTCAACATGCCCATTCAGGGCACAGCGGCAGATATCATCAAGATCGCCATGATCAACCTCTCGCGTGCGCTGCGTCAGGAAGGCTACGCGGCCCGCATGATCCTGCAAGTGCACGACGAACTGGTGCTGGAAGTGCCCGACGACGAACTGCCGCGCGTCGTGTCGCTGGTGGTGGAGGTGATGGAATCCGCCTTTACGCTGGATGTGCCGCTGGTAGCCGAGGCCAGCGTGGGAGTCAACTGGGCGGAGATGGAGCCGTGGGAGCGGTGAGCGCCGCGCCTGGCGGCAGATTCGCCCTGACAGAGTGTGCGCGAGGGTGGTCAGCGATTTGCTTCGCTCGATGGTTCTCACTCCCCGGCTTCTTCTGCCACGCTGCCGGGGAAGGGGAGCGCTCGTGCGAGAAACAGTAGAGCGCAACAGGCCGCGGCAAATTGCCTGTCACATTTTGCGCGCGCCCGAATCCGGTGTGGTTTTGAGGGGCAGCCCGTCATGACGCAAGCATTGACGCCTGACCAGGTGCGACAGATAGTTGTCAACACAGTAGTGGTGTTGCTGGCGCGCCCCGACATAGCTCCCGCATGGCAGGTGCACCTGCTGGAGTTGCTCGATCAGGCCTGCCAACAGCAGCTTGAGGACGAGCAATTGTTTGTGGCGGCAGTGTTGACATTGCTCAACTCGCCGGAAGATACGCTGCCCACCGGCACCCGCTACGACCACGCCTGGCAGGTGTTGATCACCAGCCTGCGCACTGGTACGCTGATCGATCCGCAGGCCGAAGCCGAAACGGACACGCTGGATGAGTTGCTCGGCGCGGTGGTGGAGGCCGTGGTCGCCGCGCGCACGGTACTGCCGGATCAGGCAACGGCCATCGCTGCGGAGTTGCGCGAGCTGCGCGCCGCCGCCGAGCGCGCCGACGCGGAGGAACTGGTATACTGGGTGGACGACGCGCTGGCTGTGCTGGCGGGCGAGTCTCCCCAAGATCGGGGGACGGATCATGAGGGCATCTACGCGACCTATTGGCAGCTCCTGCGTTCTTCTTTGAACGAAAACGCGATATCCTGACCCGTACGTTGTAGGCGGATGGCAGAACAGGCAGGTGAATCATGTTGCGCAAATTCTTCTCCGTGTTAGTCGGTTTCGTCCTGCTGGTCGCGGCGTTCACCATTCTGTGGGTAGCGCACGGCCCCCTGCCAACCGAAGCGCGCATCACGGGCGGCGTCCTGTATACACAGGCCGAAATCGCCGCACAGGCTTTGGGAGGCGTTGGCCCTGAACTAAGCGCCATCGTTGACACTACCTCCGGCCCCGCGTCCGTGCCCATTCGCCCGCAACTCAGCGGCGAAGCGCTCTCCGACCTGTCGCAGGCCGAAGCTGGTGAGCAGACGGAGCCAGGACGTGTCACAGGTGACGTGGCGACCAGCGCGGCGCAGGGCGGCGTTCCGTTGACGACCGATGTTATGCTAGACAACGTCACCGGTGTGACAGTTGCCGCGGCCCCGCAGGTTGCTGGTGCGCCTGCGCCCGAAGGGGTAGGGGGGATGGAAGTGGCCGCCGCCGGTTACGAGCAGCGCGTGGTCGAACTGGAATGGCCTGCGCAGTTCCAGGTTGGGCGGGCAGGGCTGGTGCGGATCAGGCTGAAGATGCTCGATAGCGGGGCCTTGCAACCTGTGGCGGAGATTGCCGACAATGAGGTGATGGCCACGCCGATCCTGCTGACGGACCGCTACGCCACACACGACGCTTTTGTCACCGCGTCCATCGTCGCGCCGGACTTCAGGATCGAGGCGGTCAGCCCGGCGGTCCAGCCTTTGCAGCGCGGCGGAGAGGCCGAGTGGCGCTGGATGCTCACCGCCGACCGCACCGGGAAAGCGGTGATTTCGCTGGGGTTGTCCATAAGCTGGCAGCCCAAACCCGGTCAGCCGCCCGGCCCGATCAATGTGCCCATCTGGGGGCAGGCGTTGCAGGTTGAAGCCCAGTATGTCTTCGGCTTGCTGAGCGTCCCACAGTCCAGCGTAGCCGGGACGGTGCTGGCCGTGTTGGGCGTGGTGGCGGAAATCCCGCTGCTGGAGAAGTTCCTGAGCCTGTTCTGGCGCATTCTGTTCGGGCGACGGCGGCGTCGCAACGCCAGCACCCGCCGACGTTGAATAATAAGTCCTTTTGGCGGGTGAAGAGGGGATTCTGGGGTGGGGTAAAACCCGCCGATCGGGGCTTCTCGAATGGTCTCTGACCGGCCACTCAGCGTCCTGTCATCAGCGGGCGCTTGAAGAAGACGCGGAAGCCGGTGCTATCCTGGGCGAAGGAGCCGACCGTGCCGACCATCTCCCAGCCTTCCAGGCCAAGTTGGGCGATGGCGCTATCGCGGTGCACGAAACTCACCTCTTCACTGGGCTGGCCCACCCGGTAGAATAGAATGTATTGACGATGCATCACGCCCTGCGTGATCTCCTGGCGTAGTTCGCAGTATTCCCATCGCTGCATGGCGCTCATGTGCCACTCCTTTCTGTGTGGCTGGGCTGGGTTCGATTGTAGCACCGCCGTCCGCCCCGGTCATCTGGTGGCATGGGCGTGGCAGCCGGTAGCTTTGAGGAAAGATGTCAGCATGAGAGTGTACATAGATCGCATCACGGTAGCCGTCAACAATATGCCGGCCATGGTGCACTTCTACAACGCCGTGTTCGGGGCCGGCCTGATGCTGGCCGACCCACACAGCGAGTTCGACTTCCACGTGGGGCGGCTGGGCCAACTGGAACTGTTCTTCTGCCCCAACAGCATCACGCAGATCGAAGCGGAGAAGAACCGCCAGCAACTGCGCATCGTCGTCGAAGACGTGCGCGCTACAATTGCGCGGGCGATAACCGCGGGCGGGCAGAAGCTGGGCGAGATTCACGTCACCGACGAAGCCGTCGTGGGCGGCATCAGCGATCCAGACGGTAACTCGATTGAGTTGATTCAGTACCTGCAGGTGTAGCCATGGCCCGTTTCTGGTTCACGTCCGCCCCACTGCCCGGTCACCTGGACTGGGGCGGCCTGTTGAAGACAGCGCAGGCCCTGCACGACGCTGGTCATCAGGTGTTGTGGGTATCGGAAGAGCGCCTCGGCGGGCTGGTAGCGCAGGCTGGCGTGCCCTTCGTCGCCATCCCCCACACTGGCTGGCGCTGGCCTCCGCCGCCATTGCCCACCATGGCCAACTTCGTCAACGAGAACATGGTCACGCTGCGCTACCGCCGCGCGCTGGATACCTGGCTCAGTGCCGACCTGGTGGCGCAGGGGGTAGAGGCGTTGCGCGATCTGGCCGAGCATATCGGTCCGCCGGACGTGATCGTGACCGATCCGTTCCTGGCGGCGGCAGCGCTAGCCGCCGAAGTAATCGGCGTGCCGCTGGTCGTCGGCGGGTGGGCGTCTGGCCCGCCCCTGGACGAAGACCAGATGCTCTACATTCAGCGTCAACTGGGCGCTGAGGCACAGCAACGTATCGCCTGGCTGTGTGAACAGTTCGGCGTGCAGGGCGTCAACTTCAGCGACGGCCCGGCTCCCAGCATCCAGAGTCCGCTATTGCACATCAGCTATTTCAGCGCCACCTGGCATCAGGGCGAACCCATCCTGCCACAAACCGAGTTCGTGGGCGGGTGTGTCACGCCGCCGCGTGGCGATCCTCCGGCCTGGCTGGCCGACCTCCCCGCCGACCAACCGTTGGGCATGGTCACGCTGGGCAGCACCTTCACCGGCGATCTCGCTTTCTTCGCTCATGGTGCGCGGGCCATTGCCGCGGCAGACATGATTCCCCTCGTGGTGATCGGCCCCGGCCCTATTGCGCCCGCACACAAAGAGCGTCTGAAGGAAGCCCTCCCTGGGGGTACACGCCTGCTGAATTGGGTGGACTACGATCACGTGCTGCCGCGTCTGCGCGTGATCGTGCATCACGGCGGCATGGGCACCACTCACGCGGCGATTGTGCACGCCATCCCTCAGGTGATCGTCCCGCACGCCGCCGATCAGCGCGGGCAGGCTCGTCGTGCCCGGCAGGCCAAGGTCGGCCTGGAGCTGACCTCGCCAGACGTGCGGCGCGGGCAGTTGGTGGACGCGGTGCGGGCGATTACCTCGACGGAATGGGTGTTGGAGCGCGTGCGCGCTCTGGCGCAAGAATTCGCGGCCCTGGGCGGCCCGCCCAGGGCGGCTCACTTGCTGGCAGGGATCGCAAGCAGGCGATAGGGCTACAAATCTTGCAAGAAGCGCTTGAGTGGTTCAAAGACGGGCTGCTCCCAGGAAAAGTAGCCCGCTTCAGCCGCTTCGCCCAGTCGCAGGCCGGGCTTGTTGCACGAAGCCAGGAAAACATGCAGCCGGGCCTTGTCAGCAGGTTGCGGCAACGTCGGTCGGATGTGTGCCAGGCAGTCCATGTAATGAGTCACACACTCCATGACCGGTTCCTCGGAAATAGCGGCCAGGCACAAGGATTCCAGTTGGCCGGGGCTGCGACAGTCGGGCCAGACGAAAATGCCCACTGAGGGCTTGCCGGGCACGACCAGGGGCTGGTTGAGAGGGAGTGTTCAAGCCAGCGCGGTGCAGATGATTGCATAGCGATTGAAAGGCTGCGTGAGGATCGTCGTCGGCATCGCGGAACACAGCCAGTGTCTCGACCTGAGCAAAACCGCTTACCTGCGGCAACACGCGCACGAGTGGCCCCAACCTGTCTTTGCCATGAGCCTGGACGATCTGGAACTCCGTCCCCAGCCCTAAATGCCGGAACAATGCTTCCAAGAAACGCCGATCATCGGGTCCCTCAACCACAATAAGTTTGCGCTGGACAATAGGTTCGGGCAACAGACCTGGTTGCGCCATCAGCGCACCTCCAGGCCAGCCTTGAGCGCCGTATCCAGCGCCTCCTGATCCAGCGTCATCACGCGTATGGCATCGTCCACCCGCTCCAGTCGGTGCAGCCGGAAATCGTACTGCACGTCCTGGCTGAAGGCTTCATGTGCAGCGCGCAGACATTCCCAGCTGTGAGTGGTGGCGAATACCTGTACATCTGCGGCGCGGGCTGCTCTGGCGATGGCCATCCATACCTGAGTCATGATCGAATAGTGCAGGCCGTTCTCAACCTCATCAATGAGCACCGTGCTAGACTGCTGGCTGACGATGGCTAACATGATGGATAGCAGCCGACTTGTCCCCTGGCCCATCAAGTCAACCGGGATCAAGCGCCCAAGGCCAACATCACCATATACCAGGGGTATATTGCCCATGGCCTGCACGCTGAGATTGGAGAGACGAGGTTCGACCAGCTTGAGGGTTTCCACCAGCGGTTGATGCTGCAGTTGTACGGCTAGCTCGCTGAAACGCTGTGCGTCTTCCGCGGGGTTATGATAGCGCGTTGATAGGAAGATCGCCTGTCCTCCCCATGGTTTCCCCACCTGAAAGCGCAATCCTTCAGTTGTCAACCAGCCGTTGGAGATTACGCTTTTCCCCTCATTGTCTGTATATTCAAAGCGTACTCCGCGGGGGCTGATCGCCGTCGAGAGCGAATCCGGACGATCGTTGCCATTCGACGGCCCCAGCGTAGCTAACGAGCTTTCGGTCAGGCAAATACTCAGAGTCCGTTCAACCCCTTGTTCGTCCGTACTGGCGATCTCAACTGAAGAGTCCAGGGCATATCGGTGAAAAAGAGGCGCGAAGAGATCATCCAGATCGGCTTTGAACGCCGTCAAGCCACGAAAAGCATTGACCCGCATTCCGATTTCAGGATTGTGCGCGCCAACATGCAGAAAAAGCGCCTCCAGCAGGGCCGTCTTCCCCACTCCATTCGCGCCAGCTAGCAGGTTCACCCGTTCCAGGTTGTCGAGAGTCAGGTCGGTAAAGCCACGGAAGTTCTTAATCCGCACCGTTTTCAGCATGATTTGCTCTCCTCTCTCCGCTCCATTGTAGCACGAACGTGAGCGCTTCTCAGCCCTCCCGCCGACCGACGAGCAGGAACTGACGGATGCTGAAACGCGCTTCGGGAGTGAGCACGTCGCGCGGCTCCAGCCATGCAACGACGGGGGCAGGGGCCTGTACCAGCATTGCCCGCAAGCGCGTCACTGTCGCCTCGTCGCAGCCCATCAGCGCCGCCCACGACACCAGCACCTGCTCCGTATCGAATTCCTCGTAGTGCAGCACTTCCAGCCCGGCAGCGCCGAAGAAGCCGTGCCATTCGGCGCGGTTGTAGGCCCAGACGTGACTGGGATCGCGCAGGCGCTCGAAAGCGTTCACATAGCGCGCGGTGCGCGGGTCGGCGGGGGAGAGTTGATCTACCACACCCACCAGGCCACCGGGGCGCACCACACGGGCGCATTCGCGCACAAACTGCGCCACATCCGGGAAGTGATGCGGCGCGATGCGGCATGTCACTACGTCGAACGAGGCCGACGCGAAGGGCAGGTGTTCAGCATCCAGGCGCACAAAGCTCACGTCGGCGGCTCCCTGCTGGCGCAGATGGGCGCGCGCTGCGTGCAGCATGGGCCGTGTGAGATCGCCCGCTACCGTCCAGGTTCCGGCGCGCGCCAGGGCCAGGGCGGTGTGTCCGCCGCCCGTTGCCAGGTCGAGCGCACGCTGACCCGGCTGCGGCGCAAGCAGTTCGATCAGCCGCTCCAGGCTGTAGCCGGCGCGATGCGTGGGCGAGGTGACGTAGCCTTCGGCGTGAGCGCCGAACTGCTTCTGGGTGAGCGCTTTGGCGTCGTTGTTCATTGGGAAGTCTCCGGTGAGGATGCCTTGTCAACGCGCCAGATCGTAACATGAAACCGGCTGGCCAGGGGGAAAAGAAAAAAAGCCCTGGCGAGCTACCAGGGCTGTGATGTCCGCTATCGTATGGCTAGCGCTCGCGGCTGACGATGCGCAGGATATAGAGAAACAGGTTGATGAAGTCCAGATAGAGCTTGAGCGCGCCGATGATCGCCACCTGACGCACCAGCGCCGCGCCACTGTTGACGCCCTGCAATTCCAGCGCCTCGCCTTGCCGTTTGATCCACTGCGTATCGTAGGCCGTCAGGCCGACGAAGATCAGCACGCCGGCGTAGCTCACCAGCCAGTAGAGCGTCTCGCTGGCCCAGAACAGATTGACAATGGAGGCCACGATCAAGCCGATCAGCGCCATGAAGAGCAGGCTGCCCAGCCGCGACAGGTCCATCTCGGTAGTATAGCCGACGATGCTCATCGCGCCGAACATGGCCCCCGTAGCAAAGAGAGCCAGGTAGATGTCCGTCAGGTCGGCCCAGTAGAAGACGGTGGAGAGCGACACACCCATCACCGCCGCGAAGAGCAGAAACAGGTTTGTGGCCCGGCTCGCTTCCAGGCGCTGAATGCGCGCGCTGAGATACCATACCAACCCGATCTGCGCGAACGGCGCGACGATCAGCACGGGAAAGATCGCCGCTGTCAGGCCGGTGACGGCGAACAGCGTCGCCACGATGGCGCTGGTCAGCAGCCCCAGCGTCATCCACAAATAGACTTCTTTCATCACTGCGCGCAGGTCTACGCGCGTGCCCAATACGTTTGCCTGAGGTTGAGGACGGTAAATGTTCACGCTTGGCTTCTCCTGCTGACCATTCGGCCAGACTGTGTGCATAGTTCATCTCAATTATAGCGCCAATGATCGTGTGTGGCGCGAGCGGGGCGTAAAATCCGCGTAAAATCCACAAACTGTTAGCCTGACGCTATAAGTATTATTGTGAAATGACGAAAGATTTTTCACACTTCGAGGGTGTGAAGGGCAACCCAACCGGTTTTGCGCCGTAAGCCTTCATGCTATACTGAGGGCAAACGGGTGGGAAGTGCTCTTTCTTCGCGGGGGCGAAGGAGGGCGCGCCTGTAGACTTCTGTCGAGGGCGGACTTCATGGATGATCCGCTGAATAAGGGGGCTGGAGACCCTTGCGCGGTGATCTGGCTTGGCCCGCCGACGCCGCTGCTGCATACTATCGCCGAAAAAGTCGATGTGGTGCATGTCTTGACCCCACGCGCCGCCCTGCGGGCCATCGAACTGGGCATGGCCTGCTGCCTGGTATTCGACGCCGCGTTGCAGGATGTGGATATCGGGGCAGTGTTGCGCGAAGTCCGTCGTCGCTGGACGCACGCCGGGCTGATCCTCATTGCCAATCACGACATGGCTACCAGGCCAACGACGCCGCCCTATCCGGAAGTGGATCGCTATGTGTTGCCCGATGTTTCCCCCGACGACTTGCTGGCCACCGTCGAGTACCTGACTGAGCGGGCCATGCATCACACCACTGGCGGCGACTACGCGGCGCTGCGCACGCGCGCTCGCTACCTGGAAGGGCTGCTGCAGGCGTCTTTCGCCATTTCTGGCGCGCTCAACACCATGGACATTGTCGGCGACCTGCGCGAGATCGGGCGCACCGCGGTGGACGCCGACGACATCTCTGTCCTGCTCACTACCGAAGACTATTCTGACCTGACTGACGCCCTGCATTTGGGCGTCCCCACAGAGTATCTCACCGTGTGTCGCGAGCACCTGCAAGCGCTCTCCCCTGAAGAGCGTCTAGCCTACCTTTCCGACGAGGTGTTGCTGCGCGAGCGGCTGCCCGATATGCTGCCCTCGGCCATTCGCGTGCGGGAAGCGGCGGCGGCGGAGGCATGGTCGTACATGCGCCTGCCCATGGTCGTCGAACAGCGCTTGATCGGCTTTGTCGCCTTTTTCTCCGACCGGCCCGGACAGTTCAACGGCGCACACCTGCAACTGGGCTGCCTCTTCGCCGCACAGGTGGCCACGGCGGTGCGCAATTTTCAGCTTTACCTGCGCCTGGACAGCGCCGAACAGCGACAACGCGCCGTCAGTCAGGTGGCGCGGCTGATTGCCGACGACCTGGCTATCGAGACCGTGTTGGCGCGCATTGTCGAAGAGGCTGTGCGCCTGGTGGACGGGCTGGCGGGCATGGTGCAACTGGTGCAGCCCGACCGCAGCCTGGTGGTCAGCGCCGTCTATAACCTGCCCGACAGCCTGGTGGGGCGGCAGATTGACTTCGGGGGCGAATACGCCAGCCGCATCGCCAGCATGGGGCGACCGCAGGTGCTCACCAGCCCGCACGACTGGCGCGGGGTCACCGGCACGCTGCATCAGGCAGTGCCCCCCGACGCGGTTTGGTTCGGCGTGCCGCTGCTCTACCGGGGGATAGTGCTGGGCGTGCTGCAGGTAGTACGCGAGCGGCGCGGTCTGGTAGACCTGCAGGACATTCAAGATGTGCTGATGATGCTGGCTCCGCAGGCCGCGACCGCCATCGCCAAAGCGCAGCTACACACCACCGTGCGCCAGGAACAGCGTCACCTGGAGGCGGTGCTCAATCACACGCCCGCCCTGGTGATCGTCTGCGACGCGCAGGGCCGCGCCCAACTGGCCAATCGCGAAGCCAAGCGCGTGCTGGAACGGTGGGGCCTGTCGTTCGAGAGCATCCGGGGCGAGCGCGTGCTGGATGTGTTGCAAAGCCTCTTGCCGGAAGACGCGCCCCCCTTGCACACGTTGATAGACACACTCGACCGCACAGTGGAGGTCTCGCTGGGGCGCGCGGGAGAGTATGTGTTGCAGGTGGCCACCATTCAGTCGCCCGAAGGCGCGGTGGAAGGCTACGTTGCCGTCGCCCAGGACGTAACCGAGATGCGCCGCATTGACCGCATGAAGGCCAACCTGACGCGCGTGCTCACCCACGATCTGGGCAATTTGCTGATGCTGGCGCACAACCCTGTTCAGCTCCTGGACGAGCCGGACATCACGCCCGAACAGCGACAGATGCTCAAACGCATGTTGATCAGCAGCCTGGAGCGCATGGAAGCATTGGTGCGCGACGTGACCGATCTGGAAATAGCCTCGTCGCTGGGACACGACACGATGACTCCCTATAAGCTGGCGACGCTGGTCGAGCGCGCCGTCAAGCGCAACGAGGAAGAAGCCCGCAAGCGGCATCAGACGCTCACCTACACCTGCAATGTCTCCGAACTCCCAACTATGATGGGGCATGCAGTGCTCATCCTGCAGGCGATTGAGAATCTGATCTCCAACGCCATCAAGTACACGCCGGACGGCGGGCGCATCGAGGTATCGCTGGGGGTGGAAGGGGAGTACGCCGTGGTGCGCGTGCGCGACAATGGCTATGGCATTCCCGCCGACAAGCTAGACCTCATCTGGGAGCCGTTTGTGCGCGTCAAAGACCCGCGCTATGCACACGTCAGCGGCACTGGCCTGGGGCTGAGCCTGGTCAAGAGCTTCGCCGAAGTGCACGGCGGCTATGTGTCGGTGGAGAGCGTGATCGATGTGGGCAGCGAGTTCGCCATCCATCTGCCCTTCAAACCAGTGGACGCGCGCTCGACGCAGTCGCGCCAACTGCTACAGCTCGATCTGTCGGCGCTGCTGGCCAATCGCCTGCCTTTCAGCAGGCGATGATTTGTCATTCCCCCAGCACCCGCATGTGCTGGCTGGCGAGCATGGCACAGCCAATGACCACTGCGTTGTCGCCCAATGCGGCTTCCAGGATGGGTAGGTTCTCCGGCGCGACCGGGCGGATCAGGTAGCGGTAGGTCGTGTTGCGGATGATGGGCAGCAGGAAGCGTCCGCAGGCTTCGATCAAGCCGCCCCCGTAAACGATGCATTCCGGATCGAGGGCGTTAACCACGCTGGCCGTGAAGACCCCCAGATGGTAGGCGGCCCGGATCATCACATCGGTCACTACGGCGTCGCCTTCTTCCAGGGCGCGGGCCAGTACCCCGCTGGTGATTGGCTCGCCCTCCACATCAATCCACTGGGTCACCAGGCTGGAGCGCCCGCCGCGAATCTCGCCCAGGATGTCGCGCTCGATGGCTGTGCGCGAGGCCAGCGCCTCGATGCAGCCGCGCCGCCCGCAGCCGCACTGTGGCCCATCAATGAGCACCACCATGTGCCCGATCTCGGCGGCGGCGTTGCGTGCGCCACGCCACAGCCTGCCGTCGAGCACAATGCCGCCGCCAATGCCCGTCCCCGGAAAGACCCCGACCACCGAACCGTAGCCTCTGGCCGCGCCCGCAGTGGCTTCGCCATAAGTGCCCGCGTTCACGTCGTTTTCCACCAGCACCGGCACGCCCAGTAACTGTTGCAGGCGCATTCCCAGCGGGACGTTCGTCCAGTCGGGCAGGTTGGGCGCAAACTCCAGCACGCCGGTCAGGTGATCGGCCACCCCGGGCGCGCCGATGCCCACCGCTGCGATCGCGCTCATATCCAGGTGCGCGTTGGCGACAGCTTCCTGAGCGGTCTTGGCGATGCGGGCGATCACCTCGTCCACCCCTCGTTCGGCGCGGGTCTTGTGCTTGGCCTCGCCCAGGATGCGCCCCTGCTCATCCACCACGGCGGCCAGAATCTTGGTGCCGCCCAGGTCAATGCCCAGGGTGATCTCTGGCGGGTCTGCCAGCGGGCGCTTGTGATTGTGTTTTCTGGCCATGCGGTCGTCTCCTGTTCCCCGCAAAGCAATTCCCCCGGCGCTGATGATAGACGCAAGCGCCCGCCTGTGCAATGCGAGCCGTTGACGGCCAGCTACCAGCTTTTAGCTATCAGCACTCAGTGAGGGCAACGCCCCCTGTTCGCTGACTGCTGAGAGCTACCCGCTGCACCACCAGCGATAGTCAATGTCGGGGAAGAGGCGGTCTTTCTCCCACAGTTGTGCCGCCAGCGCCACGTCCGGCTGACCGCGCTCGACGCTGTGCGCCAGGGTCAGGAAACGCTCCAGATGCTGGCTGAAGCGCTGCACGGCGTATTGCCGCGCCTGCCCGGTGGTGACCAGAAAGGGCCAGTCCGAGCTTTCCAGCAACACCAGTTCGCGGGCAGCCTGATTGAGCACGCTGCGCAATGCGTCGTCCTCGTAGCGGTCGCGGTAGCGATCGGCCAGGCGCTGCATCTGCCGTTCGGCGTCGTGAATGGGTGCCCACATCCAGTGCGTGTCGTTGTTGTCCCAGGTGAAGTGCGTGCCGCCCGCGCCCCAACTGCCCTCCGGCAGGTGAATCACCTGCTGCGGGGGGTGCTGTTCCAGGTATTCGGAAGCGGTCACCAGGTCTACCTTGGGGTTGGCGGCCAGCAGACGTAGCACCTCTTTCAGCCAGTCCACGCCCTCGAACCACCAGTGACCGAACAGCTCGGTATCATAGTTGGAGGCGATGATGCCATAGCCCAGGCCGTGATCCCACTGCGCCTGCAGGATGCGCTCCACCAGGGCGGCGAAGTCCTGCGCGTGCATGCGCACTTTGTGTTCTGCCCAGTCCGGATGATAGAAGTCCTTGTCGCCCAGGTCTACCTTTGCGCCGGTGACGCGCCAGTATTGCAGCCCGCTGATGCCGTCTTTGCGGTGGAATTCGCGGTAGTCGAAGTCGCCGGGGTAGCCCCACTGCGCCGACCACACCCGCTGCCCCGTCTCGTTGTTGCGCCCGATGACAGCCACGCCGCTGTGTTCGTCGGCGTGCGGGCCGGCGGTGGTGTCGCTGACGTAGTAGGCGCGGAAGGTGGTCAGTGGCTGCGCGGGCATGGGCGCGGCGGACATGGGCACCAGGTAGCGCCGCTTGATCTCGCCATACGGCCCGATGGCCTCGCCCGCCGCCACGCCGACCGGCGCGCCGCCGGTGATCAGGTGCGTCTCGCTGAAAAAGAGCCGCAATCCCTGTTCGGCCAGGAAGCGCTCAATGCCGGGGCGAATCTGTCCGGTTTCGTCGTAGTAGGCGGGGCGGTAGGCGCATTCTGGCAACCAGATGGTGCGCGGCGCGCGCCCGAAGAAGCGCCGGTAGCTCTGCACGCCTGTCCGCAGTTGCCCGCGAATGGCCGAATCCGTGCCCAGCAGCGGCAGGTAGCCGTGTGTGGCCGCGCAGGTGATGATTTCGATGAACCCTTCGTCTTGCAGGCGCTTGAACGCACCGATCAGGTCGCGCCCGAAGCGGCGGTCCAGCGCGTCCTTGACCCGCTCGTAATACGCCAGGTAGAAGCGGGCCAGATATTCCAGGTGCGGGTTGCCCGCTGGGCGCGGCGGCGCGGCGGACAGCGCCGCGCTGACCCCCGCGCGATCCACCGCGGGCAACTCACCCTCTTCGGCTTCTTCGCGGGGGACGGGGCGCGCCTCTTCTTCGCCGCGAAAGCGTAGTACATCTTGTTTGGCGCGGGCGATCTTGTCGTCCAGGTATTCGTCCAGGTGATCCAGCACATCGGGGTCGGCCAGTTGCTCGGCCAGCACGGGGGTGATGCCGATCGTCAGGCGGAAGGGCACGCCCTCTTCGCGCAGATCGTAGAGCGCATTGAGCAGGGGGATGTAGGTTTCGCTGGCTGCTTCGTGAATCCACTCTTCACCGTGCGGCCAGCGCCCGGCCAGCCGCGCATAGGGCAGGTGACTGTGCAGAACAAAGGTAAAAGCGCCAATTGCGCTCATGCTCACTCCGTCCTTTCGCCAACATCTGGTCACAGACGCCCGCTGCGGGCGTACCCTCATTGTAGCGGCAAGGTCGGTGCGCTCACAACTGCGCGATCCGGCGTCAGACGCAGATACGGTGCGGATGCCGTATAATGGAGAGAGACGGCATTGGAGGAGACAACGATGGCCGAGCACACGCTATCTTATGAGACGGTGTACAGGCTGGCCATGCAGCTTTCACGGTCGGAACGCGCACGCCTGATCGCTCAGATCGCGCCTACGCTGGTCGAGGAGTCGGAAGAGCGGCCCAAGAAGTCATCTTACGGCGTGCTGGCCGATCTGAAACTGGACATCTCTAGTGAGGATATTGATCAGGTGCGTCAGGAGATGTGGCGGGATTTCCCACGTGAGGACATCGGTAGATGATTGTCGCCGTGGCGGACACCCACAGTTTCATCTGGTATCTTGACGCCGACCGTCGTTTGTCTGAGAGAGCCAAGCAGATCATTGATGATGCTACTCAGGCGGGTGACGATATCGGCGTGTCGGTAATCACCCTGGTGGAGACCGTTTACCTGGTCGAAAAAGGTCGTGTGCCTCGCCAAACGTTGGCGCGCATGATCGCCGAGATCCGGTCTCCGCAGAGCGTTTTTGTCGAATTGCCTCTGGGTATCGAAACCATCCAGGCGCTCCAGCGTATCTCTCGCGCCGACGTGCCCGACATGCCCGACCGCATCATTGCCGCAACGGCTCTGCATTTGCAGGTGCCTGTCATCAGCCGCGACGCAAAAATCCAGGCGGCGAACCTGCACACCATCTGGTAATACCCTCCCAGCGCTGACGCGGGCGAGGGCTACCTGGGGGTCTGAAGCCCCGCTCTGGGGTGAACTGTTGTGAAACGCACCCCTCAAACTGCGTGCGAGCAAAGGGTCTCAACGCTTTGCCTGGTGCGGAGGCGCTTACCTCACCCCCGCTCGGCGCTGGCGCGCCTCGCCGCCCCCTCCCCGCGTCGGGGAGGAGGCAAGCCGAGCGAAGCGAGGCTGGGGGTGAGGTAAAGCGGCAAGCGGTTTGATGCAATCCCCCTGCAGCACCCCCGCCTCCAATTGCCCCGCGCCCTTGCTCGCAGTACAATGAAGTCAACACACGGCGTACCATCCGCGGGCGGGCCGACCATGATCACACGGCTGTTGTTGGTTGACTCCGATATTTCCTTCATCGTCACTCTCAAGGGGGCGCTGGAGAGCACCGGTCAGTTTCGCGTCAACCTGGCCGCCAACGGTCAGGCTGCGCACGAGGCCCTTCTGCACAGCACCTATCACGCGGCGCTGGTGGATTTTGAGCCGGTGGACATGGATCCGCAGGAACTGGTACGCATGATCCGGCAGGTGCGCCCTGATCTGCCAGTGATCATGATGCCGCGCGATGAGGCCGAGGCTGCTCTGGCCGAGGCAATGGATGTGCAGGGGGCCATTCCCAAGCCGTTCACCGCCCGCGAACTGATCGCCTATCTGGGTGAGGTCATCGGGCGCGTCGAGGGGCCGGTGATTACGCCGCCGGAGGGCGAAGTGACGGACGAGTTCGTCTCGCCCGCCCTGCCTGTCTTCGGGTCAGCCTCGCCCGCCGAACCTGCCGCTGACGAAGAAGCACCCGCTACACGCCCGCCGACGCGCCTCTTCAGCCCGGAGGAACGGGACTTCATTCAGCAGGGCCTGCACGACCTGGACGAGGTGGACGAAGCGTCCGCCCCTGAGGAGTCAGCGCCCATGCCCGCCGCGCCGGACATGAGCGAATTGCTGGCCGAGTTCGAGATCTTCGACCGGTTGCAGACAGGTCGGCTGGGGCACGTTCGGGAAGACGATGGCGAGTGGGAGACCATCCCACCCCTGGCCCCGCCTTCCCCTGAGCCGGAAGCATCTGCCCCTGCGCCGGAGGGGGGTCAGGAAGTGCCGCCGCTGGAGTGGCCGGGCGAGTTACCCACCACCTGGTTGCTGGGGGAAGCGGACGCCGAAGGGGGCGCAACCCGCCCCCTGGATCAGGACGAAGAACTGCCTTCGACGCTGTTGCTGGACGAGAGCGGAGCGCCGGTTGAGCAGGGCGCGCCGCCGCAGGAGTGGCCGGGCGAGCTGCCCACCACCTGGTTGCTGGAGGAAGCGGACGCCGAAGGGGGCGCGACCCGCCTCCTGGATCAGGAGGAAGCAGGAGGGGCTACCCTGCTGTTCGACGACTGGCAGGAAGCCGAACCGCCTCCCACCCGTGCTCTCGACGAAGAGCAAGAGCCAGAGCCGACCCGTCGCCTGCCCGATACGGGCACGTTCGAGAAACTGCTCGGCGCGGCGGGTTGGGATGAGACAGAGCGGCCTTTCCCCGAACCGCCAGCGCGTCACGACGACACACCGACCGTGCCTCCGCACGATCTGGAGGGCGTGCGGCAATTCCTGGCCACGCACGTTGGCGAACCGGACGCCGCCGAGTTCGGCGACGTGCTCGACGCCGTGGCCCAGACTCCGCCAGAGCACTACGAGCGTTCGCCCGATGACCGCGCTTTCCACGATCTGGTGGAGTCCCTACGCGATCCCGATATGAACCTGCAGCGCCGCACGCGCCTGGAGGAATTGCTGGCGTCCATTGCCGCCGACTCCGGTCAGCTTGGGCTGACTACTGACAGCGAGTCGGCCATTGACTACGTGCTGGACGCCATCCGTCGCACCAGCCCCGCAGGGTCAACCGACGAAACAACTCCCGAAGACACCACCATCGGCGAAGTGATCGGTGGGCTGTTCGAGCCGTCCTTCGAAGGGGTGTTGGCGGGCGAAGAGGTGGACGAGGCGCAATATGACGAGCCGAGCTACAGCCGACCGACGGGCACGCGCGTCGAACCCGACCCCGCCGACCTGGTCGCGCCGGAGGCTATGGCCGCCGAAGAAGCTCCCGCCTGGCTGACCGAACCGGGGTTAGAGCCGTTCGAAGTGCCGGGGGAGCCTTCTCCCGAACCCGAAGCGTTCGTCGAGCCGCCGCTGGCCGAAGAAGATTCGCGCCACTATCCGGCGACGGCGGCACTCGCCGCGGTCAGCAGCGCCGAAGCGGGCGACGACTTCTCGCTGTCGCAGTTGCTGGCGGAGATCGAAGAGCAGTTGTCGCCGGTGTTGCCGCGTCAGCCGCGCCTCAAGCCGCTGCCGTCGTGGGGCAAGGGCACGCGCCTGGCCGACGCCCGCGACCTGGAGGCGATCTTCGACCGGCTGCAGGGCGAGGCGCTGCACCGCGCTGAGGATACGCAGCCGTCAGCGCGTCCGCTGGCAGACGAGGACGCAGGCGCAGGTGCCGATCTCGGTCTGCCCCAGGAGATGGACGTGCCCGACGAATTGCGCGAACTGGCCGACGTTGCTGCCGGTGGGAGCGCCGACGACATGGACATCACCGCGCTGTTCTATGAGGGCGTGCGTACCGAGGCCGCGCCCGATGCCTGGCAGTTCGCGCAAGCAGACGAGGAAACGTTCGCTCCGCCTGTCGCTGAGCCTGCGCCCGAATTGACCTGGGAAGAACCGACGGAAGTTGGCCCGGAAGCGGACGCGGTGTCCACCGAGCCTGTTGGCGAGGTCGAACCCTGGCTGCTGGCCGAAGAACCCGCCGCGCCCGAACAGATGCCCGCCGCTGCGATAGAGTGGGTCGCCGGGGCGGAGCGCGAGGAGACGATGCCTGCACCGACCTGGGAGACGGAACAGCCGCCCGCGCCGGTCGTGCCGCTGGAAGAGGAAGGATTGATCGCCGTGCCGGTTGAAGAAGCGGCGCGCCTGCTGGACAGTGAGGAAGTCGCCGCTGAGGCCGACGACGAAAGAGACATCGCGCAGATAGCCGTCAATCTGACGCAGTATTCGCTGGAAAGCTCGGCGCAGGCCACGCTGCTCAGTCGCCCTGGTCGTCTGCTGGCGCACGCCGGGGAATTGCCCGCGCCGGTCATGCAGCGCCTGTTCGAAATCGTGGACGCAGCCTGGCGCACTGCGTCGGCCCCGTCGGATGCGCTGACCCGCTATATCACCCTGCCCGAAGTGGGCGAGTTCCTGCTCTACAGCATGGTGGTCGAGGGCAACATGGTGCTCAGCATGGTCTTCGGGGCCAATACGTCGCTGCGCACCATCCGCCGTCAGGCGCGTCGCCTGGGCGAATCGCTCAACCTGGTGCCAGAAGTGCCAGAGCTGCCCGCCGCGCGCACCAGGCCGCGCCGTCCCTCACTACCGTCGGCGCAGGCTGCGGTTGCCGAACCGGAAGCCGTCGAACCCGTTGCGGTCGCAGTCCCAGAGCCGGAAGCGCCCGCGCCGCCCCCGCCCGCGCCAACGGTGGGCTACACCTGCCTGTGGATTCCGCACGATCCGCGCCTGGAACTGCGCGGCGAGTTCGCCCAGGAACTAGCGGGCTGGCTGAAGGAATTCGCGCAGCAAGAGGGCTGGGCGGTGGAAGCGCTCGCCATTCACAGCGACTATGTGCAAATGACCCTTGGGCTGCCCCAGAGTCTCCAGCCCGACCAGGTGATG
The DNA here is from genome assembly GCA_937135955.1 of uncultured Anaerolineales bacterium. GTDB lineage: Bacteria > Chloroflexota > Anaerolineae > Aggregatilineales > Aggregatilineaceae > UBA2029. The sequence continues at coordinate 4,482 of CAKZOB010000032.1, read as the reverse complement.
ACCCGCCTGATGGCAGCGACTGCCGAACGCAGCGCCGCCGAGTTCCCCGATCTGACCTTTGGGCAGCCACTGTGGGCGGATGGTTACTTCTTCGTGACGCCGCCCCGCGAACTATCCGACCGCGAGATCGCCCGCTTCATCACCTTCCAGCGCCAGAGCTAGCGTTCCCCGCCGATAAGAACGCCCCGGCCAGAACGACCGGGGCATCTGTGTGATCTTCGGGAGCGCGAGTGTGCTCAGTGCCCGTTGCCGGTTGGCAGCGGTCGGCCCGTCCACACGGAGTCGAAGTTTGGTCCCATGGTGTAGCGTGGCACGTAGAGCACGTTGCACACCCAGACAATCTTGTAGTACTGACCGCTGGGATCAACGCCGATCACCCAGGCGGTCTTGCCCGCCGGAATCTCGGTATAGGGCTGCACCAGTTCGCCGGGTGCCCAGTAGAGCGGCGCGTTGAGCACGAAGGTGCCCACTACCGACGACGCCGAAACTGGCACAAACTGATCGCAGCCGGGGATGCTGGCAATGCCGAAGTCCTCCCCTTCGCAGGTGAAGTGTACGATGGTCGTCCACAGCGGTTGACGGTAGCGATCGCGCAGGGTGACGGTCATCGCCAGCACCTGACCGGCGGGCAGGGGGAACGAACCGGTCCGCAGGCCGCGATCGTTCTTGTTGACGACGATCCAGTCGTCGTCGAATACAACAGGATCAGGGGCAATAGCCGAGAAATACTCGTCCATATAGACGGTGCCAGCGAGGTCCTTGACAATTGTGTCGAGGTAGTATCGCTTACCGGCTACCAGATTGCGGAACTCTACTTTGAACGCGGTCTGCCCACTGAAGCAGCCCGAAGAGATGCGATCCAGCACGAGCCACTTTTCTCCTGCGGCGCGTGCCGGGCTGACGGGGCCGATCCCCACCAGCGCCAGAACGAGGCTCGCCAGGACAGCCAGCGAGACAAGGCGTGTCCTCTCAGTCATAGGTTCCTCCTCTCCCGACTAGACAGATGTTCGATTCGATAATACCTGGGTGGAGGATCGCGCCTCTTTTTCTGTTCACAGGAGAATGAAACCGGGGACTTTAACAAAAAAGCGCTTCTCCACCACACCCGGAGGCGCACGGGGTGCGCGCAAATGTGACGGGCTGTTTGCAGCAGTCTGCCGCCCCTCACCCCTCAATCCCCTCGCCCTCGCGACTGCGTCGCGGGGCGAGGGGACTTACTGTCTCTCGCACGAGCGCTCCCCTTCTCCCGCAGCGCGGGAGAAGGGGCCGGGGGATGAGGGGCATCGGGCGCGGCAAGGTCGCTGACAACCTTTGCATGCACCCAGGTGCGCGCTCCACAGGGCGAGCGCCCGGCGAGCGTATCTTGACAAGCCCGCTGATTCGGGCAAAATAGCCCTGGGTCTTGACCACTGTGGCCTTAACCGCGAGGTTAAAGAAGGACAGATACGCTGCATCCTCCTTCTTTGCGCCCGGCAATAGCCCGGCATTCTCACCCCGGCCAGATGATAGGCCGCGGGGAAACGGGAGCAGAGGTACGGCCTTGTACATACAGCGAAGGCAATCTATGCGTGTACATATGGACGCGGGATCGGCAGTCGCGGACGCGCGAAGAATCTATGGTGCGGATACGCGCTTTGGTCGGCGCGAGCGAGTAGGCCCCAGCTATTTCTTTGTTGGGGCGCTGCTGGTCATGGTCGTCGGCCTGCTTCTGCGTCTGTGGAACCTGGGCACGGCCAGCCTGTGGACGGACGAGGTGCTGACTGCCTTGCGCGCACAGGCTCCGTTCCGCGAATCGCTCAGGTCGCTCATGTCCGCGGGTAATCAGACGCCGCTCTATTTCTGGTCGCTGCGGCTGCTGCCCAACTCCACCGAAGCGCTGTTGAGGCTGCCTTCGGCGCTGTTGGGGTTGCTGGGCATCGCCCTGCTGATGGCGGTCGTCCTGCGCTTCTATCGCGACCGCGAGATGGCGCTGTGGGCGGGGGCGCTGCTGGCGGTGAACCCCTTCCATGTGTGGCTGTCGCGCACAGCGCGGCCCTATTCGATGGTCTTCGTACTGAGCCTGATCGTCACTTTCAGCTTCTTCCAGCTCTGGCGTGGACACCGTTCGCGGCGGGTGTGGCTTGTCTTCACGCTGACCAGCCTGATAGCCTACGCCACGCACTTCACGACGGCGGCGCTGCTGGGCGCACAGGGGATGCTCTTCGCTTTCGCCTACCTGGCCGAGCGCAGGCTACGCCCCTGGTTCCGTCAGTGGGTGGCCGCGCAGATCGTGGCGGCTGTTCCGGCGCTCACCTGGACCTATGTGGTCTTGAGTCGGCTGGACAAAGAGGTCACGCAGTGGATCGCGCGGCCAGAATTGCGCGACATCCCCCTGACGCTGTGGAACATGACGCTGGGCTACAATGGCGAATTCGAGTGGGCGCTGGTGCCGGGGCTGATGATCGTCACGCTGGGGCTGGTCTTCGGCGTGAGCTACGCGCTGAGCGAACAACGCCGCAACGAACATAACTTCTACTGGCTGTGGCTGTTCGTCGGGCCGCTGACCTTCACCTTTCTACTCTCTACGCTAATCGTCTCGATCTACGTGGATCGCTACTTCATGGTCTTTCTACCCGCCCTGCTGGTGTTGATCGTCCAGGGCTGGTACCGCTTCTCGCCGCAGATGTGGCGTGTGGCCCTGGGGATGATCATCGGCACCAACCTCTACATGGTATTGTTTTCCTTCTACGACGGCAGTTTCCGCCGCGAGGACTGGCCTGACGCCGCGGCGTATGTGGCCGAACGGGTGCAGCCGGGCGATGCTATCCTGCTCGAACGCGATAACACCTACGAAGCGTTCACCCGCTACTATGCGCAGACCGACCCCTATCTGGCTGGCGAGGACGAGGTGCGGTCGGTGCGCCTGGTGATGCTGGCAGAAATGGCCGACCCGGACGTGCTCGCTCAGCAAGCTGACCGGCTGTGGGTGATCTACCGCAACCCCAACGAGGACGTGCACCGCCTGGGCGTGATGCCAGACTTCGATCCCTTCGATCCCTCGCTGACGACGTTGGGGGAATGGTTGAGCACGCGCCGCCTCCAGGTGCAGGAAATCCGTGCCTTCAATGGCCTGAAAGTGTTGCTGCTCGATCCGGCTGGGGGCTGGACACAGGCACAACCCTGACAGCCAGGATAGACATCTTGAACCGCAGAGGCACAGAGGCCGCAGAGAAGCACAGAGAGGTGTCTCTGGCTTTGTCCTGCGCGTTCTCTGTGCCTTGGCGGTGAGTTGCCAGGTTAGCCCGCGGGGCGCTATTCCCAGATGCGCAGGCCGAAGCGGCTCAGATAGATGGGCAGACTCTTGAAGCGCGGGTTGGCTTCCTCAATCGCCTGGATCATACGACGCTTTTCGCTGGAAGTCGGCCCACACAGCAGGGTGATCGAGCCGCCATCTCCGCCCGCTCCGTTGACCTTCCAGCCGATCGCACCGTTAGCTTTGGCGATCTCGATGATCTGATGGGCATCGGCGCTGATCAGGGCGGGGTGCAGTTCGCCCTGTGCTTCGGTGTTGATGATCATCGAGCGGCCCAGCGCTTCCCAGTCGCCCGCGTAGACAGCATCGCGGGCCATCTCCGCCGTCTTGCGCAGCTTGTCGAGCGCCTTATGCTCTGGCCCACCTTCTTCCAGTTTCTTGATCACCTGCTCGTGCACCGCCGACGACTGATGCGCCTTGCCCACGAAGACCAGCACCAGCCGCCGTTCCAGTTCCCACCAGATCGAGTTGGGCACGTAGATGCTGGACACCGTGGCGTAGGGATACTGGAACATTTCGATGAAGTTGATCCCGCCGTAGGCCGCGCACAGTTGATCCTGAATGCCGCTCTGCAGGCCGAGCATTTCCGTCTCCACGCGGTGCGCGGCATAGGCGACCTCGTGCGGGGTCATGGTGCCGGGCGTCAGCCGGTCGAGCGCGCCAATCAGCGCCACCGTGATCGAGGCCGACGTACCGGTCGAGCAACCGGCGGGCACTTCGGAGTAGACGGTGATGTGCAGCGCCATGTCGTCGGGCACGCGCATGTACTCGATGGCCGCTTCCAGCAAGGGATGCCGATCCCATTCCGAGTGGCCGGGCACGATGGGATAGATGTCGCCGTAGTTTTCGGCGTAGAGGATGATGCGGTGTGGGCGGCCTGTGACCGGATAGACCTTGATCTGTACCTCGACGTAGGGGTAGACGCCGATGTTGAAGATTTCGCCGTGCCCCGAAAACCATGTGTCCGTCCAGCCGCCGTTGTCGCAGATGCGAATCGGCGCGACGCTGTTGATCACGCGCAGGGGCTTGGCCTGGCTGTCACTCACGGCAGAAAAAATCCTTTCCACAGGGCAAAAACAACCTAACCTTGTGACGCTAAGTATACTGCGCCCCCAGGGGGATTGCATCAAACCGCTTGCCGCTTTACCTCACCCCCAGCCTCGCTACACTCGGCGAGGCGCGCCAGCGCC